>CAMWQB010000005.1 GCA_947176295.1 uncultured Porphyromonadaceae bacterium
GTCCGAAGAGGTATTTGTTGATGTGGGGATTGAGGCATATCAGGCCGTGGATGCCTAAGGTGATGATGACGGAAAGGGTGAATGAACAGAAAGATACAGGCGGGAACTAACAGCTGTCGTAACTTTTTATCAATCAACGAAAGCCCCTCCTATTGCAAAAGCTATAATACGCTCTAATGCAGGGTATAATACGAGGCCGGATATGAAATAAAATGCAGGCACTCGAAAGAGGACTATAAATCCGGAAATGAGCGGGCTCACGGCCAAGCTTCCTTCGGGGAAGCGATGAATAGAATGTGCAAGCAACACACCAAGAGCTAAGAATGCCCTGAGAGCATCGATATGAAGCTTGCGTTTATCGGGGTTACATATAATATTTCAGAAGCGGATAATTCCGCGGGGGTATACAATATTTTGGGGGATTTGGCGTTTTTGTTGGTGATGAGTTTCGGATTTAGAAATATATTGAGCGTTGTGTGGACTGCTGCTGTGATTGCGGTGGCTGCATTGGTATGCGCTCCTGAGGCCATGGGAGCGACCAAGGGACGGCGAGGGCTGAATGACAAGGTGCTGAACCGGCCGTATGCCGATATGCGGGCGTGGCATCTTGGCTTTTCGGTCGGAATGCATGCTCAGGACCTGAAGCTTACCCACAATGGGTTTATTACAGCCGATGGGGAGGAGTGGAGGATGGAACAGCCCAATTTCCAGCCGGGCTTCAATGTGAGCGGTCTTTTCGACCTGAGACTGAACAACTACTTTTCGCTTCGCTTTTCGCCGGGGATGTATTTCGGCAGCCGCGATATAACGATGCGTGAGCTTGGGACGGGCTCTATCGAGCGCCAGAGCATAAAGAGCACTTACATTACCCTTCCTGTGGATTTGAAATTTGCGGCTCAACGGTGGCGGAATCTGCGGCCATACGTTGTTGGGGGTGTGATGGGGGCATTCGACGTTTCGAAAAAGCGTGCCGACTACCTGCGTCTGACAACGGGGGACGCTTACCTTACGGTGGGCTTCGGATGCGATTTTTACCTTCCGTACTTCAAGCTGATTCCCGAGCTGAAGTTCTGCTTCGGGCTGACGGATGTGCTTCAGCACGACCGCCCGGACCTTGTGGACGACCCTGCGAGCCTTAAATTCACCCAGTCGCTGTCGAAGGCAACTTCGAAAATGATAGTACTTTCTTTCTATTTTGAATAAGCTTATAAAACATATCATTCTTGTGGCCGGATGCGTGATGGCAGCTGCTCTGCAGCCTTTCGAGCTCCGAGGCCAGACGGACGGGCAGCTCTCGCAGTATTGGGCTGTGCCAACGCTCTACAATCCGGCGGCTGCCGGTTCGGGAGCGGGGGATGTGGTTCGAATGCGCGGCGGTGCGCGCCTCCAGTGGGTGGGTATCGACAACGCGCCTATGAGCTTTGTTCTCACCGGCGACATGCCGTTCAAGATAGCGAACAAGCGAATAGGGCTGGGGGTTGTGGCGATGCAGGAGAGTGCCGGCCTATACAAGAGCCTCTCTGTGGGTGCCCAGATTTCATATAAGCTCCGGAAGCTCGGAGGCGAATGGTCGGGGGGCCTGCAGATAGGGATGTACGACCAGTCGTTCAAGGGCTCGGAGGTCTATCTTCCCGGCGATGACGACTACCACGAGGGGGCTGACGAGGCTATCCCGACGCAGGACATCCACGGGACGGCGCTGGACCTTGCGGCCGGCTTGAGATATGAGCACAAATGGTTCCATGCCGGAATAGGATGCACGCATCTGACGTCTCCCACGATAACGATGAATGCGGGGGATGCCGGGGGTGGCTCGGAGACCGCGGGGGGCCAGCGATATGAATTCAAGGCTTCGCGGACGCTATATTTTACGGCGGGGAGCAATATTCCGATAAAAAATACGTTATTTGAAATAATGCCATCAGTGCTTGTGAAGAGTGACTTTACGTTCACGACGGGTCAGCTCGACCTGCGCGGGCGCTGGAAGAAGTTTCTGAGTGCGGGCGTGGGCTACAGATGGAACGAGGGCGTGGTCATTTCCTTAGCGGCAGAAATCAAGGATTTCTACATAGGGTACAGCTACGATTACTCGACGAGCGCCATCCACAAAGCCTCCTCCGGGAGCCACGAGCTGTTTCTGGGCTATGCCCTGAAGCTGAATCTCTCGGACAAGAACCGGCACAGGCACAAGAGCATCCGAATAATGTAAAGAAAACAATCCAAATACTACAAACGAACTACAGAAACCCCTCGAAGACTAAGATATGAAGATATTCAAGAACATACTACCGATCCTTGCGATAGCTGCGGCCACAGCGGGCCTTGGGGGCTGCGCAGGGAGCGCACGCACAGGAGCCGGCGGCGAAGTAACGGGCGTCGGCGGGACGTCGTGGTCGGAACCGACGCCATACGGCATGGTTCTTGTTGACCGCGGGTCGATGAAAGTGGGCGTGAAGGAGGCAGATTCGCTCTGGAACCTTCAGGCCAATGCTCGCGGCATCTCGGTTGACGGCTTCTGGATGGATGAGACTGAAATCACGAATTCGAAGTACAAGCAGTTTGTGCTTTGGGTTCGCGACTCGATAATCCGCGAACGACTGGCCGACCCTGCCTACGGCGGGAACGAAGACTTCAAAATCGAGGAAGACCGCGAGGGCAATCCCGTGAAGCCTCATCTGAACTGGAATAAGGCTATCCCCTGGCGCAATCCTAACGAAGACGAGCTCCGTGCAATCGAGAGCGTGTATCGCACCAACCCCATTACGGGAGTTCGCGAGCTTGACGCCACGCAGATGAACTATCGCTACGAGGTGTACAACCACACGGAGGCAGCCAAGCGCAAGAATCGTCTGGATGCCCGCCGCCGGGAATACAACACGGACCGCCCTACCCCGACGACCGCTCCGATGATAAGCAAGGATACGGCTTACTTCACAGAGGAGGGGGAGATCGTGCGGCAGACCATCTCGCGCGCACTGACGGGCGACTACGACTTCCTGAACACGTATATCGTGAATGTATATCCCGACACGACGGCCTGGGTGAACGACTTCGAGAATGCCTACAACGAGCCTTACGTGCGGATGTATTTCGCTCACGGCGGCTATGCCGACTATCCCGTGGTGGGCGTGAGCTGGGAGCAGGCGAATGCTTTCGCCAACTGGCGCACGGACTACCTGCGGCGTTCGCTCGGACGCGAGGGCGTGTATGTGGAGCCTTACCGTCTCCCGACGGAAGCCGAATGGGAGTATGCAGCACGCGCCGGCAACGACGACAACATGTATCCCTGGGACGGCGACCTGGCTCTGAGCGATGACAAGGGCTGCTTCTACGCCAACTTCAAGCCTAACGAGGGCAACTACGTGAAGGACGGCCACTTGATAACTTCGCGTGTGGGAACATACGCGCCCAATGACTTCGGGCTTTACGACATGGCGGGCAACGTGAGCGAATGGACCTCGACGGCCTTTACCGAAAGCGTGGGACGGCTGACCAACGACCTGAATCCGGAATACCGCTACGATGCGGCGAAGGAGGACCCCTACAAGATGAAGCGCAAAATCGTTCGCGGCGGTTCGTGGAAGGATGTGGCGCACAATATCCGTTCGGACCTCCGGATGTGGGAGTATCAGAACGAGCAGCGGTCGTATATCGGCTTCCGATGCGTGCGTTCGCAGATAGGCTTCGCACGCGGCCAGAAGGCACCGGGAGCGAAGAAGTGATAAGTACAGACAGATCGAACAGACAACAACACTACACGACAAACACCAGCCATGGGCAAAGTGAACCAATATAAGAACGTGATAAGCGCGTTCATCACGAGCGAGAGCGGTCAGCGTTTCTTCAATTTCGCATATTCAATCGGTGCGGCCATCGTCATCTGGGGCGCGCTATTCAAGATTCTGCACCTTCCCGGGGGCAATACTCTCCTCTGCATAGGCATGGGCACGGAGGTGCTGATGTTCCTTCTGACGGCCTTCGACCGGCCTCCGAAGGAGTATAAATGGGAAGAGGTCTTCCCGGTGCTTAACACGCACGACGAGGAAGACCGACCGGCCATGGGCGGCGGGGGCATCGTAGTTGCCGGAGGGGGCGCGAGCGGCTTCCCTGGGGTGAGTGGCGCGGAAGCGCGCCGTGCGGCAGGCCTTCCTGCCGGCATAGACCTGAGCGCCGAGGACACGCGCTCGCTGTCGGAATCGATAGCCAAGATGAACGCCGCAGCCTCCGAGCTGTCGCGCATGGCAGAGCTGACGAGCGCCACGCAGCAGTATCTCGACCAGATGAGCGGGATAGCACAGGAAATGATGCGGCTGCGCGACACGACCGAGGCTCTGAACCGGGTGAGCGACGTGCTACTGAAGAGCTACGAGGCTATAACGCAGAACTCGGAAGCCATAACGCGGAGCTCGCAGGGCTATGTGGAGCAGATGCAGAATCTGGACCACAACATCAGCGGGCTGAATACGATATACGAAATCCAGCTCAAGAGCGTGAGCTCGCAGATCGACTCCATCGACCGCGTGAACCGCGGCATCAAGGATATCCGCGACATGTATGAGAAGAGCGCACAGGAAAGTGCTCGCTACTGCGAGGAGACCGAGAAGATGGCACGCTACATGCAGCAGCTCAACAGCGTGTACGAGAAGATGATCACGGCTATGACCGTGAATATGTACCGTCCCGGCGGGATGCCCGGCGCAGGGCTCCCGACGGAGGATAAGTAAACTGAAAACCAACAGAACAGGGATAAAACCGAAATAAAACGCAAATGGCCTCAAATTCGAACCGACTGTCCCCGCGACAGAAAATGATCAACCTGATGTACATCGTGCTGACGGCGATGCTCGCACTGAATGTGTCGAGCGACGTCCTGGACGGGTTCACGCAGGTGCATGACGGCCTGACGCGGACGAACACGAACGTAGGCCTCCGCAACGGAGCTATCTACAGCGAGCTGCAGGCCCTGACGGAGCAGAACCCCGACAAGGGCGGTCCGTGGCTTGAAAAGGCCACCGCACTGCGGGCTCACACGGATTCGCTGACGACGCTTATCGAGGCGCTGAAGCTTGAAATCGTGCGCGAGGCCGACGGCAAGAAGGGCGACGTGAACAACATCCAGAGCCGCGACGACCTTGAGGCAGCGGCCGTGGTGATGCTTGCTCCGGGTCGTAACCGGGGAGCCGAGCTCCGGAAGCAGCTTGATGCCTACCGCGAGCACGTGTGCGCGCTCCTGCCCGACACGGTGAAGCGCGGGAACATAGCCGAGGTGCTGTCGACGGAGAACATCCTGCGACGCGGCACTCTGGCAGCGACGACCTGGGAGGAAAGCCGCTTCGAGCAGCAGCCTGTAGTGGCCGCCGTAACGCTTCTGGCGAAGCTTCAGAACGATGTGCTCTACGCCGAGGGCGAAGCGCTGACGTCGCTTCTGAGCCAGGTTGATGCGGGGGACGTGCGCGTGAATGAGCTCCATGCGCTTGTGCTTCCTCAGAGCCGCCTCGTGATCCGCGGAGGAAAATACTCGGCCAACATAGTGCTTGCGGCAGTGGACACGACGCAGAGGCCGCAGGTGTATGTCGGCGGCAAGCCGCTGGGCAACGACCGCGGGCTATATGAATTCACGGCCGGCAACCCGGGGTCTTATACATACGAGGGCTACCTGGAGGTGCCTCTGAGCGACGGCACCACCGCCCGGCATCCCTTCACGTCGTCGTACACGGTGATGGAGCCTATGGCAACGGTGTCGGCCACGATGATGAACGTGCTCTACGCGGGCATCGAGAACCCGATAAGCATCTCGGTTCCGGGCGTGGCGATGAGTGAAATATCGGCCACGATGAGCAACGGCTCTCTGACGCGGCAAGGCGACCACTGGGTGGCAAAGCCGGGCACGGTGGGGCAGGACGCCGTGATAAGCGTAACGGCTACGATAGACGGCAAGCCCGTGCCGGTGGCACAGACGAGCTTCCGAGTGCGGAAGCTTCCCGATCCTACCCCCTACATAGCCTACCAGAACGCGCAGGGGCAGACCGAGCACTACAAGGGCTCGAAGCCGCTGGCCAAGGGAGCGCTCCTGGCAGCGGGAGGCCTTGGGGCCGCCATCGACGACGGCCTCCTGGACACACCGTTCAAGGTCCTTGGCTTCCAGACCATCATGTTTGACGGCTCGGGCAATGCCATGGCCGAGAACTCGGACGGAGCAAACTTCTCGCAGCGTCAGAAGCAGCAATTCCAGCGACTGAGCCGCGGCAAACGCTTCTTCATCTCGAGAGTGAAGGCTGTGGGGCCTGACGGGATAACGCGCGACCTTTCGCCGATGGAAGTGATAGTGAACTGAAATACAGCAAAAAGAACGACTATAAGCACAGAACATATACAGATTATGACACTTAAACGCATAAGCCTCATAGCAGCAGCGGCCCTCCTTGCGGCCGGGAGTCTGATGGCCCAGGACGACAACGGGGGGAGCGTGCGCCGCCGGACCGGAGGACGCGACCGCCAGGAACGGACGCAGGACGGGACGGTCGTGACGGAGCGCATGCAGGCCTTCTACGGCGACGACAACAGCACGATAACGGATGCCGACCGGCAGTGGATGCGTGTGATCTATCGCTCTATCGACCTGGACAAGGACCGGAATGCCCCGCTCTACTTCCCTGAAGAGCCTGTGGAGGGGCAGGAAAATCTGTTCCGCATCATATTGAAGCAGCTCGCCGAGGGTCGGGTTCCGGCCTACGAATATCTCGACGGACGGGAGGTGTTCACGGACCAGTATAAGGTGAACCTGCGCGATGTGTTCGATCGCTTCGGCATTCCTTACACCTCGGCCAAGGGTTCGACGGAGAAGAATCCGAAATATAGCGTGGATGAGAATGATGTTCCGACGAACGAGGTTCTGAGCTATTTCGTTGTCGAGCGTTGGGAGTTCGACACGCGCCGCAATAAGCTTCGCCCTGTTGTGGAGGCCATCTGCCCGGTGCTTCACCGCTCTGGCGACTTCGGCGGGGATGCTCTGAAGTATCCGATGTTCTGGGTAAAATTCTCGGATATCCGCCCCTATCTTGCCGCTCAGACAATCTTCGTGGATGATGACAACAATCTGCCGACGTGCTCGTATGACGATTTCTTCACGCTGAACATGTATGACGGCGAAATCTACAAGACGCGCAACCTTAAGAACCGGTCGATGGTGCAGATGTACAGCGACCCTGACGACCTGAAGCGTGCGCAGGACAGCATCCAGGGACGCCTGGACCACTTCGAGGACAAGCTTTGGGTTCCGACGCGCGAGGAGGTGCTTGCCGCCAAGGCCAAGAAGGATGCCAAAGCCGCTGCGAGCGAAGCAGCGACCGCATCTGAAGGTGATGTATCCGGGGCTGCTGCCTCCGTGGAGGAAAGCGCGGCTCCGGCAGAGAAGGAGCAGAAGGCCAAACGGAGCACGAAGCGCTCCGGAAAGACGAGCTCGAAAAAATATAAGGAGCAGAAGCCCAAGAGCAGTTCCGGAGGCTCGTCGAGCGCTGTCCGCTCGGTGCGCAATAGAAAGAAATAAGGAAATATTCCAAGAGAGCAGGCCTCGGGGCCTGCTCTCTTTTTTTGCGAAACGGGCGATTTTTTGTAATTTTGCGGGCGAAAGAGAATTTGCGAGGACGCCGCGAGGGCGCTTCCCGACGAAGGTTTCAATAACAAAGTACAATTAAAATCATTGATACATTGATTAAGACACTTTATTTTTTCGCTGTGGTGAGCGCGGTGATGATTCTTGCATGCCCACGCGCATTCTGCGCTCCGACGGATGCGAATATCGGAGGCCACGTGGTGGACGCCACAACCGGGGAACACATGCCGGGATGCCTTGTGCGCATCCTCGACACGAAGCTTGCAACGATGACCGACGGCTCGGGGCACTACATGTTCCGCGACCTGCGTCCGGGGAGCTATACTCTGGAGGTGAGCTTCATGGGCTTCGCCCCCGCACGGAAGTCGACAGAGGTTGCCGAGGGCCAGACGGTGGAACTGAATTTTGAAATCGAAGACGATGCATTCATGCTCGACCGGGTGGTGGTAACGTCGTCGAAGACGGAGATAAAGCGGAGGGAAAGCCCGTCGTTGGTGAACATCGTGAGCGGGGCGACGCTTGCAACTGTGGGAGCGTGCTCGCTTGCCGACGGGCTGGACTTCCAGCCGGGCGTGAGAGTTGAGAACGATTGCCAGAACTGCGGCTTCACGCAGGTGAGAATCAACGGTCTCGACGGCCACTATTCGCAGATACTGATGAATTCGCGGCCGGTCTTCTCGGCATTGACGGGAGTGTACGGACTTGAGCAGATTCCGGCGAACATGATAGAGCGTATAGAGGTGATGCGAGGCGGGGGTTCGGCGCTTTTCGGGGCCTCAGCCGTGGGCGGAACTATCAATATCATCACCAAGGACCCGATGACGAATTCGGCCCAGGTGGGCCACACGCTGAGTTCGATAGGGATGAGCGGCTCGCTGGACAACAATACGACGCTGAATGCGTCGATCGTAACGGACAACAACAAGGCGGGGGCCTTCATCTACGGGCAGAGCCGCTATCGCGACGGGTATGACAATAACGGGGACGACTTTACGGATGTGGCTCAGCTGAAGAGCCAGACGATAGGGACGCGGACCTTTTTCCGGACGAGCGACGACACGAAGCTGACGGTGGAATACCACAACACGCATGAGTTCAGGCGCGGCGGCGACCAGCTGAATGTTCCGGCCCACCAGGCTATGATTGCCGAGCAGGTAGAGCACAATATCCATGCGGGGGAGGCGACGTTCGACCTGTGGATGCGGGAGCACCGCGACCACCTGGCGGTGTTTGCGGCTACGCAGGCCACGCGGCGACAGAGCTACTACGGAACGGACATGGACCCGAACGCTTACGGGCGGACGTCGGACCTGGTGGTCACGGCGGGCAGCCAGTGGAGCCACCCGATGGATCGTTTCCTCTTCATGCCGGCTGAGCTTGTGGCCGGAGTTGAGTATTCGCACAACAGGCTCCACGACGTAACGGTGGGCTATGGCCACAACATCCTGCAGAGGGTGAACATCTACAGCGCCTATCTGCAGAATGAATGGCGCAACGAGAAGTGGGGCTTCCTGGCGGGGGCGCGTCTTGACAAGCACTCGATGATTCATGGTCCTATCGTGTCGCCCCGCGTGAATGTGCGGTTCAATCCGTCGAAGGCGTTCAATTTCCGGGCATCTTATTCGACGGGGTTCCGCTCGCCGCAGGCTTACGATGAGGACTTCCATGTGGCAATCGTGGGTGGGGAGCGCGTGGTAACGGTGCTTGCTCCGGGCCTGAAGCAGGAGAGCTCTCAGAGCGTGAGCGTGTCGGCTGATATGTACCGTACCTTCGGGAGCGTGCAGACCAACCTGCTTGTGGAGGGCTTTTTCACGGACTTGCGCGATGTGTTTGCCTTGCGCCAGATCGGCACGGATGCGTCGGGGAACGATGTGCTCGAGCGCTACAATGGCTCCGGGGCGCGGGTGATGGGCCTGAACATCGAGGCGAAGGCCTTCTTTACGAGCCGCTTTGACATCCAGGGGGGCATAACTCTGCAGCGGAGCCGCTACAAGGAGGCCGAAGCCTGGAGCGACAACCCGGATGTGGCGCCTGAGAAGCGGATGTTCCGCACGCCTGATGTCTACGGCTACTTTACGGCCAACTGGCAGATAACGCGGAAGTGGAAGGCGACCCTGACGGGGACGGGGACGAGCCCGATGCTTGTGCAGCATCTTGTGGGCTCGGGCACGGACGTGGACCTGGCGGTGAAGACGCAGTCGTTTTTCGACGCAACGGTGCGGGCCACTTATTGCCTGCGGCTCTTCGACCGCGTGGACATGGACCTGACTGCGGGGGTGAGCAATATTTTCAATTCGTATCAGAAGGATCTGGACGTCGGGCCACTGCGTGATTCGGGCTATGTGTACGGGCCGTCGCTTCCCCGGAGCGTGACAGTGGGTGTGTCGCTGAATATATAACATTTTTTAAGTTAAGGCGACGAAATTTGTTCGTAACTTTGCGAAGAAAGGAATCCAAACCAAGATAAACCAAAACCGATTCAACTATTATGAAAAAGAAATTTCTCTGCGTTGTCTGCGGATATATCCATGAAGGCGACGAAGCACCTGAAAAGTGCCCTGTGTGCAACGCTCCCCGTTCGAAATTCAAAGAAATCGACGATGAAGAAGTGCTGAAGTTCGTTACCGAACATGAAGTAGGCGTAGCCAAAGGTACTTCTGAAGAAATGATCAAGGACCTGAACGCACACTTCCAGGGCGAATGCTCGGAGGTGGGTATGTATCTTGCGATGTCGCGTCAGGCCGACCGCGAGGGCTATCCTGAAATCGCGGAGGCTTTCAAGCGCTATGCTTTCGAGGAGGCTGAACATGCATCGAAGTTTGCCGAGCTGCTTGGCGACTGCGTGTGGGACACGAAGACCAACCTCGAAAAGCGCATGCATGCTGAGGCAGGCGCCAACGAGGACAAAATGCGCATTGCCCGCAACGCCAAGGAGCAGGGTCTGGACGCTATCCACGACACTGTGCATGAAATGGCTAAGGACGAGGCACGCCACGGCCGTGGCTTTGCCGGCCTCTACAAGCGCTACTTCGGCAAGTAAAAAAAAGAATCCATCATTTTCTCCCGGCTTGCGGCCAGTAAGGCTGCCGGCCGGGATTATTTTTTTGGGGGGGATTTGTCGGACTTTGGGGGCGGTGCAGGTTTATGTTATCGCCGCGAGGCGCTTGCGTTAACAAGACAAGCTGCTCTCCTTTGGCTTTATATTTTGGATAAATAATCTGCGCCCCGGATTCGCAATCGCTGCGGGTCCGGGGTTTTAAGATTAGTATAGCAAAGAGAGAAATTTTGAAAAGTTATGTCTTTTGGAAGCTGAAAAAGTATGTCTGTTTCTTGAGTTAAATCGAGTGGAGAGAGGGGGGGGCTCAAAAGAGAGCCGGGAGGGAGGAGCCGGGCATGAGCGCCGGAGAAATGAATGCAGCAACGTCGGTGTTCCCGGTAAGGTCGGCGAATGTGAGCCAAAGTATGAGGAGAACAATCAGAAAGATTGCACCGATGGCAACCCAGATGTTTATGCGGGTGCGCTTGCGCCGACTGTTTTCTTCTTTTCTGTAGTGATCGTTTGACATATCTGTGATGTTTTATTGTTGTTCGTTTGAATAAAAAACACGAGCGGCGATAAATAAGTTCGCCAAGTAGAAAAAAAATTGTATATTTGTCGTTCAAAAAAATGAAGTCTATGGAAAACGGACAGAGCTATTTCACAGAAGCAGAGCTACATGAGGTGCGTTCGCTGGCGCGGGGCCTTGTGCGGCGTCTGTACGGGCGTATGAGTGGGGCTGAAATCCGGCGACTGCGCGGGAGGCTGGAGGCCTGCGCTTTGTCGGGGGGGCTGAATCCGACGCGCTTCGGTCTTAACCCTGTAGTGCATTCGCTGCGGACGGCAACGGAACTCTGCGAGTCGCTTTCGCCTGACGCGTCGATGGCTACGGCGCTGCTTGTGGCTCCTATCTACTCTGAGGGCGAGATGCCGGAGGATGATGAGCTTATCGGGGCCTGGGGCGAGGATACCGCCGGGCTCGTGCGCGGGCTGCGGAAGGTGAATTCGATCTATGCGCATGCCGCGACGGTGCAGAGCGAGAATTTCAGGAAGTTGCTTCTGACGTTCGCGGAGGATATCCGCGTGATAATTCTGATGATTGTGGATCGCCTCGTGCTGATGCGTGCGGTGAACCACCATCCTGACGAGCGTGCCGTGAAGGAGCTGGCGCATGAGGCGAGCTACCTTTATGCGCCACTGGCCCACCGCCTTGGGCTCTACTCGATCAAGAGCCAACTGGAGGACATGGCGCTGAAATACAGCAACCGCGAGATTTTCTCGACGATTGCGCGTCAGCTGAACGAGACCAAGACAAAGCGCGACAAGTATATCGAGGCTTTTATCGACCCTATCCGCAGGCGACTGAAGGCCGAGGGGCTGAACTTCGAGATAAAGGGACGCACGAAGAGCATTTCTTCGATCTGGAACAAGATGAAGAAGCAGCACAATTCGGTGGAGGATATTTTCGATCTCTTTGCTATCCGTGTGGTGCTGGACGTGCCGCCGGAGCGGGAGAAGAGCGCCTGCTGGCTTGTGTATTCGATAGTTACGGATATGTATCTTCCGAACCCTGAGCGCCTTAAGGACTGGATAAGCATCCCCAAGAGCAATGGCTACGAGAGCCTGCACATAACGGTGTACGGGCCGGATGAGCGCTGGGTGGAGGTGCAGATCCGCACGAAGCGCATGGATGAGATTGCGGAGAAGGGCCTTGCGGCGCACTGGAAATACAAGGGCATCAAGAGCGAGAGCAACCTGGACACGTGGATGACGAATATCCGCGACATCCTGGAGACGGCCGAAACGGGCCCGATGGAGCTGATAAAGAACGTGAAGATGGACGTCTACTCGCGTGAGGTGTTTGTGTTCACTCCCAAGGGGGATCTCTACAAGCTGCCGCAGGGGGCTTCGCTGCTGGACTTCGCGTTCAATATCCACACGAAGATAGGAGCGCAGTGTGTGGGCGGGCGAGTGAACGGAAAGAACCGCAAGCTGAACTACAAGCTCAATTCGGGCGACACGGTGGAAATCTTCACGTCGGCGCAGCAGGAGCCCAACCGCGACTGGCTGAACATCGTCGTAACGTCGAAGGCCAGGAATAAAATCCGGGCGATGCTGAAGGAGGCGGAGTCGAAGAATGCCGACATAGGCAAGGAGCTGCTGCAACGGAGGCTTAAGAACAGGAAGATAGACTTCGACGAGGCCACAATGTCGCGCACGCTTCCGCGGCTGGGGTATAAGAATTCGATAGAATTTTTCAGCGCCTTGGGCAAGGGTGATGTGGACATCAACAACGTGATCGAGGCATACACGGCGTCGGCCGATAACGGGCAGAACACGCCCGGGGGCGAGGGAGCGGAAAGAGTGTCGGCCAGCGAATTCACGATGCAGACGCCTGCCGGAACGGATAGTGCCGGCGACCAGACGACGGGCAAGGACGGCGCGGGGGCCGATGTGCTGGTGATAGGCGAGGGCATCAAGGGCATGAGCTACAAGATGGCCCGTTGCTGCAATCCGATCTACGGCGATGACGTGTTCGGCTTCGTGTCGGCCGAGGGGGTTATAAAAATCCACAGGACTGACTGCCCGAATGCGGCCCATATCCGGGAGCGCTATCCTTACCGACTGGTGCCAACGCGATGGAGCGGGAAGGTGGGCTCGCAGTTTGCGGCGACGCTGAGGGTTGTGGGCAAGGACGACCTGGGCATCGTGACGAACATATCGTCGATAATCAACAAAGAAAAGAACGTAACGCTCCGCACTATCTCGATAGACTCGCACGACGGGCTGTTTCAGGGCATACTCGTGGTGGGAGTGGAGGATACGGGCGCATTGAACTCCCTGATTAAAAAGATAAAAACCGTAAAAGGCGTAAAAGATGTGCAACGAAGCAAATAACATGCGCAGGGCTCTGCGGAGCCTTGCAGCGGGAGCATGCGGAATGCTGCTTCTGTTCGGAACCGAAGGCTGCGGGCCGTCGGCTGAGGAGCGGGCTGCGGCCACCCTGGTGGGACAGGCCGAGGCTCTCTACGACATGGGCGACTACCGGGGGGCAATCGACTCGGTGAAGGCTCTAGACGAACGCTACCATTCGTTCACCGACCTGCGTCGTGGAGGTCTCCGCATCCGGGCGATGGCTACCGAGGGGCTGATTCGCGACAGCATAGAGGCAATAGAGCCGGTGCTGGTGCAGTCGAAGCTTGCGGCCGACAGTCTGCGAAAATTCTTTGTGCATATAGAGCCTGCAGCCGAAGGGCTCGACGGCTACTATCTGGCCGCCACTATTCCGGCGTCGTCGGCTATGGAGACCACGACGATACAGCCGAGGGTGGATGAGGATGGCTATCTCTACCTGACGGCGAACATCAGCGGGCGGAGCATCGGTCTGGACGGGCTGAAGATCGGAACAGGGAATGAGGCGTGGACCTCGGGGCAGATCAGCCCTTCGCGGGTGGCGAGCGTGGAAGGGTCGGACGTCGCGAGCTTCGCGCCCGAAGATCTCGAGGGGCTCGGGGCGTGGCTCACGGCACATGCCGGGGCGAAGCTGACGGGCACCCTAACGGGCACGCGCGGCATGGCCACATTCCAGATCTCCGCGATGTTGAGAGAGGCTATCGTGCGCAGCTATGAATTCTCGGAGGCGTGGCAGGCCGAAAGAAAGGCCTCGATCCAACGGGAGAAACTGGAGCGGAAGCTGCAGGCCGTGCGCGACCAACTGGCCAACATGCCTCTACCTTCGCAGGATTAGGGCACGGAAAGAACGGGTGCCAAGGGTGCCGTCGGCGAGCTTCTGCAGAGCGTCGAGGGCGTGGGAGATGCACCCTGCGGTGTCGGCGGCGGCGACGTATTCGTCGACGAAGCGAGAGAATCCGCGGACGAGAGTGTCGCTCATGCGCTGTGAGGCGGAGGCCGACAGGAGACTGAAAATAACAAAGAACCTGAGGCGTAGCACATAGTCGTCGCCCGGCTGGAATGAAGCGAAATCGGAGATAATCTTCCTGAGAACCGACACGCGAGTCTTCGAACGTCCCCACTTGCCGCGCCGACATTCCTTTTCGACTTCCTCGCGGGCTTTGTCGAGAAGCTTGTCGGGGTCGGGGGCAAGAAAATATTCGAGGTATTCCTTAATTTCCTTGCGGGCGGAATACGCTTCGAGAACGAGTTGCTCGAGCTGAGGCTTAGTCATCAGCGCGAGCTCTTTTTTGAGGGCAATCTTGGACATATCGAGTGCAAAATAACAAATTTTCGGGGACCCTGGCAAGAGATAAAGAATGCAAATTCTTGCGAAAATATCATTACAGGCGGGGCAATAGCGGAAATTTTTCCGTACTTTTGTGAAAGTATTCACTCACATTCTACTGCGTATGGACACATTGTCGATCATAGCCCTCATCTTAGCAACAACGGGCGCACTCCTGATGTATATCAACACTGTGGCGGCCACGATAGCGGCTTATGCATCGATAGTCTGCGCATGCTTCTGCGGAGCGGGAGGAGCAGTATCGGTGTCGGCCGACGGGCTTCTATTCTGGGGCGTGGCCGCTGTGATAGTGCTTGGTCTTCAGTATCTCAAGACAGACAATCCGTTTATATCGCGCCTGTCGCTGGCCTACGTCAGCAGCGGCGCACTTGTAGGGGCGCTGTTGGGGCTTGTGAGCTCGCATACCCCGGCGTATATCATCTGCGGCTCGGCGATAGGAGCGCTTTTAGGGGCCCTTGCCTTCACTCGGACGCCATCGGGGCGCGCGCTGGGCGGCAACCGCAGCGTGTTGCTGGACTTTATCGGTGCAGCAGCCCTTCCGGCGGTGGTGATAACGGGAATGAGCGCCGTGGCCACTTCTTCGATCCTATACTGAACTGACAATTCCATCTTTCCTAAACGACACAGAGCATAAAACAATCATTCATTCAACATCTTCCATCCTTCTCTCTCCCAAGATGAACCTCCGACTAATCCTCCTTTCGATTCTTGCAACGTTGATTCTGGCCGTGAGTCCCTGCGCCTTCGGAGCGGATAAACGCTCGGCACTCGGCAAACCGGACCTTGAGAAAATTGCCCGCGAAAGCACCGACCCGGATTCGCCTCTGAACTACGGGAGGCTGCTTCAGGAGTTTTTGCGGAACGACACGACGATGACGCCTGAGGAGTTTCAGGCGTTCTACTACGGGACATTGTTTCAGGAAGATTACGATCCCTACCGCCCGGCGGTGAATCCGCGGCTTCTCGAGGAGCTGAAGCCCATCTACGCCAAAACGAAGCGGACGCGTGCCGACCGGCAGAAGATGCTGGACTATGCCATGCAGGTGATAGAAGATAATCCGGTTGACCTCCGCCAGCTCACGAACCGCATCTATGTGTATGAGCAGAACGGGAAGTATGACCTTGCACGCATATGGCAATATAAACTGAACC
This sequence comes from uncultured Porphyromonadaceae bacterium, assembly GCA_947176295.1. Classification (GTDB taxonomy): domain Bacteria; phylum Bacteroidota; class Bacteroidia; order Bacteroidales; family Muribaculaceae; genus CAG-873. Next base: position 16,063 of record CAMWQB010000005.1, read on the forward strand.
ACCTGCTGCTGGTGATAGCAGCCTCGGGAACGGGAGCGGATAAGGAAAATGCGTGGACTGTGGTGTATCCTCAGCATGAATATGATTTTCTGAATCTTTCGGGCACGACGGTTACGGATTCGCACTTCGACCCGGCCGGCTACGACGTGATAGTGGCAGGGAAAAAAGGAGCTTCGGGCACGGAGCATTTCTTTGATATTCGGGAACTTCTGCACCAATATTTTCTGAAACATCCGAAGGAAGCGGGAAAATAGATTGGAATTTCGGCTGCAAATTATTATCTTTGCAACGTTATATCATACTTCATTCACATTTCTAATCATGAAAACTATTACAAAACTGGCCTTAGGGGCAGCCTTGGCTCTCCCTGCGGCTATGAACGCACAGGACCTTCCCGTGCTGATCGAGAATCGTGCCTATTATTCGACCAATGCAGACGGGGCAGTCGGCAAAGCCGGCAACATCACTATCGACGGAAAGTTCGACGACTGGAGCGAAGACATGATTGTGGCTACCTGCGGCGCCAACGACATGGCCACGGCCTTCAAGGGCTCGCATGAGAATTCGGTGCTGGACATCTATGCCATCTATGCCGCCTGGGACGACGCGAACCTCTACCTTGCATGGCAGATGTGCAACACCGGCGACACGTGGGCTCGCCCTGGCGATGGCCCTCTGACCGACGGTGGCCGCATCGGCAATGTGCCTCTGGTGGTTACGCTTTCGATAGACCCCTCTACTCCGGGGATGAACGGCAAGGTGAAGGACGGTCGATTTATCTGGGGCGAGGCCAAGAGCGGCGTAAGCTACTCGAGCCATGTGGATCACATCTTCATCATGAGCGGCCAGGGCTATCAGGTGAATGCCGGCGCGTCGATGTTCACGGCTATAGATGCCAACGGCAATACGGAATATGACAATCCTTCGTGCTGCAAGAATTTCAGCAGCCTCGGTGTGAAATATGCTTTCGGCGAAGGCTTCCAGCCCTCGCACCTGTGGCGCCAGAAAATGTATGCCGACTATGACGCCGGCGGCAACCTGGTGTCGGACCCGAGCGTTCTCGAGAGCATCTACGACCCCGAATGCTACGACAATCTTCTGGGCTCGCCCTACCCTTCGAGCCTGAAGGCACACGACAAGAAATATGATACGTTCTATGAGATGGCCATCCCCTACACGGCTCTGGGCATCAACCGCAGCTGGCTGGAGGCAAACGGCATAGGCTTCCGCGTGGTGGCAACCCGCGGCGAGAGCGGCATCGACTGCTGCCCCTTCGACCCATCGATGGTGGACAACGTCTTCGAGTCTTATTCGGCCGACAAGTCGACTTCTCACGAGAAGGACGATATTGACGTAATCACCTACGAACTTGCTTCGGTAGGCCACATGCGCACCGGCTCGGTGGATCCCGTTCCGAACCCCAACCCGAACCCCAATCCCAATCCGAATCCTAATCCCGAACCCGAGCCTATCCCTGACGGAGCATGGGTCGCTTACTTCAACAATTCTTCGTCGAACTGGGGTAAGGTCTACGCATACGTCTGGGACGACAACGCAGCAGGAAGCGACGCAAAATATCTTGGCTCATGGCCCGGCAAGGAGCTGAGCAAGGATGCCGCAACCGGCTACTACAAGGCTGCCGTGGAGGTGGACGACGCTGCCGGCAAGAAGATGATGATAATCTTCAACAATGGAAGCGGCACGCAGACAGGCGACCTTGAATTCAAGCACAATGGCATCTACACTTCTGCAGGCCATACGGGCGAATACGTGAGCGGGGTGGCCGCTCCGGCGATAGCGGCAGAGGGCGAAACGCAGTATTTCAACCTTCAGGGAATGCCTGTGGCAAATCCTTCGACGGGTGTCTACATCGTCCGGAAGGGCAATGCCATAAGCAAGGTGTACGTGAAATAATTAGTATCCAATCTGATAAAAAAGCACGATTCCCTGGGGATCGTGCTTTTTTTGTCGGGTGTCGGGGGATGATGCAATTTTTGGGGCGAAATGTCGTTATTATTGAAAATATTTTGTATCTTTGCAAGCTATCCGCACATAAAAAAGGACAAAACATACACAAAACCATACACATTCGATTTATTCATGAAAAAACAAGTACTCGCGCTCACAGTGGCCCTTGGTCTTGTCGGCAGCTTCACAGCCAATGCCGTTCCTGCCAAACGTGGCCTGAGAGACATAGCCCAACCGGATGGCACGACCGTGAAGGCCGAGCTGGTTGGCGATGAAAATTTCCACTATTTCCTGAGCGAAGACGGGCTGCCTCTGGTGCAGAAGACCGACGGTGCGCTCCATTACGTGAAACTGGGCATCAATGGCGAGCTGGTCTACAGCCCGATGACAGCGGAGAATGCAGTGCGCAGGAGCTCAGCGGCAAAAAGTTTTACAAGCGGTGTCAATCGCGAAGCCGTTGCTGAAGCCCTCTACAAAGAGCGTACGCAGGCTAAGGCCAAGAGTCCCCGTCGGACGATAGCTCAAAGCGGAATGGGACTGTTTTCGGGGAATTTCCCTCGCAAGGGCGATATACCCGCGCTGGTGATTCTCGTGGAGTATAAGGACGTGAAATTCACACATCCTAATCCTGCGCAGTATTTCGGGGATATGATCAACAAAGAAGGCTTCAATGAATACGGCGGCACGGGTTGTGCGCGGGAGTATTTCCTGCAGCAGTCGGGAGGTCTTTTCCGCCCACAATTCGAGGTTTTCGGGCCCGTAACTCTTCCCGAGACGCAGGCATACTACGGAGGCAATGACTACTGGGGCAACGACATGTGTCCTGAGGATATGCTTGTTCATGCAGCCAAGATTCTCGACGATGAAATTGACTTTTCGAAATATGACCTCGACAACGACGGGCGCGTGGACAACGTGTTTATCTTCTATGCCGGTCAGGGCGAAGCTTCGTATGGGGCAGCCAACACGGTGTGGCCTCACTCCTGGGAGCTATCGAGCGGCGGCAAAGCCTTCTCGCTTGACGGAAAAATCTTGGACCGCTATGCCTGCACCAACGAATGGGAGCAGTCGCGCCCCGACGGTGTTGGAACGTTTATTCATGAGTTCTCGCACGTGATGGGTCTTCCGGACCTATACAACACCGTAAACGGCGCTGTGAATACGCCCGACTCGTGGAGCGTGATGGACTACGGCCCATACAATAACGACGGCTGCACGCCTCCGAACTACTCGATCTACGAGCGCAATGCCATGGGCTGGATTGAGCCTAAAGTGCTGGATGGCCCCGATAGCGTGATCCTCAATGAAATCGGCGAGAGCAATGAGGGCTGCATCATCCTCACGGAGAAGCCGACGGAATTCTATCTGCTCGAGAACCGCCAGCAGAAGGGCTGGGACCAATACATTCCTGGCCACGGAATGCTGATCTGGCACATCGACTTTGTGCAGAGCGTCTTCGATCGCAATGTGGTGAACAACAGTGCGAGCCATCAATACGTAGACCTCGTGGAAGCAGGCGGGGTTGCCAATTCCACGAATCCCTCGACACTGGCCACCTACTCGTGGCCGGGCACGCGCAACAAGACGTCTTTCACGTCGTCGACATCGCCTGCTCTCAAAAGCTGGGCAGGTAAAGCCATCGACGTGCCTATCACAGAGATAAAGGAAATCGACGGTGTGATAAGCTTCGATGTATGCGGCGGCCAGGTGGAACTGACCCAACCGACAAACGTAATGGCCGAAGGCCACGACAACGGCACGGCCAGCTTGAGCTGGGATGCTGTGGCTCAGGCCAAGGGCTACCGTCTGAATCTCTACACCAAGGACGCCTCGGGCGAAGCTGAGAATTACGCATTGAAGGACTACTACACGACGTCCACGGAATATACGGCAGAGCGCCTTGCTTCCGGCGCCACATACTTCCTGACGGTGACGGCTGTTGCGGGTAACTACACGAGCGAGGAATCAGAGGAAACGGAATTCACGATGCCAGAACTGGCTTGGGACTACATGATTCCTCAGACAATGGAGTCATATGCCACCAACAACCTGGACGGCTTTACGGCATACTGGAAGAAGGTGCCTGGCGCAGTGAGCTACATCCTTGATGTGGAAGTGGAAGCCGGCGACGGCGAAAAGACCGATGTGGCAAATTTCGGCAGCAACGAAACCCTGGAGCTGCCCACGGGCTGGCTCTGGACCGGCTCGGGCGTATACAGTGGCGTGAGCGTAGGCTACTATGGCGAATCCGCTCCGGCCCTTAAGTTCTCCTCCACGGGCCACTCTCTCACCACGAGTTTCTTCGACTTCCCCATCTCGAAGGTTGAATGGTGGGAACGCGGGGCTTCGGCAGATGCAGGGAACAAGCTGAGCCTGCAAGGCCGTGCGGATACGTCGTCGGACTGGGAGATAATCTATGAAGTGAATCCCACTCTCGACAGCAAGGGCGAAACCGTGAGCGTAACGGAAATTCCCGAACACGTGCGCCAGCTGCGCTTTGTCTTCAACAAGGTGCGCGGCAATCTTGCCTTCGACGATCTGGGTATCACGACAATAGCTTCGGTTGTGAAGCCTCTTGAGGGCTACACGGCCAAGAATGTAGGCGATACGGACCATTACCTTGTGAACCTCGGAACGGAGCTGCCCAAGTCTTGCTACTTTACGGTGAAGGCTGTGAATGCCGACGGAAAGGCTTCGATGGCTTCGGATAAGCGTAAGGTTTCTCTGGACAATACGTCGGGGATCGAAAGCCCTGTCTTCGGAGAAAGCGCCAATGCCTTTACTCTCTCGGGCCTTAATCTGAACTACTCGGGCGCTACCGACGAACTCGTGCAGGTATTTAACGCTTCGGGTATGCTCGTAGGCTCAGCACGGACCGACAAGGACGGCAACGCCAGCATTCAGCTGCCTGCATCGGGGCTCTACGTGGCGGCTACCGCTTCGGGCGCCACGAAGCTCCTTGCCCGATAAGATAATTGCACCCCCGCCCGGGCGGGGGTGCGTCCTTCTTGGCATTTCTTCTGTGGGAAACGTGCCGAAGGCACGTCAATAGAAACGGGGCGGGCACGGGTTTGGAGACGCGCGAGGGCACGTCGCTACTTAATTGAAATACAGATTATTGAACTAACTATTCCGGATGATTAAAAATTTACTTCCTGCCTTGATTGTATCCGCGTTGTTGACGGGGCCTGTCCAGTACATGTCTGCGGCCGACGGCCCGGGCTTGCCTCTTCGCGGGAGCATTCCTTCGATAAGCCCTTCTGATGAGGGGAGCCCGATCCTTGTGATACTTGTGCAATACAAGGACATAAAGTTCACTCACCTGAACCCGGCCCGATATTTCGGAGACATGATGAATGTGGAAGGGTTCTCGGAGCTCGGGGCACGAGCTTGTGTGCGGGAATATTTCGAGAGCCAGTCGGGAGGTAAGTTCCGTCCGGTATTTGAGGTCCAAGGGCCGGTTACGCTGTCGCAAAACCGCTCGTACTATGGCTCGAACAGCACGTCGGGTGCAGACAAGGCCCCGGAGGACATGTATTTGCACGGAGCGTCGGCCATCGACGCGAGCGTGGACTTCTCGCGCTTTGACAATGACGGAGACGGAAAGGTGGATAATGTGGTGATAATCTACGCCGGACCCTCGGAAGCGGACAGCGGCCTGACTTCGTGCGTGAAGCCTCATGCGGGGTCGTTGGCCGAAAAAAAGAAGAGCATGACCCTCGACGGGGTTTCGCTGGATAAATATATCTGCCTGAACGAATGGGATGGCGGTCATCCAACGGGTCAAGGGCCAATAGTCCGAGTGCTATGCGAGGCACTGGGACTTCCCGGTCTTGGGCACACTACCGAGGTCGGTGCTTCGTTCACACCCGGGCCATGGAGCGTTATGGACCGCGGCCACCTTGCAGCGGAAGGGATAGCCCCTGTGGGGATGTCGCTTTTCGAGCGTTATGCCCTCGGGTGGGCGCAACCGCGGATAATCGACGGGCCGACAACGGCAAGTCTGGCACCGCTGGGCGAGAGCGGTGAAGGCTACTTGCTTCCGACCGAGCGCAAAAATGAGTTCTTCCTTCTCGAAAACCGCCAACAAACCGGCTATGATACCGAGCTTCCGGGCCATGGGCTGCTGATATGGCATGTGGACATGAACCGCCCCGAGGGTATGACGTCAGGAGTAAACGACATTGCCTCTCACCAGTATGTGGACATCGTCGAGGCCTGCGGGGAAGCGAATATGCACAGTCCTGAAATCGTGGAGGCTTACACCTGGCCACGGCCTGACTGCGCCGGCTTCGCTCCGATGAGTTGGGGCGGAATCGATACAGAACTGCCTATCACGGAAATCCAGGAAGACGAAAACGGCAGGGTGAGCTTCCTGGTGTGCGGTGGTGCCCGCGACCTTTCCACTCCCGGAAAGCCCGAAGTGGAGGTGTCGGCTAATGGTGAGGCACGTATAAGCTGGACGGCGACGGAAAGCGCTGAAGGATACATCGTCGGGCTGTCGCATGCCGCCACAGGCGCTCTCAGCGAAACGGCATGCACAGAAACGAGCCTCACGATAGCGGGGCTCAAAAACGAAGAGAGCTACAGTGCGCGGGTGCGAGCCGTGCGCGACAATATTCTGAGCGAGTGGAGCGAGGCAACAACGTTTGCCATCCCTGCCGCAGGATGGGCCCAGACGGCACCGGAAGCCGAAGCCGAAGCCGAATTTGAAGACTATCGCTTTGAAGCCAGATGGAAGCCTATGGCCGGAGCAGTGTCGTATCTTCTAACCATTGTAGGAGACCACGGGCGCGGCGAAGAGGAAACCTTTATAGATTTCGGATTCAGGAACACCACCTGCGTAGAGCTTCCGGCAGGCTGGGAATGGAGCGGCGATGAGGCCGACCTCTATTTCGGCAACTCCACGGGCTTCTATGGCGACAGCGCACCGGCCCTGAAGTTCGACAGCTTCGGCTCGAGACTTACTTCTCCGGGTAACCAAGGCACGAGGGTGAGCCGACTTGAGATGTGGGTTCGCGGAGCTCAAGGGGCCGAAGAAAGTGCGCTCGTCGTGGAAGGACTTGCCGGGGAAGCCCGCAAGCAGGTGGCACGCATCACTCCCCCGACGGAAGAGGGGAGCACAATCGTTATCGATAATTTTCCGACGGGCACAGAACGAGTGAGCCTCGTGTATGAAAAAATCGTGGGGAATCTTGCCATAGACGACCTGCGGCTGACCACGGTGCACACATTGCCTACGCCGCTCGAAGGCTATACGGAAAAGAACGTGGGCCTTTGCGAGAGCCACACTGTGGAGCTCAATCATCCTGTTGCACCGGTCTACCACTATTACGTCCAGGGAGTGGATGCGAACGGACTTGTAAGCGTGCGCTCCAATGCGGGCGTGGTCCTCGTTCCGGAGTGGGCAGGCATAGACGAGCCGGCTGTGGCGCCCGAAGGCGGAGAGCTACGTTTGACAGCCGGCGGCGTGGCGTATTCCGGCGGCCGCCGGGGCGATATCGTGCGCGCATACTCAACGACAGGCCTTCTCTGCGGAGAGGCGGCAGCGGATGCCAACGGAAATGCGGAGCTTAAGCTTCCCGCCGGGCTCTATGTAGTGGCGGCTCCCTGCGGAAGTGCGAAAGTGCTGGTGAAATAAGCGTCCTCGGAACATAACTATCCCCGGCTTCTCCCGATGAGAGGCCGGGGATTATTTATGCTTTGAAATTCAGATTCGATGCGGGATTATTCGACAGGCTTCATTTCGTAAGAAGCAATTGCGATGGTGAATCCCCAGTAGATGAAAGCGATGGAGGTGAGGAACGAAACCATCATCATGTCGCTGACATAGCCGGCTTCGAGGAAGAAGCAGCCGATGAGGCAGAGGAGGATGCCGTTGATAAGGCCGAGCCACCAGAATCTACGCGAGGTGCGTGTGCAAGCCGAGATGAGCGCTTCGGCACCCCAGAAGATGAAGATGATGGCGAGGAAATAAGGCAGGACAGCCTCGCTGAGAATAATCGAACGGACGAGCATGAATCCGATGAACATGTCGATGATGCCACCGGCAAGCCACCAGCCCCAGCCTTTGCCATGATTAGGCCCTGCGGCCACGCACAGCTGAACGATGCCTGCGAGAACAAGCAGCCAGCCGAAAATCTGAGAAGCTACGGCATAACCTGCAGCGGGCCAGAACCAATAGGCGAATCCGCCGAGGACCATGAGAATGCCGACAATAAGGACAACCCACCATGCACGGGTACGTCCGAGATAGGAGAGATCAACAATGGGTTTCATGATTGAATGTGTGTTTTTGAGGGTTATGTAATTAAAACGTTTGTATGTCTGATTTGGAAATATAACGCCGGGACGAGAAATTAAGTTCAGGGAAATTTTTATTTTGTATGGGCAAACAATATCGGGGAGTGTGCTGTTTATTAGGTACAAATTCACAGAACGCATACACGATTCAACTATTCACCGCATTAAATTATGGAAAACTTCACTTACTATAGCCCCACCTTGATAGAATTCGGCCGCGGCGCCGAGGAAAAGACCGGCGTCCTCACCTTTATGATGGGCGCGTCGAAGGTGATGATAGTCTACGGGCAGAAATACGTAAAGAACAACGGCCTTCTCGGGCGCGTGGAAAACTCGCTGAACACTATCGGCATAGAATATGTGGAACTCGGGGGCGTGCAGCCGAACCCGACTGATACTCTTGTCCGGGAAGGCATCCGCCTGGCTCGCGCCAAGGGCGTGGACGGGCTACTCGCAATCGGAGGAGGCTCGGTGATAGACACGGCCAAGGCCATAGCAGCCGGAGTGAAATACGAGGGCGATTTCCGCGATTTCTTCACCGGGAAGAAAGAAGTGCGCGAGGCGCTCCCTGTGGGCGTGGTGCTGACGGTTCCGGGCGCCGGCTCGGAAGGCTCGGGAAACACCGTGATAACCTTCGAGGTGCCCGAGGGCTCGGAAGAGGGATACAACGTGAAGCTGAGCTTGCGCACCGATTCCATTCTTCGCCCACGCTTCGCGGTGATGAACCCAGAACTTACCTTCACCTTGTCGGCACGGCAGACCGCTACCGGCATCGTGGACATGATGAGCCACATCATGGAACGGTACTTCACGAACTCGACCCAGGTGGAAGTGGGCGACCGTCTCGCCGAAGGCCTCCTGCAGGCACTTATCAACGAAGCTCCCAAGGCAATGGGCGACCCGACAGACTATCACGCACGGGCCAACATTGAATGGGCCGGCACACTTGCCCACAACGGCCTCACGGGCTGCGGCCGCAAGGAAGACTGGACTTCGCATGCTATGGAGCACGAGCTGTCGGCAGCCTATCCCGAGGTTGCTCACGGGGCGGGTCTGGCGGTTGTTTTCCCCGCCTGGATGGCATACATCGCACACCACAAACCCTCGAAGGTGGCCCAGTTAGGACGTCGGGTCTTCGGCGTGGAAGCTAAGGACGACCGCACGGCGGCCATCGAGACTGTGGCTTCGCTGCGGGCATTCTTCGGCACAGTCCTGAAAATGCCGCTGACGCTCGAGGGGCTGGGCATCCATGATGCAGACCTGGACGAACTGACCCGCAGACTGCATGCCAACAAGGGCGAGACCATAGGCGGATACTACCGTCTGGGAGCCGAAGACACGCGCCAGATATATGAGCTGATGCTTGAAAAAAGTGTAAACTGACAATAAGACTTACAAGATAATAGCAGCCGCTTGGCCCGAAAGGACGAGGCGGCTGCTATATTTTAGCGCAGGAATTTGCAATTTGTCCGAAAAAAGTGTATCTTTGCAGAACAAAAGGACAAGCTTCTACACATAGACCAATCATTTTAACAAGATTTACATGAAAAAACTTTTACTTCTGACAATTCTCGCTCTAATCGGGCTTGTATCTCCGGCCACAATGAATGCGTCGAAGATTTATACGGTCGATATAGATGATGTGTCGCGCGTGGATGTGGACATCGACGAAGTGATTGTGAATAATCTTCAGAACGGCGAAAACAAAATAGAAATGGGGAGCGCGCGCTATCTTCGCGTAAAGGCAAAGGATGGCGTGGTCTTCACGGAGATAACATTTATAGACAATTACGACGGGACAGAATCGAGCTGGCTCGACCGGGTGCAGATGGACGGGAGCCGCCAGTACATCGACCTCTACAGCAGCTTCCCCGAGGATGAGGCCTTCAGAATCCGGACATCTTCGGCCACTGATGTGCGGACTGCGAGCTGCGCCGTAACGGTGGACGATCCGTCGATGGTGAAACTTCTCCGCAAGAATTCGGAAGATGCCATCGAGCTCGAAGCGGGCAAAGCCACAATCGTGAAGTTCGATCCGAACAACGAAAACGAATTTATCCTCACTCCTACAGGAGAGAAACCTCTGTATAAGGTTGTTTGCGACGGCACGGAGGTAAAATCCGGCGGCTACAGCTACCACATCTCCGTGGCCGACGGTTCGAAGCTCGACATCCAGGCAATGTATCCTGATGTAGACTGCAGCCTCAAGCTTGTGTTCTTCGACGAGACTTCCTTCGACTTCCTGCAGAGCGTGAACATCGACGATCGCGCTCAGCTGAATCTGACGTACCCCGAGACGGTGATAACTACAAAGCTTGGTGCGGGCCTGGAGCTGAAGGGCGATACCGACCGCTATGAGCTGATAGGCTTCAAGGTGAACGGCGCGGACGTTGCTTTCTTCAATCCTTTCAGACTTCTGCTCGAAGGGGATACGGAAATCATCATTGCAGCGCAGAAATATGCGTCGTTCGACATGACGGTCGTGGTGGATGATCCTACGCGGGTGCATGTATACCAGGGCTACAGCTACAATGGGATTGAATATGAGCTGAAAGCCGGTGCAAACACCGTGGAGGTGCACCGCGATACGCCTATCATAAGCCTCGTGGCTGCGGATGGATGCTACCTCGACGAGGTGAATATCTCGGGCTATGATTATGAAGCAGAAGATCTGGTGGTGGCACCGCTGATGATTGGTTCGCTCACGAGCAGCGACGTGCTGAGCGTGAAGACGGGTGTGATAAACCGCAACCTCACGGCAGCACTCTACGTGGAGGGGATGAGCCTTGCTCCCGACTTCATGAAGCTTCACCGAGCCGACCAGAGCATCGTGGAGGGCATGGGCGAAGGCTATAATACTTTTGCCTTCTACGAGCGGGACAATCGCTTCCGCCTCGAAACGGGAGCTCCCGTGGCCTCGTACGTATATCTCAATGACGAAGAAGTGGAGCCTGAGTTCCCTGAAAGCCCGAACTACCGCCCCACCCTCGCGGACGGCGATGTGCTGAAGGTGTTCTTCGGCAGCGCGCCTTCGAGACACACCCTCTCGATTGAAGTCGAGCCCGAAGCGGAAGGCGCATTCACGCTTGTCCGCGACCGCCTGCGCGACATCTCGGACACACGCGGCAGCCTCTCGGCGCTGCAGAACACAGAGTTGAGCGTGAAGCCTGCAGCTGACGCAACCCTCGAGGTGAAAGTAGACGGCGCTCCTGTGGCAGCCGGAGCTGAGGGAGCTTTCTCCTTTGCCGCCACCGGCAACCACAAAGTGGAGATTTCCGGCCACTCGGCAGGCATCGGCCAGCTTGACGCGGCAGAGAACAGCGAGGCACGATACTTCAACCTCCAAGGCATGCGCATAGAGACGCCTCGCCCCGGGCAGACGGCTATCGTGGTGCGCGGTGGGAAAGCCTCGAAATGCATAGTGAAGTAAGCGACCGCACATTAGACTGATACATAAGACCATATTGGACCCCTGAACCAATATGGTCTTATGTTTTAAAGCTGGATTTTGTAAATTGGAGGAATTTGCGTAATTTTGCACGGTTTATGCACGCGCCTGCGTGCGCAACAGACTTAAAATGGAAATAATCAACACAGTGGCATCTCTCAAAGAAAAGGTAGAGAAAGCCCGCAAAGAAGGTAAGACCATAGGCCTCGTGCCGACTATGGGCGCGCTACATGCCGGCCACCGCTCGCTGGTGGAACGCGCCAGGAAGGAAAACGACATCGTGGTAGTGAGCGTGTTTGTGAATCCGACCCAATTCAACAATCAGGACGATCTCAAAACCTATCCCCGCACAGAGGAGGCTGACGCCGAAATGCTGCGGGATTGTGGAGTGGACTATGCATTCATGCCTTCTGTTGCAGAGATGTACCCCGAAAAAGACACCCGGGTATTTGCGCTCGGGCCGGTTGCGGAAGTTATGGAGGGCGCCATGCGTCCAGGTCATTTCAACGGCGTGGCTCAGGTCGTGAGCAAACTCTTTGCGATGGCACAGCCTACCCGCGCCTATTTCGGGGAGAAGGACTTCCAGCAAATTGCAGTGATACGCAAGATGGCTGAGCTTGAAGGCTTCACGGAGCTTGAAATCGTGGATTGCCCGATAGTGCGCGAGCCCGACGGCCTTGCACTGAGCTCGCGCAACGTGCGTCTGACGCCAGAAGGGAGAAAGGCGGCTCCGAACATCCGACGGGTGCTTGTGGAAAGCCTTGATGAGAAAGCCCGAGGCATGAGCCCGGTAGAAGTGAAGGCGTCGGTGAAGGCAAAAATCGATGCTGTGGATGGCCTGACGACCGAATATTATGAAATCGTGGATGCACTGACGATGCAACCTGTGGCAACGTGGGCTGAGGCCGAGAACGGAGCTGTGGGCTGCGTTACGGTCTACGACGGCGACGTGCGACTCATCGACAACATACGCTACTAACCGAACAACAGAGAGAGCGATATGCAACTCCAGATAATGAAATCGAAAATCCACCGCGTAACCGTAACCGAGGCGCGGCTGGACTATATAGGCAGCATCACGATAGATGCGGACTTGCTGGATGCGGCAAACATCCTTCCCGGCGAGCGGGTGTATATTGTGAACAACAACAATGGCGCCCGCCTCGACACGTACACCATAGCGGGCGAACGGGGCTCGGGTGTGATATGCCTCAACGGGGCGGCCGCGCGGCTGGTGCAACCCGGCGACATCGTGATAATAATGGCTTACGCCTTTATGACGCCCGAGGAGGCACGCGACTTCCGACCGGCCGTAATCTTCCCGGACACGGCCACCAATTCCTTAAAGACAACCGACTAAGAGATGTTTGAAAAACTAAGCGAAAGACTCGAACGCAGCTTCAAGCTGCTGAAAGGCGAAGGCCGCATCACGGAAATCAACGTTGCGGAAACGCTGAAGGACGTGCGCCGCGCGCTTATCGATGCGGACGTAAACTATAAGGTGGCCAAGACTTTTACGGATACCGTGAAGCAGAAGGCCCTGGGCCAGAACGTGCTTACGGCCGTGAAGCCCGGCGAAATGATGGTGAAGATAGTTCACGACGAGCTGACGGCGCTGATGGGCGGAACGGCTTCGGCACTGAAGCTCGACGGAAAGCCGACGGTGATTCTGATGAGCGGCCTTCAGGGCTCGGGTAAGACTACCTTCACGGGCAAGCTTGCCAAGAAGCTGAAGAGCGAGAAGGGCATGCGTCCGCTGCTGATCGCGGGCGACGTCTACCGCCCTGCAGCTATCGACCAGCTGAAGGTGTTGGCCGAGAGTATCGGCGTGGACGTCTACACAGAGGATGGCGTAAAGGACCCGGTGGGAATAGCTACACGCGGTATCGAACAGGCCAAGCGCAACCACAATGACCTGGTGATCGTGGATACGGCGGGCCGTCTGGCCGTGGACGAGCAGATGATGGACGAAATCGAAGCCATCAAGAATGCCGTGAAGCCTACGGAAATCCTTTTTGTGGTGGATTCTATGACGGGTCAGGATGCCGTGAACACGGCGAAGACTTTCAACGACCGTCTGGATTTTGACGGCGTGGTGCTGACGAAACTCGACGGTGATACCCGCGGTGGCGCAGCGCTGACAATCCGTTCGGTTGTGGAGAAGCCTATCAAGTTTGTAGGCACGGGGGAAACTCTGGACGGCATCGATGTGTTCCACCCCAACCGAATGGCCGACCGTATTCTGGGCATGGGCGACATCGTGTCGCTTGTGGAAAGGGCACAGCAGCAGTTCGACGAAAAGGAGGCTGAGGAACTGGCACGCAAGCTGCGCAAGAACCAGTTCACTTTCAACGACTTCTACAAGCAAATCCAGCAAATCAAGAAGATGGGCAACCTTAAGGACCTTGCGTCGATGATTCCCGGAATGGGCAAGGCTCTGAAGGATGTGGAAATAAGCAATGATGCCTTCAAGGGCATCGAAGCTATCATCAATTCGATGACGCCCCAGGAACGCGAGAATCCTGAAATAATCCGCGGGTCGCGCGTGCAGCGCATCGCAAAGGGTTCGGGCATGAGCGTGCAGGAAGTGAATCGTGTGCTGAAGCAGTTCGAGCAGACGAGAAAGATGATGCACATGGCCACGACCATGAAAAACCCGGCAGCGATGATGCGCCAAATGAAAGGACGCAGAAAATGACCATAATCGACGGAAAAAAGGTATCGGCAGACATCAAGGCCGAGATAGCACGCGAGGTGGAAGCCCGCGTGGCTGAGGGCAAACGGCGCCCCCACCTTGCTGCGATACTTGTGGGACACGACGGGGGCAGCGAAACTTACGTTGCCCATAAGGTGAAGGCCTGCGAGGAATGCGGCTTCAAGAGCACTCTTATACGCTTCGAGAGCACGGAGGATGCTCCGCTGGACCCGGCTGAACTGATGGCTACCATCGAGAAGCTGAATGCCGACCCTGATGTGGACGGATTTATCGTGCAGTTGCCTCTGCCTAAGCATATCGACGAACAGGCGGTGATTGAAGCTGTGCTTCCGGAAAAGGACGTGGACGGCTTCCATCCTGTGAACGTCGGGAAACAAAGCATCGGGCTTCCTTGCTTCCACTCGGCTACTCCTGCGGGCATCGTTGAGCTGCTGCGTCGCTACGACATCCCCACTCGCGGCAAACGGGTGGTGATTGTGGGGAGAAGCAACATCGTGGGCAAACCTCTTGCGGCCATGCTGATGCAGAAAGCTCAGCCGGGCGACGCAACCGTAACCGTGTGCCACAGCGCGACGGAGGATCTGGCCGACATATGCCGGGAGGCCGACATACTTGTGGCCGCCTTGGGGCGTCCCGGATTCATAACGGCAGATATGGTGAAGCCGGGTGCGACTGTGATCGACGTGGGCACGACACGCGTGGCCGACGCTACACGGAAGAGTGGCTTCAGGCTGCGCGGGGATGTGGATTATGACGCTGTATCCCCCAAGTGCTCGTTCATCACTCCGGTGCCCGGCGGCGTTGGCCCCATGACTATCTGCTCGCTGATGCAAAACACTTTGCAAGCGGCCCGCGCCAAGGATTGAATCTCATTTCTCCTCTGCCGTGATACTCGCATTTGTTCCGCTTATCGTACACCTGCTGTCGCTACTGCTGGGCTACGATGATGCGGAACTGCTGTTTGCGGGTGATGCGATGCAGCATCAAGCACAAATAGATGCGGCACGCCGGGCGGGAGGGACGTGGGACTACAGTTCGTGCTTCGAGGACCTGAAGCCGGCAATCGAGGATGCGGACTTCGCTGTGGTGAATCTCGAAACGCCTTTGGGAGAGCATCCTCACACGGGGTATCCATGTTTCAATGCTCCGGCGGCCTGGGCGGAGGCCCTTGCGGATGCGGGTTTCGATCTCTTGCTGACAGCAAACAACCATACGCTTGACCGCAGAGACAGGGGGCTCTTGGCCACGATTGACTCGCTTGACCGTCGAGACATCAGGCACATCGGAACATATAAAAACGCGGATGAGCGTTCGCGGGCGCTTCCGGCGATATTCAACATCAACAACATCCGCGTGGGATTTCTGAACTATACGTATGGCACTAACGGGATTTCTCCGGGACCTGACGTGAGGGTGGACTATATTGACCGGCGACGGATTGCGGCAGACGTGGCTGCAACACGCAAGGCGGGGGCTGAAATCGTGTGCGTGTGCATGCACTGGGGCGACGAGTATCGCCTGAGGCCTAATGCGGCACAAGTGGCGGATGCGAAATTTCTGGAAGAGCTTGGGGTGGATATTATCGCGGGAGGACATCCGCACACGATTCAGCCTCTCGAGTTCAGAGACAACCGTTATCATCCGCATAAGAAGGTGTTCATCATCTGGAGCCTGGGCAACTTCATTTCCAACATGAAGACGGCGGACACCCGCGGCGGCCTGATTGCGAGGGTGCGTCTGCACCGCGGGGAGGATGGTGTGGCGAGGGTTGAAGGCGGAGACTATGAGCCGATTTTCACTCTGCCGGCCGGGGCCGTGAAGGGGGCCGGCTTCAAGGTTGTTCCGGCTCGAAATGATTCGCTTGTTCCGGCCGGCTGGAGGGGGCGTCGGGACGAGTTTCTGCGCAGGGCCGACGCCGTGTTCGACAAATACAATATCGGAGTGAGCGAACGATGAACCGACGAGGACTTGCGGCCGTTATGTATTCATAACAACCTTTAATCAACAAGCACCTATGATATGAAAGCGCGATATTTACTCCCGGTTGTGGGGCTATGCCTGACTACACTCAGCTTATCGGCCCAGAATGATGCCCAGCCTTCGATAGTGAGCTATGAGGCTCGCCTGGCTTTTGACGTGAGCTCTAATACGGGCGCATCGGCCTTCTATGACACGGGGGCCGGATTCACGGCCGGAGGGGTTGCACAGATCAGGATGCCACGGAATTTCTTTTTCATGCCCGGTGTGCTGTTCTACTACACGGCGTGGAGTATAGACAACGACCGGCTTGAGGCGCTGAAGCTCTACAGCGGCTCGGCCTCGAATTTCGGTATCCGTGTGCCTGTGAGCGTGGGTTATGACGTGCCTTTGCTTCCGAATCTTAGCCTTCAGGCTTACACGGGCCCGTGGCTGAATGTGAATCTGAGAGCGCGGCAAACGCTCTCGGCGGCTCCGGGCTCGCCCTTCGAGGATTTTTACGAAACAAATCTCTTCAAGGATGGCTTCCGAAGGGTTGACGCTCAATGGGGCTTCGGGCTAAACCTGACGTGGGAGGAGCACTATGTGTTGGGAGTAAGCTTCGGTGTAGGGATGACGCCTATGCGCAAGTTCAGCTCGCTGCACAATGAGATGACGCAGCGGAGAAATTCATTCCAGGTGAATCTGGGCTACAGATTCTGAGGCCGGACGGGATTTTTTCCGTATATTTGCAGAATGGACCAAGAATATTCTTCAACCCTTCTGGAAAATGCTGTAACGGCGCTTTCGCGACTACCGGGGGTGGGCCGCAAGACGGCCTTACGCCTTGCCTTGCATCTGCTGCGGCGGCCTGAGGATGAGGCTGTGGAAATCGGACAATCTCTGATTGACCTGCGGCGGAATATCCGATACTGCAGCGTGTGCCACAACATAAGCGAGACGGAGGTGTGTCCGATATGCTCGTCGGGAAACCGTCGGCGGTCGACTGTGTGCGTGGTGGAAAACGTGAGGGATGTGATGAGCATCGAGGCTACCGGACAGTTTGACGGGCTTTACCATGTGCTTGGCGGCCTCGTGTCGCCGGTGGACGGCATCGGGCCTGATATGCTGGAAATCGAGTCGCTTGTGAAACGTGTCGGCTCGGGAGAAATAGATGAGGTGATTCTGGCGCTGAGCGCTACGATGGAGGGGGATACTACGAACTATTACATCTACCGCAGGCTGACGGCCAAGGGTGTGTCGCCCAAGCCAATAAAAATCACGCAACTTGCCCGTGGTGTGTCGGTAGGCAATGAATTGGAATACACCGATGAGGTAACACTGGGCCGTTCGCTTCTGAATCGAACGCCTTTCGAGGATACATACTGATGAAACTTACAGACGGAACCATAACCCTTCGAGCTCCCGAGCCGAGAGATCTGGATGCGCTTTTCCGGCATGAGAATGCTCCGGAAGCACCGGAAACCACTCGGGCAACGGCGCCGGTGTCGCGGCGGATGCTCGAAAAATATATTGAAGATTATGAAGCTACCCTATCGGACGGTGGGGGGCTGAGGCTGATGATAACTCTCGAAGAGACAGGAGAGGCAATTGGGTCGATAGACCTCTATGACTACAATGCCCGCGACCGGCGGGCATACGTGTCGATATTCGTTGAGGAACGGATGAGGAGGCAGGGATATGCGGCCAAGGCGCTGGAGCTATTGTGCGGGTACGCATCCGGGATACTGGGGATGCACCAGTTAGCAGCAGAGGTCGCTGCGGATAATTCGGCGTCACGCCTGCTCTTTGAAGCTTGCGGATTCAAGACCTGCGGGCGCTTGCGCTCATGGATAAGGGTGGGACGAAGATACTTGGATGTACTTATATACCAACGCCTTTTCTTTAATTAAGACAGGCCTTGAGCGGCAGGCGCTTCCAAAAGTCATAGCGCTGGTCGAGACGAGCCACGGCTTGTTTCCACATATATGGACCACCATCGCCCATGATGTCATCGACGGGCAGCGATCCAATAGCCCAAGTGGCTTCGTCGAGTTCCCGACGCAACTGGCCACGGCTCCAGCCGGAATAACCGACTACGAACTTAAGCATCCCTTCCGTTTCTCCTCCGGCACGAACGTATTCTTGCACGGCCTCGAAATCGCCTCCAATATAAAGATCGTCGCCAAGCGGAATACTATCGGGGATTATCTCCGATCCAAGCCTATGGACAACGACAAGTCTGTCGTGGCCGACAGGACCGCCGAGATATAGCGGCGGATTGCCGGGAAGGTCGAGACCGCCAAGGGCATCGTTGATTCCGAGGTCAAGGGGACGGTTGAGTATAATACCCAGAGCTTCGCCATGCGCTTCCTCGCAATCGACCATGAGGACAACACTGCGCGAGAAGTTGGTATCGTCGAGGAACGGACGTGAAATCAGGAGCGAACCGTTGACAGGCATTTCGGCTGTATGAATCTTAAGGAGGCGGTCGGAGAAGTATGACATTATATTCAGGGGATTGGAAGGGTGATTAGATAAATACATAACAATTAAATCGAAAAATCGGACGACATGAACGAAAATATTTTGACAAATTTGAATAATGACATCGAGACGCACCCGTGGGAACCGTTTATCCCTGAAGGGGCAAAAGTGTTGATTATGGGGACATTCCCTCCGGGAGCACACCGGTGGAACATGAATTTTTACTATCCTAACCGAACTAATGATTTCTGGAAAATCATAGGGCTGATATTCTATGACGACCCCGGAGCCCTTCTGATTCCGGGAAGCAAGGATTATGATCTCGACAAAATTATCTGTACACTGTCCGAGCACCATATCGCGATGAACGACACGGTGTACAAGGCGCGAAGACTTAAAGGAAATGCGTCGGATAAATTCCTGGAAATTATTGAACCTGTGGATTTGAAAGGACTGCTTGAACAAATGCCTGACTGTCGTACGGTAGCGACTACGGGCGAGAAGGCCGCCCAAGTGGTAGCATCACTGACTGATACACCATTACCAAAAATGGGGGAACACCTGAAGTCGGCCAATGGACTTGAGATTTGGCGGATGCCCTCTACCAGCCGCGCATTCCCGATGTCACTTGAAAAGAAAGCGGAATACTACAGGCAATTACTCTTGCAAATTTGAAGATTTTTAGCTACCTTTGCGTCGCTAAAAGAAGACGCTCCAAGTCTTTATACGACGAAAATCAATCCTATTATCACATAAACCCCTGCAATGAAGAAGCTTGCACCATTTATTGCCATAATGTTAGCCATCTGCGTGGCCTCATGTTCCGCGCCCAAGCAGGTTGCCTACATCCAGAAAGTAGATGAAATTCCTGTAGAAGTAATTCAGCAAATCCCAGCTCCGACAGACCCCATCCTTATGGCCGGCGATCTGTTGAACATTGATCTGCAAGGTGCTGATCCCGTGGCCTTGGCACCGTTTAATAAAGGCTCTTATGTCGACGCAGATGGGCGTTTTACTCGTATGTCCTCTTCTAATCAAATCTCCGGAGGAAGCGGAGCTGAATATAGTACCTTCTATTATCTGGTTGATTCCGAGGGTTATATTGATTTCCCTATGCTTGGGATGATACATGTTGCAGGCATGACAAAGAATCAACTTGCGCAAGAAATTACAAACGGAGTATATCCACGTTATGTAAAGGAGCGTCCAAGCGTAGATGTACGTCTCATGAACTTCCGTGTAACAATGCTTGGCGCCGTCCGAACAAATGGACAGATTCAATCAAAAAACGAACGCCTCAATATTCTCGAAGCTATTGCAATGGCGGGCGATCTCGACATTCAGGCTCAACGAACAAACGTTCTTCTTTATCGTCTAAATGCTGACGGGAAACGTGAATTGCACCGTATTGACCTTACGGACAAAAATCTGTTACTTTCTCCTTTATATAATCTCCAACAAAACGACATTATTTATATAGAGCCTAACAGTTCCCGAAAAAATAATGCCTGGACACTGAATCCTGCTGTTGGTGCCGTACTTACAGTCGTCGGCGGTTTATCATCTATTGCAGGTCTCATAATCGGTATCGTTAACCTCACAAAGCTTTGATTTAAAATGGCAGACGAACGAACAAAAGAAAGTAATACTTCTGTAAAATCTGAAGGATTTGAAGAAGGCTTCGATGTGATGGGCCTTCTAATGGACTATCTGTCCCATTGGAAATGGTTTGTCATTTGCGGTGTCATCGCATTAGCTTGTGCGTATTATCATTACGCAACGATTATACCAACATACTCCGTCAGCGCTTCAATTTATCTCAGTGATGATAAGAATACGACGACGAAGGCAATGGCCATGACCGGGTCGCTGGTCGACACTAAAAATTTCATCGACCAAACGGAATTGGAAATCCTCCGAAGCCGCAATTCGGTGATAAAGATTGTCGACTCCCTGAATTTAGCTTATAGCTATGCTTATAAAGGGCGCTTTCGTAACAGACCTATTTACGGATCCAATCCTGTTCAAATACGTCTTGACTCAGTATCCCTTCAAAATCTTCGCTCTCCCATTAAAGCTGAGATTGATCGGACCGGAGATAATAAATTCAGCATTAAAATAACGACCTATTATTCAGGCGAGAAAGAAGAAAAGACTTTCAAAGATGCAAGTTTGCCTTTAGAGGTTGAACTCTCTCAGGGTACACTTACAATTTCTAATACACCCGGAGCAGGAGTATTGAACAATACCCTTTATGCCACGGTTAACAACCGCATGGCGGTTGCAAGCCGCATTTCAGGCTCCTTAAATCTTGCATTTAATTATAACGCATACAATATTATTAACATCACTTGTCGTACCCCTGTAATCGAAGAAGGTGTTGATATTGTAAATGCCCTTATCGACTTCTATAATCGTCAGATCATCGAGGATAAAAATAAGTCTGCCATTCAGACAGAAGCATTTATTCTGGATCGACTTGTGATGATTTCAGGGGAACTACGTGATGTTGAAAACAGACTTCAGGAATACCGTCAGAAACATCAGATCGTAGACTTAGGAGCTCAGGCAAGCATGAATCTCAGTCAGAAAACGAGCTACCAGACAGAACTGACAAATATTGATGCCGAACTCCGGATGCTTGATGACATCGAGCGTATGGTATCGACTGCTGATATATATGAGACCCTTCCGTCTGCCGTTTCCGACAACACTATCGGTTCGATGATCGAAGCATATAACCGTAAGGTGATTCAGTTGAATCGCACATTACAGGGTTCTACACCTGATAATCCTCTTGTTACGAAAATGCAGGAAGATCTGTCGCATGACAAGTATCGTCTTCTTTCAAATATTGCTTCGACGCGTAAAGTAATCAACACACGCCGCGGCACGATCCAATCTCTTGAGAACAGGAGTGAAGGGCAGCTTTCGTCCTTGCCGCCGATTGACAAGGGGCTTCAGGAGATTTTCCGCGAACAGCAGGTAAAGGTAAACATTTATACATTCCTTCTCCAGCGTCGTGAGGAAATTGCGCTCCAGAAAACACTTGCCACCAATACCGCACGCCTAATCGACAACCCCGTAGGATCCGGACCGGTTGCTCCCGACCGGAATCAGATTTTGCTGATGGGACTTATCATCGGATTGCTTATACCGGCAGTAATCATTTTCCTCCGTCGCCTTCTGTTCCCGATTTTCAAAGATCAGGAAGAACTGGAGCGTATTACTTCCGTTCCTATTCTCGGAGAAATATGCCGTGTTGGAGCATCCAAAGGCTCTGACGAGGTTATCATCGGAGAAAATGTTTCCACCCCGGCAGCAGAACTTTTCCGACTGCTGCGCAACAATATCGGGTTTACCAAACACGGCACTGAAAATCAGGTAATCCTCATTACATCAGCCGTATCCGGTGAAGGTAAAACATTCGTGGCTGTAAATCTGGCAATGACTTATGCTTTAACGGGTAAAAAGACACTTGTAATCGGTCTTGATATCCGTCGGCCGGCGCTGGCGCACAGATTCCATCTCAACAATCAAAGAGGCGTAACGACCTATCTGTCCGGACAAGAGAAGGACATTAACAAACTCGTTCACCAGTCCACGATCAATCCGAATTTGTACATTCTCCCTGCCGGTCCTGTTGCTCCCAATCCCAATGAGTTGCTGATGGCGCCGACAATGGATGAAATGATGAAACAGCTCCGGGAGGAATTCGATTATATCATTATTGACTCGGCTCCTGTGGGCATTGTCTCGGATACGTTCCTCATTCTTCGCAATAGCGACCTACAGATATTCGTTACGCGAGCCAACTACTCGTCGAGACGTGGACTTCGCGTTCTGCACCAGGCCATCAAGCAGGATAAGTTCTCAAAAGTATATATCGTGCTTAACGGTGTGGATATGGGCTCGGGCTCTTATCTCTATCGTCGCTACGGGCAGTATCGTACATATGGCGCTCAGGGTCGCTCCTATGGATACGGATACAACTCCGAAAAAAACAAATCCGGCCATCACCACCATCACCACAATAGCGAAGAAAAGAAAGATTGAACATCAATAGGCTGAAGCACAGCTGAAACTGAAACATAGGACTTTCCACCCTCGGGGCCACTACGAGTGGCTCCCGGGGTGGAAAATTTATTCTAAACACTATCCATGCAAGCATCTGTCGGAAATCCACGCTCAATAGAGATTAAAGATTACAACTACCCTTTGCCTCAGGAACGTATTGCCATACATCCGCTGACCCAACGAGATGCATGCAAGCTTCTATTCAGAGACGCGGAAGGGAAGATACATGATGATATTTTTTCGGATTTACCGGACTTACTTCCGGGGAACTCGGTGTTGGTCTATAACAACACCCGCGTAATAAATGCAAGGCTTAAGTTCCGAAAAGCCTCTGGAGCTCAGATCGAGATTTTTTGCCTCGAACCCACGGATCCATCGAATTACGAACAGTCGTTTGCATCGACAAGTGAGTGCTCCTGGAGTTGCCTGATCGGAAACTCGAAAAGATGGAAAGAGGGCCCCTTATCGATGAAGGTATACCTGCAAGGTGGTAGAGAAATCCTCCTTCAAGCCACCCGAACCGGGCGAAACGGAACTGACGGCTCTCCGGAAGTAAAATTCTCCTGGGATGGAGATGTTTCTTTCAGCGAAATAATAGGTGCGGCAGGAGAAATACCTATTCCGCCATATCTCAATCGCGCTTCAGAGCATTCCGATAGTTCTGATTATCAGACTATCTTCTCCCATATAGAAGGCTCCGTAGCTGCGCCAACGGCCGGACTGCACTTTACTGATAAAGTCTTGGAGAGCATAGACAGAAAGGGCATTATCAGACGTGAAGTAACACTACATGTGGGGGCCGGAACGTTCCGCCCGGTCAAAGCCGAGAATATCGGCGACCATGAAATGCACAGTGAGTTCATCACCGTGAGCAGAAAGCTGATAGCAGAATTGCGTGATTTTCTAAATGAAGGTCGCCCTATTATTGCCGTAGGGACCACGAGTGTACGCACGCTTGAAAGTCTCTACCACATCGGATGTGCTATCGCAGAAGGAAGACCGTGCGACGAATTGTCTCAATGGTCGCCATACGAATTCCCGTCAAGCCTTTCGCCAGCGGATGCATTGGATGCGATAATCCGTAGGCTTGATAAAGTGGGTCTCGATACATTGAATGCATACACCCGAATCATCATCGCACCCGGGTATACATATAAAATCGTAAGCGGCATGATAACCAACTTTCATCAACCGCAATCTACCTTACTGCTCCTTGTGAGTGCATTCATAGGAGAAAGCTGGCGAGACGTATACCGGCACGCATTGGACAATAATTACCGATTCCTTAGCTACGGGGACGCGTGCCTGTTCATGCGATAGATTAGTCAGACCAATAGCAATTTACGAAATGGACATAGCAATGGTTCGAGACTATTGTCTCAGCCTCCCCTTAGCAACCGAGGACACTGCATTTGGAGATGATATACTTCTTTTTAGAGTATGCGAAAAGATATTCACATGCATTTCGTTGGAGAGGCCGGATTTATTTGTCGTGAAATGCGATCCGGACTACGCTATTGAGCTAAGGGACCGATACCACGAAATAGCACCTGCATGGCATTGGAATAAGAAATATTGGAACGAAGTGAGCCTGCGTGGAGAACTATCCGAAAATTTCATGCTTAGTCTTATCCGCCATAGCTATGCAGAGGTAGTGAAAAAACTTCCCCGCCGCATCCGCAATGAGTATCCGGAAACAGGCATTATAAGCTGAGCCCACTTTAAGACCCTCTTATTATGATTGGCCCATATATGAGGAAGCACTAATTTTTTGTATCTATGTTAGGATTAATTGAGGATAATGTATGGAAAATAACGGGAATAATAAATCGAGGAAAAAGTCCGGACGAGATGGGTATATATATTTCGGTTGTGTGGGGGGTGTGTATTTTTTTATTAAGGCTGACGGGGGATTGAAGGATCTTAATCTTGGGCAGCTTCACAATAACATGCCTAAGTATTTATGCACAGATGACTTTGGGCGTAATACGGGGAGCGGCCAGGCTTTCGAAGATGTTTTTTATAAAATCTGTAAGTCTGCAGGATCGGATATTTGCAAGGTTGAGGAGATGAAAAATGGTGTAGACTTCTACCTCGATGGAATTCCTTGCCAACTTAAATATGGTCGTTCGGCCAAGAGTGTATTTCAAAAAATGTTCGATAAAAAGACCGGGGAATACCGATATCCAGGTCAGACAATAATAACAAATGTTGAAATCGAGGGGGAATTAAGAGAGCTAATTGAACTGAACCAGGACCGATTCAAGGGGGAACAGATAATTATAAATCCTGCGGGGACGCCTAAAATAACAAGGAAAAAAGTTGACGAACAATTTCGCCGAGGCTTCGCTTCATTAAAACTTGACGCAAAGGATATTATTACTGATTCTGGTTCGCAAAAGAAAATTGCAATCGGGATTTTAGTATCGTTTTGCACAATCATTGGATTGGGCGCGATTGTCGAGTACCGAAAAATTGAAAGTAGCGAGAAAGCTACGGTCAAAAAGATAGGGAAGGCGGTAAGAATATCGTTCCGAAAGCACTGGAAAAAGGGCTTGGCAGCATCTCTCGCTACTGCCGGGGTAATATTTTGCAAGCATCTCTATGGTCGTCAGATGCTACGCCCTAAATAAAGGGAAACTGTGTATGCACGATAATTCCGTAAGAACTTCGCGATTTTCTTTTCAGGGAGTGAAAATCCGGTCGAAATTTAAGGCTGTGTCAAATTTCGGGAGTATAAAATCATCTCATTTATAGGGCTACTAAAGCATTGCTGCTCAGCAAAACGCGCCTGAGGCACGTCCCTGCAAACGGGTGAATTCCCTAATTTGACACAGCCTCCTTGTTGTAGGATAAGTGGTATAAGTGAATTATTTTATGCGGATGCGGCAGGCGTGGCCGTCGGAGTGGCGGATGATGTATATGCCGGGGGTGAGACAGGATTCTGCCAAGGGGCCTTCATAGAGAATGACACCCTGCAAATTGATTATCTGGACCGACACGGGAGCGTCCACGGCAACTCCTTCCACGCCGCTGCTGAGTTTCACATGGAGCTCGCAGGTGGCTGCCACGCCGCTGCCATCGGTCGCACGTGCCGTGATTACGGCAAGGCCCTCGGAAACGCATTCTACGAAGCCGTTTTCGTCAACAAGGGCGACGCCTTCGTCGGAGCTTGTCCATTCCAGAGTTTTGTTATCGGCTATCTCGGGAAGCACGGTTGCCACAAGCTGCACTGTTTCATCCAACCCGAGAGTGAGACTTGCCGGGTCGATTGCAATGCTCTCGACGGGCACTTCGGGATCCGTATCATTGTCAAGACCGGGTGCAGTCCAGCGCAGATAGGGCTTGCCGACATTGATGTCGGCGCGACGACCCCAAGTAGTCTCGAAATCAAAGCCGGTGAAAGAGGCCATTCTCGTCATTTCGAAAGAACTCAATGGCGAGCCCATGAGATAGGGATTTGTGCGCTCGGTCCATGAAGAAGAGACGGGCCCGAAGGCTTCGTCGAGCGAAGTCTTGTCGTAGAAGACGTTCTTGTTCTCGGCATTATAGTCGCCATAGGCAGCCCCACCGGGGATGGCGGATACGCCTTCGGCCCACTTCCAGTCGATGGAGCTTTCGCACCACGAATTCGTAAGATGAGTAGGAGAGATGTACGGGTAATTCTGATTGCAAACGATGCCTCCAAACCGGCCGTAATCCTCCCACTGCACGTCTGTGCGTGCGAAGCAATTTTCGATATCGCCTTTGGTTAAATATACCAGTCCGCCGAATCCTTGCTTCTTGAGGGAAGCCTCGACAAGGGCATAACATTCGCTGAGAAGTGCCGTCTCACGGACATTCATCTCGCCGACGAGACCACCGACATATCCACCGTCCTGCGCAGCCCCTGTGATGAGGATTTTGCCTTCAGCGCCGCAGCGGTATACAGTGCCTTTCGAATACCCTACGAGGAGTGCGACTGTGGGATTATCCTGTGTGAAACCAACTTCGACAAGAGCATTTTTCAGAACGACATTCTTAATAGAGCCGGCCTGATCGAGAGAGGTGAACATACCGAATGTAGAGCTGCCCATGGTTTCATTGATGTATAGGCCGGAGATGGAGTAGCCCTGACCGTCGAATATGCCTGCAAAGCCAAAGGAGCCGTTGCCAATCGGGGAGAAAGGTTTAGGCCGGACACTTTGGCCCCATGAATCGAAATCGTCGGAATCGTTGAGCTCGATGTCGTTCCCGAGGCGTATTGTGTAGCCATCGAAATAGGTCTGGTCCACTTCCTGCGACTTGCCGTTCACTATATTGGCAAAGGCATAGAGCTGAGCGGGAGTTTTGATGGTGTAAGTCTTGGTGAACCGATTCTTGAAAGGCGTGTAATCAGGGACAATCACTTCCTCCCACTTAGCCTCAAGAGCAATTGGGGCTTTTACGCGATTCAGGGCGAAATCGAATACCTTTCCTGTGGCAACATCATACCATCCTCTCAGAGAAAGGCCATCCGGAATCTGAACATCTGGAGCGACGATGAGACTTCCGGAAATCGCTTTGGTGGAGATGGTGGTTTCGCTGTCGACGACGAACATAACATCGACAGTGGGAGCAAGCCCGGAGAAGGAAGCGAGAGAGCCCTGCGTATATCTCCAAGGCGAAACATCAACGCCGGCCACGGAGGAGGCATAGGTGAGTTGGTTTACAAATTCCGGGCTCTTCATATAAGCCTCCGTGCGGCCCAGGGAATAATGCTCGTACAGGCCATCTGTGGGGAAGCCTTCGAAGGAGAAGTAGGAATTTTCCACGACACATTCATTGAAAGGATCGGGAATACGTCCATAGCCATTGGGGATGAACTTGCCTGCAAAGTAGCTTGCTGAGAGGTATATGGGCATGTCGCCGACAATGCCTTGTGCAAAGAAAGCACCGCCATGGTCGGAACTCTGAATCTCGGCCGTGGTATAGCAGTTGGTGATATTTGTGCGTCCCCACTGGCTTCCGGAACCGAGAAGGCCGGATGTAGAGAAACCTTCGATATGTCCGGAGGTCCAACATTCAGAAAAGTTTCGCGTACCGTTGCTGGAGTCGTTCCACAGAGCTGCAGAACCTGCGAGAATGCCTGCATATCCGGAGTCCATGACAACGAAAGCATCCGTAACTCCAAGGCGCGAGATAGTTGCGCCATCGCCTATCACGCCGAAGAAACCTGCATATTTCTTTACATTGTTGTCGAGATACATGTTGCTCACGGAGTGGTATCCACCATCGTAATTGCCGCAGAAACGGAATGAATTTCCGAAATCCGAAGGAAGGGCGATCGGTGTCCAGAGCTCAGGCATCTCTTCGCCCCACTCTTCCATAGGTGCATTCAGTGCAATATCGGCAGCCTGGAGGAAATATTGTCCTATGAAATCCCATCCGTGGTTGGTAATGTCGGCAAGATTCACGAGATGCTCTTTTTCAGACACGACGAAAGGGTCTGAAGCCGAGCCTGCACCGCCGCCGAAAGGAGAGTCGGAGACTGAAGCGATCACACCCGTGGGCACGGGGTATTGGCCCGGACGATACTGCCATAGACTTGCTCCCATTACGGCGGCCATGCGGTTGAGCTCACTGACGAATGCCTCCGATTGCATGTAGGCCGTGGTAAGGCCGAACTCATTGGGGAGGGGCAATTCACCATCCTCGGCGGATGAAATCGTATTGATTCCTGTGGCTGTATCCGAATTGTAGAAGCAGTTGGCCGCCTGCGATGTTTCGCTTATCGAATTTGCAAAACCGCCGATGTGATTTCCGGTAGTCATCATGCCAGATGGAATAGGCTGATATGAGTAAGAGCTCACGCCGAAACAGTTGCGAACCCTGCCGGGCGTCCATTCCAGGTCACCCGGGTCATAAGAGCCGATGTTGCCTACAAACGAAGCCATCCATACTTCATATCCGTCCTTGGAAATATTGCAGGTGGAGTATGACGACTCGATAAGTCCGTCCATCCACACTGTTCCGCAGAAACCTGCGCCGTTGCCTGAAACGGTGAGCGAGCCGGAGGCGCTGCAGAGGCGCACAGTGCCACCACTGATGGTGCCCACAAAGCCGCCAATGTCAGATCCGGTCCTCTTACCGGAAAGCTGGACTACCGCCGAAGCAGCCGAGCAATTTTCGACCAGACTGCCATCGGAAACGAAGCCGACAAAGCCGCCGGCATTGCGGATAGCTGCGGCGCGCCCGGCAGCTGAACAATCGCGGACAGTGGTAGATGCTAACGAACCGGCCAGGACACCGGCTGACGAAACAGACTTCACGGAAGCCGAAGAGGCGCATCCTGTGATAGTGGAGCCAGTGGCTTCGCAGACGATACCGCCGCCCTGTCCACCCATAGTCTCGCTTGAGCCACAGGCAATGCTTCCGCCTTCGACGGTGATACCCGAAAGCACAGAATTAATGGCTGTGCAGACGAGCGCGGCTCCCTTTGCCTCGCACTGAATCATGGGATTGACCAATTTGAGGTTCGAGATAGTGGCGCCGTCTATGCTCCCGAAGAGCGCTTTATACCAGCCTTCGAAATCGTAGGTCGTGTCATTGAAAGGATCGTTGAAATTCTCCTCAAATTCCGAGTCATGCGCATACCAGAGGTCATGGATAGCAAATCCGGCACCATCGAAGTTGCCTTTGAACCAATGCTCATCATTATAGAATCCGCCGGGATTTTCCTCGACATCTCCATTCTGAAGCGATTTCATGCCGATGGGCTCCCATAGCGGCTTCTTGTCATCGGCCATATCGGGGTTGCTGAGATAGAGCTCCGCAGTGAGGCGGAAATAGACGCCTTCGAAAGTTTCACCGGCGTTCACACGCTTGGCCATGCCGGCGAGCTCGGCAGGTGTCGAGATGAGATAAGGGTCGCCGGGGGTTCCCTCACCGCTCCAATCCATATCCGCCGTCCCGTCCCACACTGTGTGTGTCTGAGCAGACACACACGGCGAGGCCAGCCCGACGCACAGAATCAGCAACAAAAAATGAATAAATCTTTTGTTCATGGTAATTATAGTTTATTGGGATAAAACGAATCCGGCAGTGCAAAGACACATCCATGCACGGGCCGCTCAAAAATTTAGCAGATAAAGAAAAAGGGGTCAGCGCTTTACGCCGCTTTTCTTGAGATAGCCGCGCTCAATGGCCTTGACAACAAGGTCGGCCACATTTACGGCGCCGAGCTTGGAGAACAAGGCCTTCCGGTGGGCTTCGACTGTATTGTCGGTAACGAACATAGCAGCGGCAATCTCTCGCGAAGTCTTCCCTTGCGCAATCTGATACAGGACTTCGAGTTCGCGTGTAGAGGGGTGAATCGAGGTATCGGAGGCCGACTTCAAAGCCTCATATACAGCATCGCAATAGTAGCATTTCCCCTCCCGAATCTCGTTGATAGCTTTAATTACCTCGTCGCCCTTTCCGGACTTGTATATTATGGCATTAACTTCTCTTGCGAGCAGTTTCCGGAGGGTCCAAATCTCGTCGTGGACCGTGCTGACAATGACATTGGCAAAGGGATGGCGTGCCCGTATCATCTCGATAAGGACAAAACCGTCAAGATCGGGAAGTTCGAGATCTATAATATAAAAGTCGAACCGGCCTCCTGCATCGAGCCGAGCCACCAGCTCGGCACCGGCACAAAACTTTTCAACGTTGTCGGCGCCATTCCGGTTCAGGACGGCATTCATGCCTTCCCTCACCAGATCGTGGTCGTCGACAACGGCGATTTTCATCTTAGATAAAACTGTACTATCAGTCATTGCAACACTGTATTTTTTAGCAGAATATTTGTATTTGCAAAAATACAGCAGCAGAAGCAATGTGTCAATTACGGATTTCCGTAGATTTCGGCCGTGAGCAGGACTTTTGTGCCTCCGTCTTCTGGATGAAGAATTGTCGCGGAGCCACCAATCGAATTAGCCCTACGACGTATGGACTCCAAGCCAAGCCCCTTTTTTCCGGACGAATTATAGTGTCCGTTGTCGACAACAGAGGCTTCGAGACGCGTGCCCTCAAGCTTCAGAAGCACACGCACGGTGTCAGCCCCGGAATGCTTCACGGCATTTCCTACCGCCTCCTGAATGATGCGGTAAATTTCCAGAGCTGTCGCATCCGGAATGTTCTGCCAGTGGGCCGGAGAGGGGGCTTCCGAGGTATATGAAATGTGTATCTTGCCTGCGTTGGCCTGCACCTGCTTGGCAATGAAGAAGCGCACGACCTCGTCGAGCGAGGCATAGGAAAACTCCGGAGGCATAAGCTCATGGGAAATGCGGCGGACGGATTCGCGGCAGTTCTCAATCATCCGGGCAGTTTCCCCGGAAGATTTCCCTGCATCTATACTCATCCTTATGGCCATAAGATCGTTGCAAACACCATCGTGGAGCTCTCCGGCCATTCGGCGCCGCTCGTTTTCGAGCCCTTCGATATATTGCTGTGTGAGCTGACGGGCAGTATCGGCTTTCAATCGGGCATACTCCATCTCCTTGCGCATGCGGCGGCGACGCTGGCGACCGACATAAACAACGAAAACAACCGCACCGGCGAGCAAAACACCTAATGCAGC
Organism: uncultured Porphyromonadaceae bacterium; assembly: GCA_947176295.1. Classification (GTDB taxonomy): domain Bacteria; phylum Bacteroidota; class Bacteroidia; order Bacteroidales; family Muribaculaceae; genus CAG-873. Next base: position 47,599 of record CAMWQB010000005.1, read on the forward strand.
AAAGAGCCACATCATGGTGCGAGCACGGCGTGCCTCGCTCTGAGCCAGGGCAAGCTGAGTTTCCTTTGTCTCGTACTTGATGGTGAGCTCGCGGAGGCTCTCTTCCTTATCGCTCGCCATAATGCTGTCGCGCAATTCGTTGTACACAATCAATGTGGAATATGCCTTTTCGAAATTTCCCAGGTCGGCATAGGTAGTATGCATGTTGCCGTAGCAATCCAGCTTCACAAAGGGGAGATTGTCTATCCCTTCGAGCGCCAGCAGTTTGCCGAACCACTCCAATGCGCCGGCCTTGTCGTCGTTCTTGAGACAAATCGAGCACTCGGCTTGATAATAAGCGAGCTTCGACATCATGGAAGTAATTTCAGGGAACAGGGCCACACACTTTTGGCGCCATGCTGCAACGTCCCGTTTGTTTCCAAGCCTGTCGGACAAAAGCATCGTATACACGGCAGCGCGGAAGGCTGCGTCGCCGTTATGGGCCTCAATGGCATTTGAGTATGCCAAGTCCTGATAGTGGGCCGCTTTCTCGTAAGCGCCACCGGCCATGAGCACGGAACCAACAACACCGAAGATAGTGCTCTTCAGAGGGGCATCATCGCTTTTGGCAATCCAGCCGGCGGAAAACTCGGCATTCCTTATCGCCTCATCCTTCTGCTGCATATCGAGATTGAGGACAGCAAGATTAATATAGAGCGAGGCAATCTCTTCGATGGCTTCCGTGTCGGGATTATTCCTGAACGCATCGGAGGTGGCAATTTCGAGCCCCGACTCGTAGCTTTTCAAGGCATCGTCCATCCGGCCGAGAGAACGGAGATACACGCCCTGAGAGCTGTAGGCTACAATGCGTTGCGAAGGCGAGCCGATTTTCTCAGCGAGCCTCACGGCATCTGCTCCGACGATTGCCGCCGAGTCGGTGCGTCCGGCGGAGTGGAGACTGTCGGCGAGGTCTATCAATTGCTCGAGCGCGGAACCCGTCTGAGCTTCAACGCGTGTAGACGTGGAAAAAAGAATGAAGGCAAGGACGAAGACAAAGAGTGTGGTTTTCTTCATGCTGAGGCGATGAGATATATGGTATAAGCTATATACGAGGCAGTGAGGATGGCTCCTTCGGGGCGGGTGAAGGTGCGCTTGCGGAACACGGCGCCCGTGAGCCAGAAAAGGAAACAAGCCCCCGTGAGCACAAGGAGGTCGACCTCTCCGATTGTTCCGAATGAGAGCGGACGTACTGTGGCCGAGGCACCGAGTACAAGGAAGATATTGAATATATTGCTGCCTATGACATTTCCGACGGCCATTCCGGGCTTGCCCTTAATAGCAGAAACGACAGATGTGGCGAGCTCGGGAAGGGACGTGCCGGCTGCAACGATTGTGAGACCGATAATGGCATCGCTCACACCGAGGGAGCGGGCTATACCGGAGGCTCTGTCGACAAAGAGATTGCCTCCAAATATAAGCCCTGCAAGACCGAGAGCCACCCATAGGCATGCTTTCCACATGGGCATGGGTGCCGACTGAGGGGCATCACCGCCGCCTGAGGGAGCTTCGGCTCCTTCCTTCGCGCGGGCAAAGGTATATCGCATGAATATTGCGAAAAAGAGGAGGAGGACGATGCCGTCGGCCCGACTGAGGATGCGCGAGGCCGATCCGTCGCCAAGCCAAGGGCCGCTGCCCATTGCCAGGAGAGCAAGTGCGGAAACAAGCACGAGCGGGATGTCGGATGTGAGGATGCTGCGCTCGACTTTAATGGGGCGGACAAGCGCAGTGATGCCAATAATGACCAGGACGTTGAAGATGTTGCTACCTACGACGTTGCCTATCGCAAGCTCCGCATTTCCGCGGACGGCGGAAAGAAGACTGATAACGAGTTCGGGAGCAGACGTGCCGAAGGCAACCACCGTGAGGCCAACTACAAGATCGGATACGCCCCAACGGCGAGCGAGAGCTGAGGCTCCGTCGGTGAGGAGCGAGGCTCCTGCAAGAATAAGGACGAGGCCAAGAATAAGATAAACTATTGACACTATCGTATGCTGACTTTAAGATTTCTGATTGCTGCGGGTGCGCCGGGCTCCATCCGCGGAAGCAGGCGCAGGGCATTGAGGTCGTACTCGGCACCGAGGTCGATGACGAGTGTGTGGGGATATGCGGCATCCGGGGCCGAAGTCCAGGATGTGGATTCCTGCAGGTCGAAGGCCTTTTCGGGGGTGCGGTTTCGGCCGACTTCGGAGGATGATGCACTTGCACGCCAATTCTCCCTGGGGACGGTGAGGCCGCCGGGTGTGGAAATATATATTTCGGCAATGGAAGCAATGTTGCCACCGTCGTGGGCTTCGAGGGCTTCGATCGCGACGTAGCGTCCCCGGCCGGGAGATGTGAACTCCAGGGTCTGCCATCCCGAGCAGGCCTGAGTGGGGCCTTCAAAGACTCTACGGAAAGAATCAAGAGCGGGCATCTCCGCTTGCTCATCCGGAAGGGATAGGCGTAAGTCGTCGAGAATCGGCTCGGCCACGCCTTCGGAAAGGGCTTCTGAAGGTCCGATGATATCAAGCACGAGAATTTCGTTGTCTCCTTCGTTGAGCCAGCAGGCGGGAGTGTAGAGGGTCTGTTGCGGGCCAATGTGCCAAATGCGTCCGAGTGGATGGCCATTCACATAGACGAGTCCTTTGCCCCAGGTGTCGAATCGCAGGAAGGTGTCGGCGGCCTTTTCGACAACAAAGGTGCCGCGATATATACCTGCCGGTAGACGTCCGTCGGAGCTACGCTGAACTGCACTATCGAGGGGGGCGAATGCTGTGGTCTCGTAAAACTCAAGATTATCGGGAAGGAGGTATACGTCCCAACCGGTAAGCTCCAATGACGGGAGGCCCGGAAGGGTGGCGTAGACGCCCGTTGTGATTCCTTTGTAGTCCTTTATGGCCCGTCCGAAATTGATGCGTCCTGTGGCCTCGACCAATATGTCGAGGCGCGAGCCTGCGGCGACGTCGGCGGGCACGCTGAGGGTGGTTTGGGCCATGCGCCTGTCGAGGCGCCCAATCTCGTCGCCGTCTATGAATACGCGGGCAAAATCGTGAGGCTCGTCGACGGTAAGCACCGTGCCTGCGGGGAGCTGAGGGAGCGTCGTGCTGTAGATTATGGAGCCGAATCCCTGGCCAAAGTATTCCATCGGCCGGATAAACACCTCTCGCTTAGGCTTGTAATGGAGCTGACCGAGGGGCGCATACTCCTTGAAAGCAAAGGGGCGCACCTCGCCTGAGGGTATGAGGTCGGGGAGCGGAGGCAGCTTTTCGCCGGCGGGAAGATAGCCGGCGAGGGTGTCGCGGAGAGCGAAATATTTGGCTGTCGGGCGGCCGGATTCGCTTATGGGCGCATCGTAGTCGTAGGACGTAACATCGGGCGCATAACCCGGGGAGTTAGCACCGGCCCAATGCCCCCAGTTGGTGCCTCCATGGGTCATGTAGAGACTGAAGGAAATTTCGCGGGAGAGCATCTCGGCTATGCCGGCGGTCATGTCGGCGGCGGGGCGCGTTTCATGTTCGGCCCCCCACTTATCGAACCATCCGCTCCAGAACTCGGAGCACATCAGGGGCGAATCGGGACGAACTTCGACGAGTGGTTGGAACTGAGCCTGAATGTCGGCACCTGTCCCGAAATTGAGGGTCCAGACGAGGTCGTCGAGGCCATTATCAAGAAAATTGGAAGACCAGTCGCATTGGAACAACACCACATCCGGGCCGAAATTTTTGCGGAGCATATCGCGAATAGCGGCTACGTAAGGCTTGTTTTTGCCATAGGAGCCATACTCGTTTTCGACCTGAATCATGATGATGGGGCCTCCCTTATCGGCGGTCAGGTCCTGGAGCTGGGCGGCCAAGGCTTCCTGAAAGTGCCCTACCCTTTCGAGAAACAATGGGTCGTCCTCTCGCAGACGGATGTCATCCTTCCGTAGAAGCCACCACGGGAGGCCACCCATTTCCCACTCGGCGCACACGTAGGGACCCGGGCGAAGAATAACCTTGAGGCCTTCCTCCTGACAGAGTTCTATGAATGCCCGGATGTCGTTCTGCCCGGAAAAATCGAAAACGTCGGGGGCGGGTTCATGAGCGTTCCAGAATGTGTAAAGGCAGATGGTATTCATTCCCAATGCCTTGCACATTTCTATCCGCTGCTTCCAATAAGGGCGGGGAATGCGGGGATAGTGGAGCTCCGCGGCCTTGACCGTGAATGGCTCGCCGTCGAGGGTAAAGGCTCCCTTTCCGACTTCAAAGCCGGACTTTGCCGACGCCCGGCTGAAGGGCGACAGGAACACAAGGATAAAAAGAAAGAGCCTCAAGGTGTTGTGCATAAATCAGCCGCAGTGGAAATGTTGTTTCACCATCTCGAGCATCTTGTCGGGGTCCTCGAGGGCAGAGCGGGCCTCGCGGTCGTTCTGGCTGCGGAGGCGTGCGCACACACCCTGTATCATCGCCGGGGAGAAGACATCCTTGTCGGTGAAGACCGAGGCGCGGTCTTCGAGACACGCGGCGGAGGCATGGCACGATACAGGCAGGGAGGCAAGGGCGCACAGGCGCGAAGCATTTTCGGCAGAATGTATGTTCACGTCGACATACGTCTTGCGGGCAAGCTCGAGAGCATCGGGCATCTCGAAACCATGACGGACAGCCACGGCAAGACCGGCAAGGAGCTGATAAATATCAGCCGAGCCGTCGGCCGAACGGATTTCGAAGGTCTGCTTCCGTGAAGCGTCGATGTCGACAGGGGTGGGATTGCCCGGATTGGCGGCGAGACACATGTCGGCGGCGGCGGTCCAGCCGAGGGGCACACGGACGAGGACTGAGCGATTGCGGTCGCCCCAGCAAACATTCGTGGGGGCTTCCTGATGGGGCACGAGGCGGAAATAGCTCGTGGGGTTGGTATTTCCGAAGGCCGTGAGGGCGGGGGCGAGGTCCATTATTCCGGCTATTCCACGCACGGCATTGTCCGAGAGCTTGCGCTCTGGGGTGAGCATGGCCGTGCGGCCGTCAGGATGCATGAGCCGCATGTGGACATGGAGGCCTGAACCGGCCTTTCCGACGGTGATTTTCGGAGCGAAAGTAACGTTGAGGTCCATCTTCGCCGCCAGATTGCGGATCACCCACTTGGCGAGCATCAGCTGGTCGGCAGCCTCACGGGCATCTACGGGAAGGAATTCGATTTCGTTCTGTTCGTAGACGAGACCTCCGAGGGTGAAATTTCCCACTTCTGAATGGCCGTATTTTATTTGTCCGCCCGTCCGCGCGATGTAGCTCATCGCCAAAGTGCGGAAATCGTTGAATTTTGCAAAGGGGCCGCTTTCGTGGTAGCCTCGCTGGTCTGTAGCAGGGAATGAGCCCGGGTCGGGAGCTATGACGTAGAATTCGAGTTCGCCCATGGCATGGAACTCCAGCCCGGTTTCTTCGGTGAAACGGCGGCAAGCCTTGTCGAGCGTTACCTCCGGCGACGAGGCGAGGGGATTGCCATCCTTATCGAAGAAAGAGCAAAGCATCGTGAGTGTCTTGACGGGGGCAAAGGGATCGAGAAAGGCCGTTCGATAGCGCGGAATCACGTAAAGGTCGGAGGCTCCGGCGCTTATGAACGGGAAGAGAGAGGAGCCGTCGACGCGCTCGCCGAGGGTGAGAATAGTTTCGAGGTATTCGAGGGAATTTATTACGAAGTTGAGGGTCTTGAGGCGCCCGTCGGCGGCGGGATACATAAAGTTGACCATCTCGACGCCATTTTCGGAGATGAAGCGCACGATGTCCTCGCGCGAAAAATCGGCAGGACTCTTCCCGAGCCATGCGGCGACTTCGTTTTTTGTAAGACTAAGGTTCTTGTTCATATATTCGGATTTCAGTGGTATAGATTATCTACAGGCGAAGATACAACAAAAAACCGAAGCCTCCAAAAAAACTCAAAACAACAACAAGCTGCAGGGGATCAAAGCGAGGCGATGTAGGTGGCGAGGCGGGAGTAGAAGGGATGGGCGGAGGTGAGGGTGGGAACGTCGCCGATTATTATGAGTTTCATGCGAGCGCGGGTCATGGCAACGTTCATGCGACGGAGATCGCGGAGAAACCCGATCTGCGCCTGCGAATTGTTGCGGACAAGGGAAATGAGAATTACATCGCATTCGCGGCCTTGAAAGCCGTCGACGGTATTCACGGAGATAAGTCCGCGGAAGGGCTTCGCCCATGCCTCGCAGCGCAGGAGCGTGCGCAGATAGCGCACCTGCGCGCGGTAGGGAGATATTATGCCGACGTCTATGCGCTCGTCGAGAATACGGTCTTTTCCTATCCTGAGGAAATATTCTTTCAGGGTGGCGATGGTGAGGCGAGCCTCGGCTTTGTTGATTCGGCCGAAGGATTCTCCGGCGAGGGCTTCGCGGAAAGCAGTATCGGCATCGAGAGGGGCCTCTGCCGGCGCCTCCCCCTCCTGCTGCAAGGGCACGTCGATGAGCGATGTGTCGATCCACTCGATAGGCACGTCGAGGTCGAGAATTCCGCGGTGTTCCACCTCCGGGGCCGCTATCACGGCCGAGCCATAGAACCACTCGCTCGAGAAACGCATGATGTCTCGGTGCATGCGATACTGCACCGAGAGGAGCGAAAGGCACTCCGGATGGTTGGCGGCAATGCGCTCCATGAGCGAGCGGGCAAGGCCGCCACGGGCAGCCTCGACGTTCTTCACCGTCGGGGGCAACTGACAATGGTCGCCTGCGAGAATCATCCGCCTTGCCCTGCGCATCGGAATCCACGAGGCAGGCTCGGATGCCTGAGCGGCCTCGTCGATGAAGACAGTGGCGAAAGTCATGCCTTCGAGAATCTTGGAAGCGCTCCCCACAAGGGTGGAGGCAATGACGTTGGCGGAATCGAAAATTTCGGTGCGGATTCGAATCTCGAGCTCCTGAGCGCGGGCGCGAAGACTGTCCATCTTCTGATGCCAGCTGTCGGAGCGACGCCGTGCGGCTCTGAGCTCGCGCATGGCCTTTCGGATGCTCCAGAGGTGAGGATATTCGGGATGTGCCTCGAAGCGTCGTTCGTATGTGAAGGCGAGCATGCGGTCGTTGACGCGCGAGGGATTTCCGATGCGCAGCACGCGGATGCCTCGGTCGAGGAGCTTCTCGCAAATCCAGTCGACGGCCATATTGCTCTGGGCACAAACGAGCACCTGGCTCTCGCGCCGGAGAGTTTCGTATATGGCTTCGACGAGCGTGGTGGTCTTACCCGTGCCGGGCGGCCCATGGACGACGGCTACTTCCTGAGCTCGAAGCACCTTGTTGACAGCCGCCTCCTGCGAGGAGTTGAGATACGGGAATCCGAGCGGAGGAAGCGATAATTCAGAGGCGCGGCGTGATGGCGCGGAGATAAAATCGTTCAATGCGCCCATCCGGCCTTTTCCTGCGGCCACGGCATCGAGGGCATCGAACATGGCGCGGAAGGAAGTTTCGTCGAAAAAGAGCATCACTCCTGCCCGGAGGCCCGGAGCTTCCAGAACGCTCAGCGACGCGCTTTCGGGCACGGCCACGAGCATACGGTCGCCGTCGACACAGTTTACCGTGCCTGTGAAAAGCAAGCGCGGGGCTGCGGCGGGGTCGCCGGAGAGGGTAAAAAACACGACGGGCTTGCCGTATTCAAACTCGTGGGAAATCTCGGAATCAGCGGCCGGCTCCGAGCGGAAAATCTCGACAATCCTCGCGTCGAGGGAATTGATGAAGTCGGCTCCCGTCCGGATAGGAAACCACGCGCGGCCGCGCTCGATCAGCCGGCTCACGCCGGCGCGGTCGGCAATTTTCAGGAACGATGCTTTTTCCTCCTCGTATTCGAGGCGGAGAAGGCGCCGGAGCCCGGCAATATGTGCCTGCGGGGAGAGGGACATCGCTGACCGGGAAAAGGCTCAATCGTTGCAGACCTCGCAAAGAAGCGTGGCCGACGAAGCATCGAGCACACGCACCCTGACGGTGTCGCCCACGCGGATGCCCTCGCGACGAGGGAAAACGGCAGTCTTGTTCTGCGAAGTGCGACCCACCATCTGCTCCTTGCTCCGCTTGGCCACCCCTTCGACAAGGACCTCAAAGACCTTGCCGACATCGCGGCGATTGGACTCGAGGGAGAGGCTGTTCTGAAGCGCAATCATGCGATTGAGTCTTTCGATTTTGACGTCTTCGGGAATATTGTCGGGCATCGTGCGCGAGGCCAGTGTGCCGGGGCGCTCGGAATACTTGAACATGAAGGCCGAGTCGAAGCCCACTTCCTCCATGAGTGAAAGCGTCTGCTGGAAATCTTCCTCCGTCTCGTCGTGGAAGCCAGTGAAGACGTCGGTGGATATTCCGCAGTCGGGGATGCGGCTGCGGATGGCAGCAATGCGTTCGAGATACCACGCGCGGGTGTACTTGCGGTTCATCAGCCCGAGCACCTTATCGGAGCCGCTCTGAACGGGTAGATGAATCCAACGGCAGAGATTCGGATGGGCAGCGATTACATCGAGAGTCTCATCGCTCATATCCTTGGGATGGGAGGTGGTGAAGCGCACGCGCATATCAGGGGCAGCCTCGGCAACGGCGGCAAGCAATTTCGGGAAATCGACGGTCTCGCCTGTTTCGTCGTCGACATAAAGATAGCTGTTGACGTTCTGGCCCAGGAGCGTAACCTCCTTGAAGCCACGGTCGCGGAGGTCGGCGAGCTCGCGGAGGATACTTGCGAGGGGACGTGAGCGTTCGCGTCCGCGAGTATAAGGCACGATGCAATAGGAGCAGAAATTGTTGCAGCCTCGCATGATGCTGATCCACCCCGAGACGTTCTGGCCCGGAATACGAGCTGGCACGACGTCGCGGTATGTCTCCGTAGTGCTGAGTTCCACATTCACCGCCTTCTGCCCCATTTCGGCGGCAGCGAGCAGGGCGGGCAGATCGAGATATGAATCAGGGCCAGCCACAATGTCGACGCCATGCTTCTCGGTGAGCTCGTCCTTGACGCGCTCGGCCATGCAGCCTATGACGCCTATATACGTCAGGGGCGAATCCTTTCGTCGGCGCAAGGAGTTGAGAAACTGCAAGCGGCGGACAATCTTCTGCTCGGCATTGTCGCGGATAGAGCAGGTGTTGAGCAGCACGGTGTGGGCTTCTTCGAGATTTTCGGCCAGCTCATATCCGGCCATGCCGGCTATGGATGCAACGACCTCAGAGTCGGCGACATTCATCTGGCAGCCGTAGGTCTCGATATATATTTTTTTTTGAGAGTCAGAAATTTCAGCCATTTCTTAGATATAAAAATTTGTGTCTTTGCACAAGATTGCGTATTTTTGTGCAAAATTACAAAAAAAAGTGGATTTCGGAGATATATCGGACATCATAGTTGGCCTCATCGTGGTAGGCTCCGGCATCTGGGGTATTATCATCAAACCTTTGATGGAAGGACTGAAGAAGCAAAGCAAATCCGGAAACCTGCACCCCGGGCAGCCTAAGCGCCGGACAGCCCCCCGGCCCGCAACGGCACGGAGAAGTGCAGCCGAGGCCCATATCAGCGAGGAAGCTGCCTTCACACCCTGGGCCGCCGAACCGACGCGTGCGCGGCAGCCGCTTGCCGTGGAGACCAAGCCCGCGCCCTTCATCAGCGGCGAAGAGGGCATCCGCTCCACAGTCGACGCCGATGCAGGGGCAGAAGCCGAGTTGGCGGCCATAAACGACAGCCCGATATACGCATCGGAGCTCTTGGGCTCGACACAGGAAGACTTGCGGCGAGGGGTAATCTGGGCCGAAATCCTCAAACCCAAATATCAGGATTGAGCCCGCAGGGCATCTCCCGCACAAACTACACCAAAAGAAAACACAATACGAAAAAACATAACCAATCTCACACATTTCTCACAAATGGCATTCAACTATATGACGGCTCAAGAAGCCGCAGAAATGATTAAGGATGGTGATACCATCGGCCTTTCGGGCTTCACCGCCCCCGGCACGCCTAAAGTGATAACAGACGCCCTGGCCGTGAAGGCCACCCGCGAGCATGAGGCCGGACGGCCCTTCAAAGTGAATCTTTTCACGGGTGCATCGACCAGCGACCACGTGGACGGCGCCCTCTCCCGCGCCAACGCCATCAACATGCGTGCGCCCTATCAGAACGTGCCCGACCTGCGCAAGCGCATCAACAGCCACGACGTACACTACTTCGACCGCCATCTTTCGGAAATGGCACAGGAAGTGCGCTACGGCTTCTACGGCAAAATCGACTATGCTATAATCGAAGCCGCCGACATCACGCCCGACGGCGAAATAATCCTCGGCACCGGCGTGGGCAATGTGCCTACTTACGCCCGCCTGGCCGACAAAATTTTCATCGAGCTCAACGAGGCTCTGCCTTCGAGCCTCCTGGGCATGCACGACATCACGCTCCTCCAAGACCCTCCCTACCGTCGCGAGATACCCATCTACGCCGCCAACGACCGCATCGGCTCGCCCGTGCTGAAGGTGGATCCTTCGAAAATCGTGGGCATCGTCCGCAACAACATGCTCGACGGCGTGAAGCCTTTCACGGCTGTGGACGAAGTGAGCCAGCAGATTGGCTCGAACGTGGTGAACTTCCTCGTCGGCGAATACATGGCCGGCCGCCTGCCCAAGGAATTCCTGCCCCTGCAGAGCGGCGTGGGCAATGTGGCCAATGCCGTGCTCTACGACCTTGGCGAAAGCAAGGAGCTGCCCAACTTCATGATGTATACCGAGGTGATTCAGGACGCCGTGCTCGAGCTGCTGAAGAAAGGCAAGTGCACCTTCGCCTCGACCTGCTCGATGACCTTCTCCGACGATACGGAAGAGAAGCTCTTCGCCGACATCGACTTCTTCCACGACAAGATCCTGATGCGCCCGGCAGAAATCTCGAACAACCCCGAGGTGATCCGCCGCATAGGCGTCATTGCCATGAACACGGCCCTCGAAGCCGACATCTTCGGTTCCGTAAACTCCACTCACGTGCTCGGCACGAAGATGATGAACGGCATCGGCGGCTCGGGCGACTTCACCCGCAATGCCTATCTGTCGATATTCAGCTGCCCGTCCGTAACGAAGGGTGGCATGATTTCGAACATCGTGCCGATGGTGGCTCACCCCGACCACAGCGAACACTCGGTCGACATCCTCGTAACGGACCAGGGCGTGGCCGATCTGCGCCACAAGGACCCCGAGGAACGCGCCAAGCTCATCATCGAAAAATGCGCACATCCGATGTACAAGGAGCTGCTCTGGGATTACCTCAAGCTCGGCAAGGGCGGCCAGACGCCTTGCACGCTCAAGGCTGCCTTCGAGTTCCACAACGCCTTCAACGAAACGGGCGACATGCGCAACTCCGATTTCGGCAAATATTGCTAAACGCGAGGCATCAGCTCTGAATTCAAGAACAGACACTCAGGGGACGCGGCATGCCGCGTCCCCCTGCTTATACAATAGAACTTATGATAGAATATATCCGCGGCAGCATAGCAGCGCTGAATCCGGCGGCGGCCGTGCTCGAAACCGCCGGCGGCGTGGGCTACGTGCTGAACATTTCGCTTCTCACCTTCAGCGCCCTGGAGGGGAAGACGGAGGGGCGGCTGCTGGTGCATGAGGTGATACGCGAGGACGCATATCAGCTCTACGGCTTCGCGCAGGAACGCGAGCGCGAGCTCTTCCGGATGCTCATAGGCGTGAGCGGCGTCGGGGCCTCGACGGCACTGATCGTGCTTTCCTCCCTGGGACCTGCGGAGCTGGAAGGCGTCATAGCCTCGGGCGATGCCAAGAGGCTGAAGAGCGTGAAGGGGATAGGCACAAAAACGGCAGAAAGAATAATTGTGGACCTCCGCGATAAAATAAAATCCGCAGGCTCTACGTTAATATTCCAGACCGGGGAGCAGAAGGCAACGCAAAGCGAGGCTTTCGACGAGGCTCATGCTGCGCTCGTGATGCTCGGATTCGACCGGAAGGCAGCCGAAAAGGTGCTCACAGCGATCTTCAAAGACGAGCCCGCCATCAAGGTGGAGCAGGCCATAAAGAAGGCTCTGCCACGTCTCTAAGGCATCTTCTTCCATCCGGTCTCCCCCATGT
>CAMWQB010000006.1 GCA_947176295.1 uncultured Porphyromonadaceae bacterium
CTATGCGACTGATGCGCTGAAGCGTCGGTGCACGATGTTTCTGCTCTCCGATTTCATCTGCCCGGCGGACTACTCGAAGCCACTGACGGTTGCGTCGTCGCGCCACGACCTTATAGGAGTACAGGTGTACGACAAACGCGATGCGTCGCTTCCTAACGTGGGACTGATGCGCGTTCAGGACCTCGAGACCGGCGCAACGCGCTGGGTGGATACCTCATCGGCGCGAGTGCGGAAGGCCTACAACCGCTGGTGGTACGAACGGCAGCAGGAAATGACCACCGTTCTCCGCTCGGCACGTGTCGACTTCGCATCGGTTGCCACTGACGAGGACTACGTGCGCGCCCTGATGGCACTGTTCAAAACCCGCTCCTCGATGTAACATTCCCTCTCTCTTCCCTCTGACACACACACTCATGACTATCAAAAAGATATTCACAGCCCTCGCGGGCTCAGCCATAATAAGCACAGCTGCCGCGGCAGCGCCGGTGGGTCTCAGCGTCAGTGCCGAGGCCGATACGACTGTAGTGGAGATGGCCGATCAACTACACGTGCGCGTGCGCGTGGTATCATCGGAAGCTCTGGAGAACGTGCGCCTGGCGCCGATGCCGGAGCCAGGAACGGAGTACAACGGCGTGGACATCCTCAGCGTGTCGGCCGATACGCTGGAGTCAGGGCAAGGCAAACAGGTAGTGGACTATGACTTCCTTGTGCAGGCTTTCGACCCGGGGATGGTAACGCTGCCGCCGTTCGGCGCTGTTGCAGGCACGGCCGCGGACACGGCATTCTCGGGCATAGTAACGCTTAAGGTTGTCCCGGTGGATGTGGATTCTCTCGAAACGATAAACCCTCTTGCCCCGACGGCTGATGCACGCAGCCGGTGGTATGACTACGTGCCTTCGTGGACGCCGTGGGTGCTCCTGGCTCTGGCGCTGTGTGCTTTGGCGGCTGCCCTGATATGGTATTTCCGCCGCCGGAAGGTAACGATAATCGAGAAGCGCACGAAGCCCGTGCCTCCCTACGAGCTTGCTATCGCCCGCCTGAACGCCCTGGCCGAGCAGAAGCTCGCCGAGAACGGCCGGGAGAAGGCTTACTACACGGAACTTGTGGACATCCTGCGCCAGTATCTTGAAGGACGCTTCGGCATCAACGCCATGGAGATGACGTCGCCGCAGATTATCCGCGCGCTACGCTCCAAGGAAGAGACGCGCCTTAGCGCCGAAGAGATGAAGACCGTGCTCGAAATCGCAGACTTCGTGAAGTTTGCCAAGGTTCGCCCGATGCCCGACGACAACACGAGGGCATTCCGCCGGGCCATGGATTTTGTGGAAAGCACGCGTCCGGCCCCCGAACCTGAGGAAGGCTCCGAGGGCGAAGGCAAGATGGCTGAGGGAGCAGAGGGCAAAACAAGCAAGAAGTAAGCAACAAACACATTCTCACTCCGATACACATATATATGCAATTCGCACATCCTCATATTCTATGGCTTCTGGTGCTTCTCCTGCCGCTGGCGGGGTGGTATATATGGAAGTTGCGCAACTCCCATGCCACAATGGCCGTGAGCTCGGTATCGCCCTTCGCCAAACTGCCGCGGTCGTGGAAAGAATATCTACGATACTTCCTGGTGCTTCTGCGCCTCGGGGCACTGGCGTGCCTGATTGTAGTGCTGGCGCGCCCGCAGGTGAAGGATTCGTGGCGGACGTCGTCGACCGAAGGCACGGATATAGTACTTGCTCTGGACGTGTCGACGAGTATGCTTGCGCGCGACTTCAAGCCCGACCGATTCGGGGCTGCGAAGGAAGTGGCAACTCGGTTTATCGCTGGGCGTGAGAGCGACAACATAGGTGTTGTGATCTTTGCCGGGGAAAGCCTGACGGGCGTGCCCATGACCATCGACCGCTCGCAGCTGATAAGCTACTTGCAGAACCTGGATATGAACATGCTCGAGGACGGCACGGCCATCGGCGACGGCATTGCCACGGCGCTGAACCGCCTGAAGGAAGGGAAGGCCAAGAGCAAGAGCATAATCCTGCTCACCGACGGCTCGAACAATACGGGTGTGGTGGCTCCGGTTACGGCATCGGAGGTGGCACGCGAACTGGGTGTGAAGATATACACGATAGGCATAGGCACGAACGGCAACGCTCCCTACCCCACACGCACGATGAGCGGCGCAATCGAGTTTACGCCGCAGCCGGTGGTGATCGACGAAGCCACTCTGCGCACCGTAGCTGAAAACACGGGTGGCAAATATTTCCGCGCCACGGGCAACCGCGTGCTCGAAGAAGTGTTCCAGGAAATCGACGCACTTGAAAAGACGCACATGGACGTTCGGCATTTCTCTCACACCGAGGACAACTACATGCTCTGGGCATGGCTGGCTCTCGGGCTCTTCATGCTCGAGCTGCTGCTGCGCTACACGGTGCTTCGCTCTATTCCTTAAGCCCCTCCATCACACACATATACAGTCTCATTTTTCTCTCTCCCCTCCACTAAGATATGTTTGACTTCGCAAATCCTCAATATCTCTATCTCCTCGGGCTGCCTGTGGTAGTGGCACTGCTCTACTGGTGGGCCCGCGCCTCGCGGAAGGCACGCCTGCGCCGCTTCGGCAAGCCGGAAATCATAGCTTCGCTGATGCCTGATGCCTCGCGCTATACTCCCACGGTGAAGCTTGTGCTTCAGATTCTTGCTCTAATAGCGCTCGTGATCGTGGTCGCCCGCCCCCGCGCCGGCCAGAAGGAGCAGGAGCAGACCTCGGCTGGAATCGAGGTGATGATTGCATTCGACGTGTCGAATTCAATGCTTGCCTCGTCGAACGATTCGCCGGACGGCATTGCGCGCATCGACCGCGCCAGACTGCTGTTGGAGAAGCTGCTGGGCCGACTGGACAACGACAAGGTGGGCCTGGTGGTCTTTGCCGGGGAATCGAAGATGCAGCTGCCGCTGACGATGGACTTCTTCAGCGCCAAGATGTATCTGAACGACCTGGTGCCGGGGATGATAAACAACCAGGGCACGTCGCTGGCGTCCGCCATGAAGATGGCGATGAACGGATTTTCGCCGGCGAAAGACGTGCATAAGGCGATAATCCTCATCACTGACGCGGAGGACCACGAGGGCGCAGCTATAGAGACGGCGCGCATTGCGGCCGAGAACGGCATTCAGGTGGATGTCGTGGGCCTCGGAAGCGCCAAGGGCGCCCCGATTCCCATGCCGGGCGGGCGCCCGGGCCAATACATGACGGACGCCGAAGGGCAGACCGTGATGACGGCCGTAAACGAAAAATTGGGCACAGAGATAGCTTCGGCCGGCGACGGTATCTACGTCAACGGGACGGCTTCCAACGCCCTCGACCAGCTTGCCGACAAGCTCGACACGCTTTCGAAATCGGAATTCAGGTCGGTGTCGTACTCGGCTGCTGCGGAGCAGTTCCCCACCTTCGCCTGGATTGCTTTTGTACTTCTTATAATCGACGGATTTATGGTAGACCGCAAGATAAGCTGGCTGCGCGGGGTGAACTTCTTCTCGCGCGAAAGCCGTGGAAACAAAAAGGCGCTGATGATTGTGCTTCTGCTCCTTGCCTCGGCTCCCGGAGCGTTCGCAGCATCGAAAGACACCTCTATAAAGGCCGAGCGGAATTACATCCGCGAGGGCAACAAGGAGTATGCCGATTCGAACTGGCACGCTGCGCTCGAGGCCTATGAGAATGCGCTTGCGGCGAATCCCTACAGTGTGCGTGCGGCCTACAACAAGGCCTTGGCCCTGAGCCATCTGTTTTCGGAAGACAACAAGGGCACGGCGAACGACCCGCGGGTGGCTGCCACCGAGCTTTTCGAGTCTACGGCCGCAGCGGCCATGGCCACCGGCGACCAAGAAATTGCCCGGCGGGCGTTCTACAATCTCGGGAACATAGCTTTCAACGACGAGAACTACGACGAGGCTATCAAACGCTATAAACAGTCGCTGCGCATAGGCCCGAACGACCTTGCGGCCCGCCAGAATCTACGCCTCGCCCAGCTGAAAAAGCAGGAACAGGAACAGAATCAGGACAACAAGGACGACAAGCAGGACAAGCAGGACCAGCAGCAGCAACAAGACCAACAACAGCAGCAACAACAGCAGCAACAACAGCAGCAACAGCAGCAACAGCAGCAGGAACAACAGCAGCAACAACAGCAGCAGATGACGGGATCGGCCCAGCAGATTCTGCAATCGATGCAAAACAAGGAGAACGCCACTCGCCGCAAAGTGCAGCAAAAAGAAGACGAACAGCCGGCAGGACGATACAGGACAGACAAACCGTGGTAAATAAAAGCCGCTAAAGAATACAAGACATATACGATGATGAATATCTCACGTTTCAGACTATACGCAACACTCTTGCTGCTGACACTCGTCGGCAGCCTGACGGTTGCGGCCCAGCAGCCTCAGTTTGCTCTGGTGCCTCCGCGGTCGGTGGTCGAAGGGAGAAATTTCAATCTCACATTCCGCCTCACTGACGGCGAGGGCAATGCGCCGTCGGCTCCTCAGCTCCCTCATTGCCGCCTACTCTACGGGCCGTCGACCTCGACCATGCAATCGACACAGATTGTGAACGGGCGAATGTCGTCGACCTATTCCATAGACTATACCTTCGTGTATCGGGCCGAAGAGGCCGGCGAAGTAGTCGTGCCGGAAGTGAGCATCAGCTCAGGCGGGAAGGCCCTCCGCTCGCGCTCGGCTACCTTCAATATCCTCCCCTCCGACAACCCTCAGGGCGCGGGCGGGGCGGCAGCCGGGGGGCAGGGCGGCAGGAACGTCCATGCCGATGACCACAGCACGCAGACCCCGGGGGCCGTGGGGAAAGACGATCTCCTGGTGCGCGTGAGCTTCTCCAAATCGAAGGTCTACGAACAGGAGCCCGTGGTGGCCACGATCAAGGTATATACGAAATACGACATCTCGTCGTTCATGGTCACGACGCAGCCGGCCTTCGAAGGCTTCCTCTGCGAGGAGCTGCCCGTGAATCTTGAGATGAACCTCGAGCACTATAACGGCCAAAACTACCATACGGCCGTGCTGAAGCGCCTGCTTCTCTATCCTCAGAAGCCGGGCAAACTGAGTGTGAACTCGGGAAAGTATGAGGTGACGATCGTTCAGTACGAAAGCGTGAACATGGGCTTCTTCCGCACGCAGAGGCCCGTGGAAAAGAAGCTGAACACCTCGTCGAACGCGGCGTCGCTGACGGTGGAGGCTCTTCCTGAGCCGCGTCCGGCAGGCTTCAACGGCGCTGTGGGCACCTTCACGGCCTCAGCCATCCTCTCTCCCGAACTGCTCAAGACCAACGAGGCTGCGACGTACAGCTACACCGTTAAGGGCACGGGCAATATCAAGTTCCTCAACACCCCTCAGATGGAGTTTCCGGCCGGAATCGACGTCTATACTCCGAAGACCGAGATAGATGCGCACGTGGCCGGGGCCAATATGAGCGGCACGCATACCACGGTGTATACGATCGTGCCCCAGGAGCAGGGCGCATTCTCGATTTCGGGAGTCCCCTTCGTCTACTTCGATCCGGACAAACACGAATACCGGACCATCGACATCCAGGACATCAACATCAAGGTGGCCCGCGGGGCAGCGACATCGTCGGCTGTGCCAGAGCAGAAGGCCCTGAACACGGAAATAAACGATATTCTTCACATCCATGCGCTGAAAGGCGGCGAGCATAAGGCTCCGGCTTACGTGGTTTCGAGCCTCTGGTATTGGCTTGCCTACGCCGTGCTTTTGCTCGGGCTGGTGAGCGTGGTTCTGATCTACCGCCGCAACATCCGGCTGAATGCCGACGTGGCGGGGCGCAAGCTTGCACGCGCAGGCCGAGTTGCCTCGAAGAGGCTCAAGGAGGCCCGCGGCTACATGCAGCGCCACGAGGGGGAGAAATTCTACGAGGCCCTATCGCAGGCGCTCCGCGGATATGTGGGCGACAAATTCGGCATTGCCCCGTCGCAGCTCGTGCGCGACAACATAGCCTCCCGCCTCGAGGAGCGCGGTGTGGGCGAGGGGACGGTGAAGGAAGTGCTTGACGTGCTCGACACCTGCGAGATGGCACGCTTCACGCCCATGGGCTCCGACACGGAAATGTCCGCAATGTATAACAAAGCCGTAGAGGCTATACGCAGCATCGAAAAATGAAATCCATACTCGCATCCCTGATATTGCTCATAGGAGCCTCTGCAGCCGCCCAGACCTCTCCTGCCATAGCTGCCGACTCGCTGTATAACAACGAAGAGTTCCGGGGCGCCACGGAAATGTATGCCCGCTCGATTGCCGAAGAGGGCCCGTCGGCTGAGACATATTACAACCTCGGGAACGCCTACTACCGCACGGGCCAGGCCGGGCGCGCGGTGGTGGCCTACGAACGGGCTCTGAAGCTGAATCCCACTCACGAGGACGCGCGCACGAATCTGGCCTTCGTCAACAGTAGGATAGAAGACCGACCGGAAGACGACTCGGCTTTCCTGAGCAATCTGCAACGCAGCATTTCCGACAGCATGACCGCCAACGCGTGGGCGTGGACGGCACTGACACTCTTTGCGCTACTTCTTGGGGCGGCCGCCCTCTATATTTTCGCCTCGGGTATCGGGACGCGGAAGTGCGGCTTCTTCGGCGGCATTCTCCTGTGTGTGCTGTTTGTCTACTCGCTTGCCACGGCGATAGGCTCCGCCTCGCGTGCCCGCTCTCACTCGGAGGCCGTGGTGATAGTTCCCACGACCTATCTGAGCTCCACGCCGCGTCCGTCGTCGACATCGACGGAAAAACTCGTGGCCATCCACGAAGGCACGAAGGTAGAGATAATCGATTCGCTCTCCACTCCCGACGACCCGACCTCGCCGAAGTGGTATAACGTGAAGATAAACAACAGCACAAAAGCCTGGCTGAAAGCCATTGACGTAGAGAAAATCTGAGAAAGCGGACCGAATATGCTATTAAACATAGAATGTTTTTAGTCCGATTTCTTGTTTATGTCAAAAAATGAATGTAATTTTAGCTCCACAAAAACATTCCCGAATTCACTAACCCTTCAAAACACTCGATAAGTTATGACCAAAACGATCACCTTCAACGAGCTTCGCCGTCTCAAAGACAGGCTTCCCGATGGGACGATGCACCTGATTGCCGACCGTCTCAACACCACCGTACAGACCGTACGCAACTACTTTGGCGGGTGCAACTACGACAACGGCAAGAACGTGGGTCTCCATATCGAGCCGGGCCCAGACGGAGGCATCGTCGTTCTCGACGATTCTACCATCTACGACATGGCCGTAGAAATCCTTCAGGCTCAGGAAGCCGCTGAATAAAAGGAATGTGTTCGGGAGCTTGGCCTCACAAGGTCAGGCTCCCGGACATTTTTTTTATATCCCTACCACAATATCGCTCAGCAGGACATGATTACGCTCGCAATCCACACATACGAACGGGCCCTGGCCCTGAGGGCCACGCTCGAGAGCCACGGCATAAGCGTGGAGCTCACCGACGTGCTGCACGACTCGCCGGAATTTACTTCAGGTGTGCGCGTGCGCATCCCCGAAGACCAGCTTCCTCTGGCCCTCCGCATCATCGAGGGCGACGAGGCCTCTCCGGCACCGGGAAATTACATTCTCGTGCCGGTGGATTTCAGCGAGCATTCCTACAAGGCTGTGGGCGTCGCCGCCGGGCTGGCAGCACGCCTGTCTACCCCCATAAAGCTGCTGTACAGCTACATCGACCCTTACATAGCGGGAAATCTGCAATTTTCCGACAATCTCAGCTACGACATAGGCGAATCCGGAGCTCGAAAGGCCATGGTGGATAATGCGCGGCTGATGATGCGGAATTTTCTTGAGCGCGTGAACCGCGGAATTTCAGAAGGCTTCATTGCCAAAGTCAAAATCAAGACTGATGTGGTGGAGGGAGTGCCCGAGGATTCCATCATCGAACTGGCGCATGCCGAGCGTCCGTCGCTAATCGTGATGGGCACGCGCGGCTCGGAGCAGAAATCGCGCGAGCTCATCGGCTCCGTAACGGGAGAAGTTCTCGACGAAGGGCGCTTCGCGGTCCTGACCGTGCCCGATCCCTGCGATGCCTCCAGGCTGCGCAGCCCGGAAAATATAATGTTTCTCGGCGACCTCGACCAAAACGACATCATAGCGCTCGACACCCTTTACAGGCTTTATCCCGACATCCATGCCACGGTGCTTCTGTCGTATATGAGCCGGCGGCGGGGGCTGAGCGAAGGAGCTGTGCGCGAAGGGCTGAAACGCCTCAAGACATATTGCGACAACAATTTCTCGCGCTTCATATTCGAGACAGCCACGCTCCGCAAGCCCGAAGAAGATACGTTCGAGAATCTTGCGAAAGCGCACGGATGCACGCTCCTTGTGGTGCCCAACCGTCATCGCAATGCCTTCTCGCGCCTTTTCAGACCGGGAATTGCCAACCGAATCCTTTTCCACACGGACCTTCCCATGCTCGTTATTCCCAAATAGCGGGGATAGGAAATGATGAAAGAGCCGTTCCGTCCTGATCCGTCGGCCTACGCCCGCGCCGAAGCGCCGCGTGTGCTTCGAATCTTTTTCCCTATAGTTTCTGTCCTTATGGCTGCGTCGGCTGTCGGCGCGCTCTTTGATATACGCTTTCTTTTTGCCGGGCTGATGATTGTGATGGTGCTGTGTCCGGCCGCTTTTTTCTTTCTCTGGTTCGGCATGACAGGGCGCCAGGATGCACGTCTGCGGTTGCGACCGCAGGTGTGGCATGTGTCCCCCACTCTTCTGCGGATTGAATTTTTCGGCTTCGGCGAGGATGCTCCGGTAGAATCGGAGATTGAAATACCCATGTCGGAAATAGAGCGTTTCGAACGCCGGGGAGCGGTCTATCTTGTGTGCACCACCCATGCCGATTGCAATCTGCTTCTTGCAGACATCGAACATCTTGATGCCGAAAGTGTTAAAATTCTTGCCACGGCGGCATTCGAACATCAAAATTCGCGCGACGACGAAGAATTGGCATAAGATTTGCCGGTATTCCCGGCAGACACTCAATCTTAGACAGACATATTTTCTTCTCTCTCCAATATCGAATATGAACGAACGACTTCGCAAATTTCTCGACCTGATATATACTGACGTGCGCGAGCGGCGCCTCCGCACGGCCCTGACACGCATCCGCGCCTTCGCCAAGGAACAGCAGCTTCCGGAAATTGCTTCGGAAGCTGAAGCCATCGAACGGCGCTACTTCTATATGCTCCGCAGCATGGCCATGGGGATGCCCGACCCCAACCAGCATATAGAGATTGCCGGAATGCTTGAATCGACCCTTGTCCTGGGCCTCCGTGCCTTCCGCGAAGCATCCATCGCCAAGGGTGGCGACACGCTATACGATTCATACGCGCGCTACGCTTCTATCCGCGGCGAAGAAAATATCTCAACACTGGCTGTGGATTTCCTCACGGAGCATGCAGCCCTTATGTCGGACCCGGCGGCCCTCACGGATTCGTCCAAGCGGGCTCCGCTCGAGCGCCTGAGCCGCGATATATTCCACCGCGCCTGGGTGGAATATCCGCTGGATTTAGATTCAGCCGACGCACTTTATAATCTCGTTGAGGCGGAAGATGTGCCCATGGCCGACCGCGAGGCATGGATCAACGCCGTGGTGCTTGGCCTCCTTTACGGCTACGACCCCGAACGCATCGCTCTACTTCTGCGATTCACGCGCCTTGACGACACGCGCCTTCGGGCCGCATCCTTAAGCGGAATATTCCTTGCGCTCTATCGGTGGTGGTTTGCTGAGGGTGGCCCGACGATGTGGACCACCTTGCGGAAACTTGAGCGAGACCCTGATTACAGCGAAGATATGCGCACGGTCATATACGAATTTGCCCGCCAGCTCCATGCCACGGGGCTTGCCACCAACATAGAGCGGGATGTCCTGCCTGGGATAAACAGTCTCGGGGCCGACCTCATGCAGAAGCTTTCCGGGATAGACCTCTCTCAGAAAAGCCCTGAGGAGCTCCGCGAGCTCCTGTCGGGCGCATCTCTTCCCGGCCTTGACAATGATAAAGTTCGCTCGTCGATGCGCAACATAAACGAGATGGCCGAGGCAGGCGACGACGTGTTCTTTGCCTTCCTGAAACCCATGCACCAACAGTCGTTCTTCAACGATATCGCCAACTGGTGGATGCCTTTCGACACTTCGCGAAGCGAATTCGCAGAAATCTTCGAGGGCGAGGGAGCAGTGCTCGGCGAGATGTTCGACAAGCTCGAATTTCTCTGCGACAGCGACAAATATGCCGTACTGATGGCAGTGGCCGCGGCTCCGCGCAGCATGAGGGCCCGCACGCTCTCGATGATGATAGAGCAGTATGGGATGATTGCCGAGCAGATGGGTGAAAAGACGGAAAACTACGATGCCCGCTTCCGCCACAGCGTGGCCAACTACATGAAGAACGCGTTCAGGTTCTATACTTTGTTCAGACGCAAGGGCGAGCTATACAATCCCTTCACGCCCGAGATAGGGTTCAATTCTCTCAAATCCATTGCGGGCCTCTACACCTCGGCCGAGGCGGTGCTGTCTATCGCCGACCGGCTTTCGGATTCGGGGCTTCGACCGTTTGCGTTCCCCTTCTACATGGGGCTTATAGAATCGGGAGCGGAGGTCTCGGCCTCGACGTACATGAGAGCGGCGCAAAGCGCAGAAAGCACACGCCGATTCGACCTTGCCCGCGACTGGTATCATGAAGCTTATGAACTCGACCCCACAAAGGAAGAGGCCCTGCGCGGCAATGTGTCGATGCTCAGGAACCTGGGCGACCTCGAGGGTGCGCTTGAAATTCTGGACGAGGCGGGAGTAGACAAAATTGAAAACGTAAAGCTTCTGCGGAAATATGCCGATGCGTTGTTCGAGGTTCGACGCTTCGACGATGCCCAGACTGTGATAGACAAAATCATATATACGGGCACTGAAGAAGATGCCACCGGGGCACGCCTGCTGCAAGCCTCGATTCTGATCGAGGACGGAAATGCGCTCGGGGCTATCGAGGCCGCCGAGCAACTGCTGGCGGGGCCTCTGTCGGCCGAACGAGAGCAGGCGGCTTGGCGCCACTCAGGGATGGGCTATCTTGCATGCCGCCAGCCGGACAAAGCGTACGCCGCCCTGCGCCGGAGCATGGGACCAAATCCAAATCTCACCACCGTCGAAATATGCAGCGATTATCTGCGGCAGAAAACTTCCCTGCTGACAACGGTCTATGGTATAGCTCCCGAGGACATCAACGCTATGTGCGATGCTCTGAGATATACAATTTCCGCCACGGATATTCCCTTTGTCAACTGAAAAATCGTATATTTGCATCCGTAATGAAAAAAACTACGTTTGCAGTATTGACCCTCCTCTGCCTCGCGGCCGCGATGCAACTATCGTCGTGCGCCGGCGACTCGTCCTCGTCTGCGATGAAAGCTGCGGCAGAAGCCGGTCGCCGCGATGCACTCGATGTGATGGCTCTTGATTCTGCGGGCATGGGAAGGGAAGGCGGCATCCTCGCCATCCGCACCCGCGAAACCGAATTGCGCGCACAGGGGCTGGACTCCTGCGCCAATGCATATGCCCGTGGCGCATACGCCGTAATCGACTCCGTTCTTTCAGCAGAAAATGCCCTTCGTTAACGTCCTTCTGCCCCTGCCGGTCCACAGCACGTTCACCTACGCTGTGCCCTCGCATATTCAGGCCTCGGATATCCATCCCGGGGCCCGTGTGCTTGTGCCCTTCGGCTCGCGCCATCTGTATACGGGAATCGTCGAGGCAACGGATGTGGTAGCTCCAAAAGGGATTCAGGCAAAGGAAATAAAAAGTCTTCTCGACCCCAAGCCTATAATCCGACATCCGCAGATGCGCTTCTGGGAGTGGATTTCGACGTACTACCTGTGTACGCGAGGCGAGGTATTCAAGGCGGCCGTTCCGGCTGGACTGAAGGTTGAGAGCGAAACCGTTGTCGAGCTCAATCCCGATCTCGACGCCTCGCAGCTCGAAGGGCTCGGAGAATGCGAGATGGCTGTTGTAGACTACATCAGGGAGAAGGGAAAGCAGCCCGGAGGGGCCATTGCTCGCGGCGTGAAACTCCCTGAGGGACGGAGTGCGGAGGGAATAGTTGCGCGGCTCATAGCCTCCGGCGTTGCGGTGGTGAGCGAGCGCTTGCGCGAACGCTACCGGGCCGTAAAGAAAACATTCGTCCGCCTCACCATTCCGCGCAGCGACCAGGGAGCGATTGCCGCGGCTTTTGCCTCCGTGCGACGCTCGGCCAAGCAGGAGGCGGCGCTCGTGGCGTTGATAGCCCTAAGCGGATTCAACCGCCCTGAAGGAGACGCGGTCAAGGACGTAAGCCTCGAAGAACTTGCGGAGAAAGCGGACGTGAGCCGCGCGAACGTGAAAGCTCTGTCCGACAAGGGCTTGTGTGAAATCTTCGACAAGACAATCTCGCGTTATTCCTGCGACACCACGGCCACCGGCCCGTTGCCAGCTCTCTCCAAAGCCCAGGACGAGGCCCTGCGGGCGATCCATAAATCATTTCTCGACCATCAGGTAACGCTCCTGCACGGGGTGACGGGTTCGGGCAAAACGGAAATATACCTTCATCTCATCGACTACGTAATGCGGCAGGGCAAGCAGGCTCTATTTCTCGTGCCTGAAATAGCGCTTACCACCCAGCTCACCCGCAGGCTTCAGCGAGTATTCGGGTCGAAAGTGGTGATATATCATTCGAAATTTTCTGACAGCGAGCGCGTGGACATCTGGCGGCGCCTGCTCGACACGAACGAACCTTTGGTTGTGATCGGAGCTCGCTCGGCTGTGTTTCTTCCCTTCGCGAAGCTTGGGCTGGTGATTGTGGACGAAGAACACGAATCTTCTTACAAGCAACACGATCCGGCCCCGCGCTATAACGGACGCGATGCGGCCACGGTGCTTGCGTCGATGCACGGAGCCAAAACCGTCTACGGCTCGGCCACACCCACGGTAGAGACATACTATAAGGCAATGACGGGCAAGTTCGGACTTGTGCGGCTGACTGAGCGCTTCGAAGGCGCGGAGCTACCGGAAATAGAAATCGTGGACCTGCGTCAGGAAAGAAAGATGGGCCGGATGCACCTGGAATTTATTTCCGACAAGCTCTTGGATGCCGTGCATTCCACCGTGGACGAACGCCACCGGCAGGCAATACTCTTCCACAACCGCCGCGGCTATGCTCCGATGGCACGCTGCCGCATGTGTCAGTTTATCCCCAAATGCGACTTCTGCGATGTGTCGCTCACCTATCACCGCTTTCACAACACCTTGAGTTGCCACTACTGCGGGGCGGCGTATCCCGTGCCCCGAGTATGCCCCAACTGCGGTGAACCGGCCATAGAAATCGTGGGCTTCGGCACGGAGCGCCTCGAGGAAGACCTGACTGAGGCTTTCGGACAAGCGAAAATTCTCCGTATGGACCTCGACACCACGCGCAACAAGGATGCATACTCGCGGATTATCGACGATTTTTCCGAGCACAAGGCCGACATACTCGTGGGCACGCAGATGGTTACTAAAGGCCTGGATTTCGGAAACGTAGAGCTTGTGGGCGTGCTCAACGCCGATTCGCTTATAAATTTCCCGGATTTCCGCTCGGCGGAAAGGGCATTCAACATGCTCGAACAAGTGGGCGGACGGAGCGGAAGGCGTGCTGACGGAGCACGCGGCCGTGTGCTCGTGCAGACCTACAACCCCGAGCATCCGGTGCTCCGCTTCGCTGCCACGCACGACTATGAAGGATTCTACGGACAGGAGCTCGAGGAGCGCCGAGCCTTTAACTATCCTCCCTTCACGCGCATCATCAACATCTATGTGAGGCACCGCGAGGCGCCGGTGGCCCAAAACGGAGCGGAAGCTCTCGCGGCCGATCTGCGCTCGATTCTCGGCAACCGCGTAAGCGCGGTCCAGGAGCCGCCGGTGAGCCGCATTCAAAACCAATACATCCGGAAAATTATGCTCAAGGTGGAGGCTGACGCGTCGATGGCCAAGGTAAAAGACATCCTGCGCGAAGCATATATCCGCCTCACGTCAGCACCCACCACGCGCTCGCTCACAGTCCATTACGACGTAGACCCGGTATAAATCAGCGGGCTAATTTCCTTGTCGGAATATTTTTTTACACACTACAAACGTGCCGAAGGCACGCCCCTGCAAACTATTGGCACAATGTAGATTATGCCGTGTGTAAGCATGGACGTGCCTTCGGCGCGTTCCGGAGAGAGGGATCGAAGTGCGAGAGAATTATTTCTCGGACGAATCCTTATCCTGAGGTTCCTTATCGGCGTCGGAGACTTCGGTGGCCTCGACATCGATTGGCGGAGGAGTAGGCTCGGAAGCCTGCGATGCGGGATCTTCGGGGTTCTTGCCGAAGAGTTCGTCGGTGCGCGACGCCCACGGGCGTGGTCCGAAAATATTTTTGACATCTTCCGTGAAGATAACTTCACGGGTAACGAGTGTATCGGTGAGTTTGCCATGACCTTCGGCATGCTCGCGCAGGATAGCCTTGGCTCGCTCATATTGCTCGGAAATGATGCGGGACACCTCTTCGTCGATAACCTTTGCCCGCTCGTTGCTATAAGGCTTGCTGAAGCCCATATCCTGGCCTGTGGAATCGTAATAGCTCAGGTTGGGCATGCGGTCGCTCATGCCGTAGTATACAACCATGGCGTAGGCCTGCTTGGTCACACGCTCGAGGTCGTTGGCTGCACCGGTGGATATACGCCCGAGGAAAATCTCTTCGGCCGCACGACCGCCAAGAGTGGCGCAGATTTCGTCGAGGAGCACTTGCGATGGTGTGATCTGACGTTCTTCCGGCAGATACCATGCGGCACCGAGGGCCTTGCCGCGGGGCACGATAGTAACCTTCACCAGCGGATTGGCATAACGTAGATGCCACGACACGGTGGCATGTCCTGCTTCGTGGATTGCAATGGCCTTCTTTTCCTCGGCTGTGGTGATTTTCGAGCGCTTTTCAAGACCGCCGATAATGCGGTCGACGGCAGCGGAGAAATCTTCTTTCGACACCACGTCCTTGTCGTGGCGAGCAGCGATGAGGGCGGCCTCGTTGCAGACGTTGGCAATGTCAGCGCCGGAGAATCCCGGGGTCTGGCGGGCGAGGAGCTCGACGTCGAGATCCGGCGCGGTCTTCACCTTGCGGAGGTGGACCTTGAAAATCTCCACACGGTCGGGGAGATCGGGGAGATCGACGTATATCTGACGGTCGAAGCGACCTGCACGCATGAGGGCCTTATCGAGAATATCAGCGCGGTTTGTAGCGGCAAGGATAATTACGCCGCTGTTTGAGCCGAAGCCGTCCATCTCGGTGAGGAGCTGGTTGAGGGTATTTTCGCGTTCGTCGTTGCCACCCATTCCGGCGTTACGGCCACGTGCGCGGCCCACGGCGTCGATTTCATCGATAAAGACGATGCACGGCGCCTTTTCCTTGGCCTGGCGGAAGAGGTCGCGGACACGCGAGGCACCCACACCTACGAACATCTCCACGAAGTCGGAACCGCTCATAGAGAAGAAAGGCACATTAGCTTCGCCGGCCACGGCCTTGGCAAGGAGCGTCTTACCTGTTCCGGGAGGGCCCACAAGGAGAGCTCCTTTGGGAATTTTGCCGCCGAGGGCGGTGTAGCGGTCGGGTTTGCGCAGGAACTGGACAATCTCCTCGATTTCGGTCTTGGCTTCGGAAAGCCCGGCCACGTCCTTGAACGTAACCTTGTCGGCATTGTCCTTATCGAACAACATGGCCTTCGACTTGCCGACAGAAAATACACCTCCGCCTCCGCCGGGGCCTCCGGCACCACCGCTCATGCGCCTCATCATCCAGATCCAGAATCCTATAAGGAGGACGAAAGGCAGGAAATTAATAAGGATATTGCCGAAGGGGCTCGACTTCTCATAGTCGACACTACCGGTGAAGTCGCCGTTCTGGCGCCACTGGTCGATGCGTCGGGTAAGGTCGTCGGCGGAAGAAATATTCGTAACGACGTAGGCATGCGTCGCAACCGGTTTCTCCGAAAAGTTAGAACCATTAAAGACTTTCCGGGCGAGGGAATCGGTGAGCTGTCCCTGAGCTGTCTTGCCGTCGGTGTTAATTATGATTTTCGTGATGCCTCGGTCCTTTTCGATATAGGAACAGAATTCGGTGAAGGACACTTCTTTTGTCACTTCATTTCGGTCGAGATATACGATTCCGAAAATCACGGCAAAGACAATGGCATACATCCACCAGATGCTGAACCTCATTTTGAAAGGTTTCATCGGTCCGCCGGAAGGGTTGTTCTTGGGGGGCATAGTTTAAATCGGAAGAAGCAGAGTAAAGAATATGAAGGGGGGGGGAGAGATAATTAGTCGAGATCAGGTATTTCGGTGATACGAGCATCGTTCCAGAGATCTTCGAGATTGTAGTATCTTCTGGCCTCGCGAGTGAAGATGTGTACCCAGATGTCGCCATAGTCGAGGACAATCCACTCGTCGCCGTCGGCACCATCGGCATTGAAGGGCTTCTCCGAGCCGTTGATGCGCACGTAGTCGCCGACACTTTCGGCGATGGCGCTCACCTGCTGGCGGGAAGTGCCTTCGGCAATGATGAACTTGCGGGCGGAAGCCGAGTCGATGTGCGAAAGGTCCACGACCGTAATGGCGCGACCCTTGCGTTCCTGGATTCCTTCGATTATAAGTTGCTGCAATGTGTCGGTTTCAATCATATTGTGTTGAAAGGGATTTGTCTGAATTGAGAGGTGATGAATTCTTGAATTTGCAAAATTAATGATTTTTATTGAATGGAAGCCTGCAAAAAGCGGGCCTGATTACCTACATTAACAATTATTCGTATTGCATAGTTTTCGCCGGGTCGATTCTTGCGGCAAGATGAGCCGGGAGCACCAGCATGAGCCAAGCCACGAGCACCACTCCGATATTGAGCAGAGCGAAGGCTCCCCAGGCCTCTCTAACAGGCACATAGGCGAGATAATACATTTCGGGGTTGAGGGGCAGGAAATGTGTCCGGGCCTGAATGAAGATAAGCGACAGGCCCACGACATTGCCTGCCAAAAGTCCGAGCCCCACGAGCCGCAAAGCCATCCACACGAAGACATGCGACACCATTCGGCCTGAGGCTCCGAGCGAACGCAGGATGCCGATTTCGGGAATGCGCTCGAGGATGAGGATAAAAAGGCTCGACACAAGCGTGAAGCCGGCAACGAAAAGCATGAGGATGAATATGACAAGCACATTGGTGTCGAGAAGCGACAGCCAGTTGAAATATACTGCGTCGGCCCGCTCCACGCTCGACACAGGGTATATGCCGGGGAGCACTCCCCGCGCAGCGTCGGTCTCGAGGACTCCGTATAGCTTCATAGCCGCTTCTTCAATTCCGTCGAGGGGGAGGTCGCGGAGGTCAATACGCATGGCCGCAATGCTGTCGCGCCCGGCCACGGCCCTCAGGAGCGCCGGAGCGACGTATGCTACATTTCTGTCGTAATCGCCAAAATGGGATTCGTATACCCCGGCCACGACATGGCGCCGGGCCTTGATATCGGAATTGATAAAGAAGTTGGAATAGACCTTGTCGCCGGTCTTAAGACCAAGTTGGTCAGCCATATACTTCGATATCACTATGGCCTCGCGACCATCTTTGCTTGAAAAATCGGGCCATCGGCCTTCGACTATGTTCTCGCGTTCGAAAGTAAAGTCATCGGGGCCGCATGCTTCCTGAGCATGGAGAATCACGCCCTGGAAGTCACCATCGGTCTTCAAAATTGCAGGCTGACGGATGGAAAGACGGACGGAAGCCTCGGGCAACGTGCGACCGACGGCGTCGAGGAGTTCGGGACGAGCCTCAAGCCACGGTTCGACGCCACGAGTTGCGGGGTCGTAGAGCGGAAGGACCGTTACCTGGGCGTCGAAGCCCATGAGTTTGCGGTGAATTTCGTCCTTAAATCCAAAGGATACGGCCATGGCCAGCTCGAGGACAACGACGGCGAGAGCAACACCCACCACGGCGATTACGGCCCCCGTGTCGGAACCCGAGCCCCTGCGCAGGCGCATGTGGCGCGACAACCAATAGCTTAGAATCAAAACCTTTTGTGCTGAATTTAGTGAGGGAAATTGCTCAAGTAAAATCTTTCTTGAATTTGGCGTATGCGTTTGCCAGCCTTGTATGATATCCGCGGGAGGCATACGAGGGACCATTGTAGCCCTTGGCGAAACTGCTCCAGTTCTTGCTCCGCAAGGCTTCCAGAAGGCCTGAATTACGGATGAATTCGGCGAACATCTCCAGTTGCTCCTGCTCCGAAAGCGACATTCTGCGCACAAAATCGGCGGGCGAATCGGCGCCGCAACGTTTCCAGTTGAAGCCACCTATCTGGAACATGCCCCAGAACGTTCCGTTGATGGCCGCGATGCTGTCGATTTCCATCGCCATATCGAGCCTTGCCTGCTGAGCTTTCTGGTAGGAACCATAACGAGCAGTGTTGGGGCGGTTGAAGACCAGGGCATGCGAGCGCGAGTACTTCCCGAGATTCACGCCCCGGCGGGCTGCCATCTGCCGGAAGACCGAAAGATCGAAATTGATGACAGGCTTGCCTTCGGCATAGAAGCCTCGCTGAGTGGTGCCTGCTTCGATGCTTACCACTGCCTTGATGGCGGCGGGTTCCACACCCAGCTCCTCGGCCACACGGATGTAGTCGGAGTTGTCGAGGCGGCGCGTCTTTTCGGGGAGGACGCCCGGGAGATAAGTGGCGTGCATCGTGTCGCCTTCAATGACGATATAGGGGCGTCCGAAGTCGTCCACGCCCGCGCCATATCCTTGTTCATCCGGGAATGCTATTCCCGAGGCACTCATCTTTGGGGCCGCGGCGGATGCCTGGAGCAAGCCGATCATGGATGCGAGGGCCGGAAGGAAAATAAGGGGCAGAAGTTTTTTCATGGGTCGGAACGTGGAAGGATAGAAGGACGGAAAGAGAGGAGAATGGAGAGGCGCATGCAGGCCTGCGCGCACGAAAAACCCGTCCGGGGTTTTTTGGAATGGCCCCGGACGGGATAGTCGGGTGCTTATGGAAATTTTATGCAGACGGTGCCTGCCGGGCCTCAGGCCTTAAGGTCGGCAACCTTTTCGAGCGTGCGGGTGAGCTGGCCCCAGAAGCGCTCGACGGCAGGGATATACATCCGCTCGCTGGGAGAGTGTACGCCCTGGAGGGTCGGACCGAAGGAAACCATGTCGAGGTGAGGATACTTCTCGAGGAAAAGTCCGCACTCGAGACCGGCGTGAATTGCCTTCACGGCAGGCTTGATGCCGTAGAGTTCTTCGTATGCATCGGAAGCGATATGCATGATGGTAGAATCCATGTTGGGAGCCCAGCCGGGATAGCCATCGCCATGGGTAACGTGAGCGCCTGCGAGCTTGAAGAGAGCTTCGACCTGATAAGCGATGTCCCATTTGCGGGATTCGACGGAGGAGCGCTGGCTGGTGGTAACGAGAATTTCGTCCGGAGCGGGCATCTTCACGGATGCGAGGTTGGTGGAGGTCTCAACGAGGCCTTCGAGCTCGCGGCTCATGGAAATCACGCCGTGAGGAGCGCTGTAAAGTGCTTCGACAAGATGCATGCAGGTGTCGGAGTCGATGCAGTATTCGGGGCGGTCGATGCTCTCGAGCGTCAGCTCCAGAGTAGGTTCGAGACCCTTGAATTCGTTTTCTACCGCAGCTACATATTTGTTGAATTCGGCAACGACTTTCTCCTTGTTGGAAGTGTGCACTCCGAAGAGGACGTGAGCGGCACGAGGGATGGCATTGCGGAGATTGCCACCGTCGATTTCGCATAAGCAGATTTCATGCTCGCGGCTGAGGGCGTAGAGATAGCGGGCCACAAGCTTGTTGGCGTTTGCGCGTCCGAGGTGAATGTCGCCGCCGGAATGGCCGCCGAGCCCCTTGGAGACGTCGAACTTGAAGTAGTGGAAATCTGTGGGCGAGAAGGAGCGCTTGTACTTGAAGGTGCAAGTGGTGTCGACGCCGCCTGCGCAACCGATGAAAATTTCGGCATCGTCCTCGGAGTCGAGGTTGAGGAGGATGCTGCCGGCAATCATGCCGTCGCCGAGGTTGTTGGCACCGGTGAGGCCGGTTTCCTCATCGACAGTGAAGAGAGCTTCCACGGGACCGTGAACGAGGTCCTTATCGACGAGGACAGCGAGGGCGGCAGCCATGCCGATTCCGTTGTCAGCGCCGAGGGTCGTGCCGTCGGCACGGAGCCAGTCGCCGTCAACGATAGTCTTGATGGGGGAGTTTTCGAAATCGAAACTCTTGTCGTTGCTCTCGCACACCATGTCCATGTGCGCCTGCATCACCACGCAGGGAGCCTGCTCCTTGCCGGGAGTTGCGGGTTTGAACATAGCCACGTTGCCGATGGCGTCGGTCTTCACCTCGATGCCGTGCTCGGCGGCGAAGTCAAGGAGGAACTTACGGATTTTCTCCTCCTTCTTGGAGGGACGGGGCACCTGATTGATCTGGTCGAAAATCGAGAAGACAAGTGCGGGCTTGAGGTCTTTGATTGTCATATCGCTAATTTGTCTTAAATATTTCCTTTTGACGGGTTGTGTGGGGATTAATAAAGATTGAGTAAAGAGAAAAGATGTTAAATTGCATGCTTTTCGCCCTCTAAATTACAAAATAAATTTTAGATGAGGAAAAAAATCGCATTTTCTTTCCTATATTTGCGGTGCAAAACACCCCCGCCCGGCCATGAAGACTCTCCTGCTCTCCATTCTCCTCCTCCTCGCAGCCGTGGTGCTTCTGGGCGTGAAGGTGTTTTTTGTCAAAGGCGGGAGCTTCCCCAAGGCCCACGCCCACGACATAATGAACAAACGTGCAAAAAACAATTCACACACACATCCATATACCAATCAAGGTAATGACTAAATCATCCATCACAGCCAAAGCCCTTCTGGCAGCTCTCGCTCTTGGAGCAGTGGCTTGCAGCAAGCCGGCCGCCGACAACGGTCCCGCCGCTTCCGCAGCTGCATCGGGCGAAAACGCCGCTCAGACCATCAACATCCGCTACATCGACTATGATTCGCTCCTGAGCCAGTACACCCTCGCACAGGAAATCGCAGCATCGTCACAGAAGCTCATGGTACAGTATCAGCAGCAGGAACGCCAGAAGCAGCAGGAAATCCAGACGCTCGGCGCCGAAATCGAACGCAAGCAGCAGAACAACATATATCTCTCGCAGCAGTCCTTCGAATCGGACGTGAACAACTTCAACAAGAAGCAGAACGAGGCAGCCCGCTTCCTGAGCGCCCAACAGGCAAAGATCAACAATGAAATCTCCATCCAGCAGCGCCGCCTCACCGATTCCATAAACAACTTCATCGCCGACTACAACGCCACCCGCGGCTACGATGCTATCCTCTTCCGCGAAAGCGGCGTGTTCTTCAATCCGGCTCTCAACATTACTGAAGAAATCGTGAAGGGCCTCAACGAGCGCTACACTCCTGCCAAGTAATTGATCCACAAAGACGCGTCCGGGCTCTCCGGAGCCTGACGTATCCCCTCCACCACCTCACATCGGAGCAATCTGAGAGTTCGGCCCCGTTCAAAGGCCCGACACCTCCGCTTGCTCCGCTTTTTTATTCTATTCCACATGATTATGGACAGAATACTCATCATTGGCGCCGGGGCCATGGGGTCCGCGATTGCACGCGGACTTGCACGCACAGGCGTGGCAACGGGAATATACAACCGCTCCGCGCAGCGGCTCAAGGCTTTGGACGATGTGGAAGGGCTGCAAAGATTTTCCGACCTCGGAAAGGCTGTCGAAGAAATGATGCCCGACCTCGTCATCGTGGCTCTCCCCGCCGAGGCAAGCCGCCGCACGATAGAATCGCTGTCGAAAATATCGGGACCGGGAAAGGCCTGCGCGGCAACGCTCTCGCCCATGATTTCGCTTGCCGACATGCAGGCAATGATACCCGGGCGGAACGTTGCACGCATCATGCCCAACATAGGCATAACCAAAGGAGAGTCCATGACCTTCATCTGCGCCGCCGGACCGTCCGGCGAGAAAGCTGGCGAGAAAATCGCCGCCCTGTTCAGGACCATGGGCGATGCCGTGCTGATTCCCGAGCACGAGATGGGCGCCGTTACGGCCCTCGCTTCCTGCGGCACGGCTTACGCGCTGCGATACATCCGCGCATGCATGCAGGCCGGTGTGCAGATGGGCCTCGAAGCTCCGGACGCATGCCGCTACACGCTGCAGACCCTTCGCGGGGCGTGCGCCCTGCTCGCCGACGGGAACTCTCATCCCGAAGCCGAGATAGACAAGGTGTGTACTCCCGGCGGCCTCACCATTCGAGGCGTCAACGCCCTCGACCGCGGAGGCTTCTCGGCTGCAACAATAGGCGCAATACTCGAATCCTTCAAATCATGAACAAGGCAATCCTAATGGGCATTGCGGGGCGCGACCCGCGCATGAAGATGGTGGGCACAACTCCCGTTGCGGAGTTTTCACTGGCCACCTCCGAACGCACTCCCTCGGGAGGCGAGAAAACCGAATGGCACAATATCGTAATGTGGGGCCCGTCGGCAGAATTTGCTGAGAAATATATCCGCAAAGGCTCGCGCCTGCTGGTCGAAGGAAAAATCCGTACACGGCGATGGGAGGATGCCACAGCCATAAGCCGCAACATCACGGAAATATACGTCGATTCATTCGAACTTCTCCCCGGCAGAAACGCATAGTGAGCCTATTTTTTTCGGGCTCTATATGCTCTTTTTATCAAAATTATTTGTAAATTTGGGGCGGAATGATTTACCTCGCCCTGCCTCAGTCGGACGCACCCCGTCGGGTGCCCTTCTTCCTTGCTGTGGAAGAATGGGCCGCACGTTCGTTGCCGCCTGAGGATTTTTTCTTTATATGGCAGCAGGGTGGCCCGACAATCATATGCGGCCGCAATCAATGCATTCCGGCTGAAGTAGATCTCGAGCGCGCATGCACGCTCGGGGTGGATGTTGTGAGGCGTCGCAGCGGCGGGGGCGCTGTCGTTGCCGATGAGAACAATCTGATGCTGAGTTGTGTGCGCCCGCGCAACGGACGCCCGGTGGCCGAGCTCTTTGCGGAGTGGTCGGCAACTCTTGCTTCGGCCCTGCGCAAAGCCGGCCTCGATGCCCGGGCAAGCGGACGGAACGACATATGCATAGGCAGCCGAAAAGTGAGCGGAGGTGCCTTCTACGCGCTCCCCGACCGGGCCATCGCACACTCTACCCTTCTCTATCGCCGCCCGTCGGCCAAGCTACTTTCCCTGCTCACACCCTCGCGGGCCAAACTCGAATCCAAGGGCGTGAAATCCGTCGAAGCCCGCATCGGTTCGCTCTGCGACGAAGGCTACGCCGCTGACATGGACAACCTCCGGCGCGCTCTGCGCGAATGCATCTGCTCCGCCACGATAGAAATATCGCCCGACAACATCCGCGAAATCGAAGCTATCGAGCAACGCTACTATGCCCCCGACTTCCTAAAGCTCTCGAACGCGCCCCAAAATTGGAAGACCATCCACCTTCCGGGCACGGGGACTGTGGCGGGAGCGTATTCCACAGGCCATGTATCGTTCGCAGGCGATTTCCTCAACTGCGGCGATGTGGACAGTCTTGCCCGCTCGCTCGAAAAGCTACCGCGGCCTTGGCTCCGCGAGCATCTCGAGGCCCTCAAGCCGGAGGATACAATTCCCGGCATGGATGCCGACACTCTTCTCTCCCTGTTTCCGAATCCTTAAAACAACATCTATACCTCCAATCCTATCACACACGCAACGATGGAAAACCCCGAAATCAAAAAAACTTGTCTCCACGAGCGCCACACGGCTCTCGGCGCAAAGATGGCTCCCTTCGCGGGCTTCGATATGCCTATCGAGTATGAAGGCCTCGATGCCGAACACCAGGCCGTGCGCAATTCCGTGGGCGTTTTCGACGTGAGCCACATGGGCGAAATCATAGTCGAAGGCCCGGATGCCGAGCGTTTCGTCAATCATATCTTCACGAACGACGTGTCCGCCATCCCTGCGGGCCACATCCTCTATGGCATGATGACATATGCCGACGGCGGCACGGTCGACGACCTCCTCGTCTACAAAGTTGCCGACGACTGCTATCTCCTGGTCATCAATGCTGCGAATATCGACAAGGACGTCGAGTGGATCGTCGATGCCGCTGACGGATATGACGTGGCCATCACCGACCTCTGCGAGGCCTACGGCGAGCTTGCCGTGCAGGGCCCCGATGCCGAGCGCATTCTTTCGGAGGTTACGGGCGTGGACCTTTCGCTGATGGGATTCTACACCTTCGAGCTTTTCGACGGCGAGGATGCTTCGCTGCCCGTGGTGATAAGCCGCACGGGATATACCGGCGAAGACGGTTTCGAGATATACGACACCAACGAGCGCATTGTCGAGCTCTGGGATGCGCTGATGGAATCGGGCGTGAAACCATGTGGCCTCGGCTGCCGCGACACTCTCCGTTTCGAAGCCGGACTTCCCCTCTACGGCGACGAACTCACTGCCGAAATATCGCCTATGGAAAGCGGCCTCGGCATGTTTGTGAAACTCGACAAGCCCGAAGGCTTCATCGGCTCCGAGGCCCTCAAGGCTCAGAAGGCCGAAGGCGTGCGCAAAAAGGTCGTGGGCCTCGAAATCGACTCTCCCGCCACGGCGCGCCACGGCTTTGAAGTGCTCAATGCCGAAGGCGAGAAAATCGGAGAAATCACCACCGGCTACCGCTCCCTCACTCTCGGGCGCAATCTCGCCATGGCTCTCATAGATGCGAAATACGCTGCCCTCGACACACCAGTGCAGGTGCGCATCCGCAAGAAATTGGCACCCGCTCGCGTTGTCAAGAAGCGCTTCTACACCACCCGCTACAAGAAAAACTGATTCTCTCAAAAATAAATAATCAAACTATACATCTCACATTTCACTGCTATGATCAAGTATCTCCCCACACACGAATACATCCGCATCGAAGGAAACGAAGGCTATATCGGCATCACCGCGTATGCAGCTAAGGAACTCGGCGTCGTTACCTACGTCGACATGCCCGAAGAAGGCGACGAGCTCACCGCCGGAGAAGAATTCGGAGCAATCGAAAGCCGCAAGGCTGCCAGCGACCTCTTCTCGCCCGTCTCGGGCGAGGTCCTCGCCGTGAACGAGGCTCTCGAGGAAGATCCTACCCTCATCAATGCCGACCCCATGACCAACTGGATTGTGAAGGTGAGCATCGCTGACCACTCCGAGCTCGACGCCCTCATGGACGAAGCCGCCTACGAAGCTTCCATCAAATAAATCCGGATACCCCGACATGAATCCATATCTTCCTCACACGCCCGAAGACATAGCATCCATGCTCGGACGCTGCGGAGCAGCATCGCTCGACGAGCTGTTTTCCGACGTACCCGCGCAACTGCGTCTCGGGA
This sequence comes from uncultured Porphyromonadaceae bacterium, assembly GCA_947176295.1. Classification (GTDB taxonomy): domain Bacteria; phylum Bacteroidota; class Bacteroidia; order Bacteroidales; family Muribaculaceae; genus CAG-873. The sequence goes on from CAMWQB010000006.1 coordinate 25,536, forward strand.
AGGGCGGCTACGCCCTTGGCGCTCCCATGGCCGAGGCGGAGGTGAACCGATACTTCCGCAGTCTCGGGAAAAAGAACCTCGAGACGGCCTGCTTTGCCGGCGCAGGCTTCTACAGCCACTATTGCCCGGCAGCTGTCGAAGCCATCACCTCGCGCTCCGAATTCTATACGGCATATACACCCTACCAGCCCGAAATATCGCAGGGCACGCTCCAGTATATCTTCGAGTATCAGTCGATGATAGCGTCGCTCACAGGGATGGACGTGGCAAACGCATCGATGTACGACGGCGCGACCGCTACTGCCGAGGCCATGATGATGGCTGTGGCAGCGTCAAAAAAACGCCGTCGCGTGCTTGTCAGCGCCACCCTTCTGCCGGCAGTGAGCCAAGTTCTCGCTACATACGCCGAGGGGCAGGACATTATACTCGAAACAGTGAGCGACCACAACGGAGCCACCGACCGCAAGGCCCTGAGCGAGCAGCTTGGCGCCGGCGACGTGGCTGCCGTGATTGTGGCCACGCCTAACCGCTTCGGCATTCTCGAAGACTTCGAAGGCCTCGCCGAAGAGGTGCATGCCGCCAAAGCGCTCCTTATCATCAACACCCACGCCTCCACGCTCGGAGTGCTCCGCAGCCAGGGAGAATGGGGTGCCGACATCGCATGTGGCGAAGCTCAGAGCCTCGGAATACCTCTGAACTACGGAGGTCCCGGCCTCGGATACCTCGCATGCCGCCAGAGCCTCATGCGCAAGATGCCGGGCCGAATTGTCGGAGCCACCACCGATGACGACGGGCAGCGCGTGTTTGTGCTCACCCTTCAGGCCCGCGAGCAACACATCCGCCGCCACAAGGCCACTTCAAACATCTGCTCCAATCAGGGCCTGATGACCCTTCATGCCGCCGTATACCTCTCGCTCCTCGGCCCGGAAGGCCTGCGGGAAGTGAACGAGACAAGCGCCTCAATTGCGCATGACCTCGTTGCACGCCTTACTGCAGGCGGGAAACTCCGCGAAAAGTTTGCCGGCCGGGAGTGGCTCAACGAATGTGTCCTCGAGATCGTGGACGAAGGCCTTACTCCCCGACGCATCCTCGATGCCTGCCTCGAACGGGGAATACTTGCAGGCAAAATCATCGGCGAAAAAGAAATCATGGTCTGCGCCACCGAGACGTGCACGCCCGAAGACGTGAAACAATACGTAGAAGCCGTGGAAGCCTTATGAACCAGAAACTATATTCCAAGCTCATATTCGAGCTCTCGCGGCCCGGCCGCCGAGGCCACACCCTGCCCCAATACAAGGCGGAGACAACCTCTCCGTTCGTCCTTCCCGCAAAGTATGCCCGAAGCTCCCGACCGGCTCTTCCCGAGGTGGACGAGCCTTCAGTTGTGCGGCACTACACCAATTCCTCGACAAACAATTTCGGCGTCGACACGGGCTTCTACCCACTGGGCTCGTGCACGATGAAATACAATCCCAAAATCAATGAGGCTGCCGTGGCGCTCTCGGGAATAGGCTCGCTCCACCCCGCCGCTCCGGCCTCCACCGTGCAAGGCGCACTGGAAATCTACAGCCGTCTGCAATCGCTTCTCTCCGAAATCGGAGGCATGGCCGAGTTCAGCCTCAATCCCTTCGCCGGAGCCCACGGCGAGCTCACGGGCCTGATGGTTGTCCGCACATACCACGCCTCGCGCGGCGAGGGAGAAATCCGCCGCAAGGTCCTTGTGCCCGATTCAGCCCACGGCACAAATCCCGCCTCGGCCGCCATTGCCGGCTATAATGTCGTGGAATGCCGCAGCCTGCCGGACGGCACTGTGAATGTCGACGACCTGCGCTCTAAGCTTGGGCCGGATGTGGCTGCCGTGATGATGACCAACCCCAACACCGTTGGCATGTTCGAAAAAAACATTCCCGAGATTGCGGAGGCCGTCCACGCCTGCGGAGCCCTCATGTACTACGACGGAGCCAACCTCAACGCCCTCCTCGGCGTGGCACGCCCCGGCGATATGGGCTTCGACGTGATGCACATCAACCTGCACAAGACCTTCTCCACGCCTCACGGCGGAGGCGGTCCGGGCGCCGGACCTGTGGGTGTACGTGCCGGGCTCGAGAAGTTCCTGCCTATGCCCCGCGTGGTTCGCGATTCCGACGGCTCCCTGCGCGTTCTCGACGACGACACCATGTCGCCGGCCGAGCGGACGGAACTTGACCCTCTCGGACGCGTAAGTGCATGGCTCGGCAACTACGCCGTGTTCGTGAAAGCACTTGCCTACATCCTCACTATGGGAAAGGATATCGAACAGGTTGGTCCGCTCGCCTGCCTCAACGCCAACTATGTGCTCCATTCCCTCAGCGATCTCTACGAGCTGCCCATTCCCGGGCCGTGCAAGCATGAAATGGTCTTCGACGGTCTCCGCGACAAGTCCACGGAGTGCACGACTATGAACGTGGCCAAGCGCCTGCTCGACATGGGCTTCCACGCTCCCACCATCTACTTCCCGCTGCTCTTCCACGAATCGCTGATGATTGAGCCCACGGAAACGGAAAGCATTGAGACGCTCGACGCCTTCATCAAGGCCATGCGCGACATCGCACGCGAGGCCGCCGAAGAGCCCGACCTACTCAAGACGGCTCCGCTCGCAACACCCGTGCGCCACCCCGATGAAAACGAAGCGGCACTCCATCCGAAAGTTACATACCAAAGCCTCTGACAGCATACCGATGAAGTATGATGCTATAGTAATCGGCGCGGGCCCCGGCGGATACACTCTTGCCGCCGGGCTCGCTGCCTCCGGCCTGCACACGGCCATCGTTGAACGCGACCTTCCCGGCGGCACTTGCCTCAACCGCGGCTGCATACCCACGAAGGCACTCTGCGCTTCCGGCTCGGCGCCCTGGGATTCGGCCACTGAGCACGCTCGCAGCGTGGTGGCTCAGCTCCGCGACGACGTCAAGGCTTCTCTAACGGCCGTAGAGTGGATTCCAGGCGATGCCCGGCTCCTTCCGGGGCGCCGGATAAGCGTCGGAGATGGTGAGATCGAGTCCGACAGAATATACATCGCCACCGGCTCGGCTCCCGCCGCACTGCCCATCGAGGGGGCGGAACACGCAATCGACTCCACAGCATTCCTGAAGCTCGAAAAGCTCCCTGAGCGCGTGGCCGTGATTGGCGCAGGGGTAATAGGCCTCGAATTCGCTTCAATCCTTGCCGACAAAGGCGTGGACGTTACGGTGCTTGAATACTGCAAGGAAATCCTTCCGCCGGCCGATAAGGATGTGGCCAAGCGTCTGCGCAGCCTTCTCTCGCGCCGAGGAGTGGCATTCCTGACGGGTGTGGCTGTGAAAGCCATTCATCCCGGATTCTCGATCGACTACGAAGGTAAGAAAGGCCTTGCCACTCTCGACACCGATATGGTCCTTATGGCTGTCGGCCGTCGGGCTGTGGTTCCCGAAGGCGTCGCCGAAGCGGGCGTGGAGCTCACTCCGCGCGGTTTCATAAGCGTCGACCCGCACACCTTAGCCACCACCGCCGAGGGCATCTACGCAATAGGCGATTGCAACGGCCTCTGCATGCTGGCCCATGCCGCCGAGGCTCAGGCCCGCGTTTTGCTCGGTCGTCCCGTAGTGATGGAAGCCATGCCGTCGGTTGTCTTCACGCATCCTCCATGCGCGTGGGTCGGCCCGACGGAAGATGCCCTTAAAGCCGAAGGCCGGTCCTTCATTTCCGGGAAGGCACTATACGGCGGAAACGGCAAAGCCATGGCCGACGGAACCACCGACGGCTTCGTGAAAGTACTCGCCGACCCCGAGACACGCAAAATACTCGCCTTCCATATTCTTGGCGCCGATGCAGACGCTCTCATAGGCGAAGCCACACTCGCCGTAGCTCTCGGTGTATCGCTCAACACTTTAGCATCCGCAGTAATTCACCCGCATCCCACTCTAACCGAACTCCTCGCCACCGCATGCGCAAACTGCCGTTGATTCCGCTCCTCACCGCCGTGCTCCTGCTTCCGGTTCTGCTCTTGCAGTCCGTCGACGCGGGAGCCTGCACTTCGCTTATAGCCGACGGGCGTGCTACCGCCTCAGGGCGTCCCATGCTTTGGAAGCATCGCGACACGGGCGCCCCGTCCAACTTCCTTGCCCGCGTCGAGCCCCGTTGCGCGGACGAAATAGGCTTTGTCGGCCTGTTCAACGCAGGCGACAGCCTGCTCGCTGAAGCATGGGCCGGAATGAACGACGCCGGGTTTGCCATAATGAACACGGCAAGCTACAACCTGGCGCCGGACACCACCGACTATTGCGACCGCGAAGCTATCGTCATGAGCCGGGCGCTTGCCGTATGCCACACTGTCGCCGACTTCGCCGCTCTGCTCGACACACTGCCGAAGCCGCTGGGCGTGCAGGCCAACTTCGGAGTAATCGACGCGGAGGGCAATGCGGCGTACTTCGAAACACACGACCATGACTACACCCGCTTCAATACGGCCGACGAGCCCTCGGGGATGATTATCCGCACAAATTTTTCCATCTCGGGCAAACAGGATGGCAGCGGATCGGGTTATAACAGATATGATACCGCGCACGAGCTTCTCGACAGCATCGCTGCCCAAGGACGCCTCACCCCGGCCTTCCTCACCGACACGGTTTCGCGGTCGTTCCGCCATGCGCTGATGGGCCGTGACCCCCTTGCCGACGGCGACCTCACGATAGCCGACGGCGAGTTCATCCCTCGCCGCATATCCACGGCTTCGATCGTCGTGGAAGGAATCCTGCCGAGAGAGAATCCGCTCGAAACGATGAGCATGCGCGCGGCCCCGGGCTATCCGCCGCTTGCAGAAGTATTCGACGTGTCGCTTACGTCCATCCCCGCTGCCGCCGGACCGGACATGCCCGGATGGGATTCGTCGGCAGCACGAAAGGCCAACGAGCTGCGCGACAAGGTGTTTCACTTCCGGGGCTCAGACCGCGAAAAATACATCGATCTCGAAATTCTGCGCGAGTTAATGGAAAAATAAGTTCATCATAAGCACGACAACCTATGAACCAAAGACTTGAACGGCTGAAAACACGGGTCATCGCCGCCTGGGAGTATTGCTCCGACGGCGTCTGGAAGGACACGCGCCGCAATTGGTGGGTAACGGCTATCAAGACCCTCAATCTGTCTATACGCACCTTCCTCAGCGGCGACGTCCAGACCCAGGCATGTGCCATGACTTACCGCACGCTGCTCGCACTGGTACCCGCTCTGGCCCTGCTGCTTGCCATCGCGCGCGGATTCGGCTTCCAAGGCTACCTCGAAGCGGAGCTTTACCGCCTCTTCCCAGCGCAGGAAACCGCCATCCGCTATGCCTGGAACTTTGTGGACTCCTATCTCAACCAGGCCTCCGAAGGCCTTTTCGTCGGCGTGGGCATCGTCTTCCTCCTCTATACACTGGTTTCCCTTATCAGCACCACGGAAGATACCTTCAACAGCATCTGGGGCGTCAGACAGGGGCGTTCACTCGCTCGCAAAATCAGCGACTACACCTCTTTGTTGCTGATTCTTCCAATCCTCGTGGTCTGCGTCAGCGGTATCGAGCTGATGCTGAGCTCCACCCTCAGGGCCATCTTCTCCCTCGAATTCATGACCCCCGTCGTTTCATGTCTGCTCGAAGTAAGCTCCTGGATTCTCACCTTCCTCTTCTTCGGCGCCGTGTATCTCCTTTTCCCCAACACGCGCGTGCCAATACCCTCAGCCCTGATATCGGGAGTGTTCGCCGGAGTGGGCTTCCTCGTGGTGCAATGGCTCTTCGTTACGGGTCAGATGTACGTCTCCCGCTACAACGCAATCTATGGCTCCTTCGCCTTTCTCCCCCTGCTGCTGATATGGCTCCAGCTCGTGTGGATGATTACCCTCGCGGGGGCTGTCCTCTGCTATTCCTCGGCCAATATCTTCAGCTTCAGTTTCGACCAGGAAGTCAAAAACATCGCGCCGCTCTACCGCCGCAAAGCATTCGTGGCCGTGGCCACCATTCTCACACACCGCTTCGAGGCAGGACAGCCTGCGGTAACCACCCGCGAACTCATCGAAAACTACGAGCTCCCGGGACGGCTCGTCAACGACATATTCGCTCACCTCATCGAAGCAGGCATAGTGGCACAAGTAGTACTCGATGCCGGTAAACGCATATACGCATATCAGTTGTCAGTGCCCGCGGAGCGAATGACCATAGCATTTCTCTTCGACAAACTCAACACCCTCGGCCTCCACGGCTTCATCCCAGAATTCAGCCTTCGCTTTCCGGGCGTAGAAGAAACATTCAAGGAAATTTCAGAGGCTACCGAGGACACTCTGGAAAAGATCTATCTAAAAGACATACAAATACAACCAATTAGCAAACAGCAAATATGAAAAAACAGATTTCCACCTCAGCCGCTCCAGGCGCTATAGGCCCCTACAGCCAGGCCATCGACACGGGTTCTTTCCTTTATGCCTCCGGCCAGATACCCATCAATCCCGCCACGGGCGAGATTCCCGAAGGAATCACTGCTCAGACGCGTCAGGCCCTCGCAAACGTCCGCGCCATTCTCGCCGAAGCCGGCCTCACAATGGCAAACGTCGTGAAAACAACCGTTTTTCTCAGCGACATGGACCACTTCGCCGCTATGAATGAGGTCTATGCCGAAGCCTTCGGCGAGCCTCCCTACCCCGCCCGCTCGGCCGTGGCCGTTCGCACCCTTCCCAAAAACGTCCTGGTTGAAGTCGAAGTCATCGCCTGCCGCTTTTCCGATTGAAAAGAAGGCCGCCGTAATCTCCTTAAGCAGAATGAACGCACCTCCGGCACGCGAGATTGAAAACAAAACAAAATAATAATAAGCAAGAGCCTAAGGTTTAAACCTTAGGCTCTTGCTGCTTTTTCGAGGGTGCCGGGTGGGGCTCGAACCCACGACCTTCGGAACCACAATCCGACGCTCTAACCAACTGAACTACAGGCACCATATTAGGTGCTTCCTTTCAAAAGCACTGCAAAGTTACTACATTTTTTTTAATTCTCCAAATCCGAGCCGCATTTTTTATCAAAAAAATTTTTCATTCTCCACGAACAAAAATGCCGCTCGGAGCATTTATATCTTAGACATAATATACTCCGCATCATTATGAAAATCGAACACCGTATCCGCGTCTATGCTGCCTGCGCTCTCAGCCTCCTGCTGGCAGCAGCTGTTTCGTCATGCTCCGCATCCTGCGACAAGGCACAATGCGCAGATTCCGACGACACTGACGACACGCGAGTGGCCTTCACCACCGTAAGCGAAAGCGAAACCTATACCCTTCCCGGAACCGATTCGCTCTTTAATTCCGATAAAGATGCCGTCTTCTCGGCCCACGCATCCCTGATAATGCCCGCCAATGTGAGCAATGCCAATGTTACAATCCTGCGCGAAGCAATCGTCAAGGCCGCAACAGCCGGAAAGGTAGATGTTAAGTCTCCCGAACAAACACTTAAGGAATATTTCAAGGCCACGGCCCAATCCCTCGGTTATCCCGAAGTAGCCAAGTCCGATGACGACGTCGACATAATGGACGCTGATGGCTTCATTTCCATCACCGGCACGATAGCCTCCATGTCGCCAAGAATTCTTTCATACGCCATCACGGAATATCTATATCCCGTCCACGCAGCCAACGGGCAGACCACCCTCACCTATGTGAACTACGATTTTTCGGACGGCAAGGTGATGACCCTCGGCGACGTCTTCACGCCCGAAGGCCTCAAGGAGCTTCCGGCTGTGATAGCGGAACGCGCCAAGGAAACACAGCCAGAAGCCGAAATCACGGCTCTTCCGGCCTCCGGCAGCTACTACATCGACTATGAGGGCCGCATCGTCTTTGTCTACGAGCAAGGCGAGGTTGCCGCCCGCGCAGCCGGAGCTGTTTCTGCAGCATTCTATCCTCAGGAACTCATGCAGTACATGACCCCTGCCGGCCGGGAGTTTCTGAAATAAGAGACAAAACACACACATATAAAGACAAACGCCCGGGATGACCTGAATTATCCCGGGCGTTTGTCTTTCTTCTTGGGAGATGGGGCTTACTTCATCAGCTTGTAATGCTTAAGGCCGGTCGTCAGCACGGTCTTATAAGAATTCTTCACGATATTCATGCCCTGCTGGTTCCAAAGAGTTTCGAAATATTCGCGCACCTCGCTGCTTCGGTTCTGCATCTTGCGCATCCGCGAATAGTCTTCGCGCCATTTCCGGGCCTTTTCGCTGTCGGGGTCGAAGGAGCATTGCTCCTTCACCTTCACCTTAATATTATACTCGCCCGTCCCCCACATGCGCTTGCCGTTGTCCAGGGGCATGAACGACCGCGGCACCACGAAACATTCGCCCTCGACGTTCACAAGGTTTCGGGCCAGATAAGCAGCCCTCTCACTCTCGGGAAGGCGTTCCGCATCGGCGAGGACCTCATTGCGCGAATAGGTGTAGCGCGTAACATTATCGGGAATATTCACGGACAGGCGGAAGTTGCCGAGCTCCACATCGCGGTGAACCTGCACAGCCTCGTTTATCCACGACGAAGACAAGTCGAAGTCGATGCCCACGCGGAGATTTTCGCGGTCGTCGAATGAGAAACCGTTGCCTCCGGGGCGCAGGATAGTGTCGCCGGCTACGGTCGCCTTTCCTTTTTTGAGCTCCTTCATGACGCGGATGCCGTTGGCGGCAACATTAGGCAGGTGGCACGAATAGGGATAGAAGGCCAGAGTGTCGAGCACCAGATTGAATTTGCTGTGGCGGAAGAGATTGTCCAGCCGCGAGCGGTCGATGCTGCACGACATGTAGATTACCTCCCGGCCGTTGCGCATCCCTCGGATTTCTATGCCGTTGAAGTTTATGTCCGACGGGTCGAGGGCCCCCAGCTCCGAGTTCTTGGCGTAGAAGTCCTTCAGGCCCTTTATGCTTGTGATGCTGTCGGTGTAGTTGTTTTCGCGCTCGATCATCTCCATCCACTCCTTCTTCTGACGCTGACGCATCTTTGCAAGATTGATAGTCTCAGACACCAACACGTCCACTGCGCCACCCACAAGGCCGAAGCCTACGGCCTGCCCTATTTCGGCGAGCACACCGCGGTCGTCGGCCGTGCCATTGAGTTCGCGCATTGTCGAAGATATGCGCTCCCGCATGTGGGGATCCATCTCCTTGACCGAAACCTCCCACGAGTCGACCTCCTGTGAGGCCTGCGCCCTCATCGGAACAACCGGAAGGGCAAGCGCCAGGCCAAGCAAGACGGCCGTAATTTTGTTCTGTATCATATATATTCGAAAATTATTGATTTTTAATCTATTGCATCAATGAGGATAAAAGCGTCGGTGTATTGAGGAAAATCATAATCCGGAATCTCGTCCATAGTCATGACCTCGCCTGCCATAGTGGCGGGATTGAAAAAGTATGTTCCGGCCGGGGTGCTGATGTTATGAGCCTCGACTGAATAGGCTCCGCTTTTGAGATCCTCGCGGGCCCCACGGAATGCGGCTCTCATACTCTCGCCCTCGTTCATCCTGCGGTAAAAAGCCGTCATCAAGCGGGCCGTGGCATCAGATTGTACGCTCCACAAGCTCACGAGCATGGCTCCCGCACCTGCATTCTTAAGTCCGCGCTGCAGGCCGTACACCCCGTCAGCTCCAACCTCGCCGAGACCCGTCTGGCACGCCGACATCGTGAAGAGCTTGCATCGCGAAAGGTCCAGCCCCGAGAGCTCGCGGGCCGACACGAGGCCATCGTAATGGGTGCGGGCAATGCTGCCGTACTCGTCCATGCATGGGTTCACACCGGTAAAACTTATCACGGTCGACGACAGTGCATCATCGCAAACGGCAGGCTTGAGGTCCGTGGAATAGTCGCCGTGCTTGTTGGCCGAAAGCGACACCCCGTGTGTGCTGATGAGAATCGACGGGAAATTCCCGGCGAGCCGGCGAAAACTGCCTTCCGTGGCAAAAATGCCTCTCATCCTCGCGTCCGAGGGGTTGTCGCGCAGGCGCGCTATGGCCCGAGATTCGTCGGTCTCCGCGCTGAGAATTGGGAACTTATAGTAGTTGAACGCCAGATATGCGTCGTAGTCGTTGTAAGCACATTCCTCCGGTGTCGGGGTGTAGTCGTAGTCGATGTCGCCGTAAAGGAGCATGGCGTCCTCAGCCTTCAGCGAGCGATCGGCGCGTCCGCGGTCCATAAGGCGTCGCGTCGACGTGAGGCGCCGGGCCTCCGGTCCATCTCCAGGCAGGAGATATTCCACAGCCAGAGTATGATAGCGGCCGTCAGGAGCAAAGAATATTGTCTTGGCCCCATTCAAAGCGTCCATCAGGGTAGGGCTCCAGACCATCCCCGGCAACTTAGGGTCGCTGTACACGCGGTCTTTTGTCTTGCGCAAGCCGTCGTCGATCAGCGGGCCGAAACGTTTTTCAAGAAGCGTTGGCGAAGGCTGCTGCACCCACACGGGCTTTTTGCCCGGCAGGAGCAACAGGGCACCCATAGCCTGCTCCTCGCTCCCGAAAGGCGTGTACTGCACAAACTCCACGGCAGCCTCTCCGGGCTTGAGTTTCTTCCGAATATCTTTCCACGTCAGCGAAAGCTCTTCGAGATTGCGGCGCGTGGGGCGGCCCTCGCTGTCGGTGGCGGCATCAAGCTGCATAAGCAGTCCTTTGGCAAAGAGAGTCAAGTCGTAAAGAAATTCCGGATCCGCATCCTCAAGAGCGTATGCATCGGCAACGAAGGGGCGGAGCATCATCCAATACTCCTCGCGTCCTTTCGAATTCATGCCGGCGAAGCGTTCAAGCGCATCAGCCTTCTGGAGAGCGAAATATTCCTTGTAAGCTTTCAGAGCCTCGCGTCGGTCGACTCCTGTGAGACCGAGAATTTTGGCATACATCCGTCGGCCGCGGCCATAATCGAGGCTTTTCTTGTCCTTGAAAGTCGAAAGTGCTTCCTCCGCCTCCCTGCGGGCCTCCTCGTCATTGCCGAGACGTGCGTTGATAATGGCCCTTTGGAGCAGAACGGAATTCCACTCCGTGTCGCCCGGCTCATAAATTCCCGTCGTATCGTAATACTCCAGGACAGCATTTATGCAACCCAGAGCGTCGTCATAGCGCTTTTGTTTGTAATACAGCTGCGCCAGCTCCAGATCTATGAGCGCTCCGGTCGAGAATCTCTGCGCATCCATCTCCTTGGCATCCATGTAAAGCCGCTCGGCAAGCTCGAGTTGGTCGGCATTCCCGGTGGCGCACCCTTCAAGATAGTTCATGTTTCCTTCGAGCTTGCGCAGCGATGCGCCATACGACATATATTCATCGTCGTCAAGGCTCCAAAGCTCTCTTAGCATCATGTAGCCTTCGCCTACCACCTCGTCAATCCTTAGCTGTTGACCGAGAAGATACGCGCGGTTGCCTTCGCTGATGAGGCTGTCGAGTTCGGCAGTCGAAGCTGCCCGAACAGACCCACCGCTCACAAGCATCGCAAGGGCAATAACAATCCGTCCGGTCAGTTTCATTTGCGGGAATTGAAATTAAATATTGCAAGCGAGCGGGGCTTGTCGGTGCCGTTGGCAACGCGAATCTTGACAGTCTGCCCCTCTGCTACGCTTCCTGTGAAAATATACGCATCCTTTTCTATAGTCTTAGTCATGACCTTCCCTCCGGCACTCACACTCACATCGAGTCCGGCAGACTTCAGCCCGTCGTAAGGCATTATCACGATACACTGCGAGCCCGAGCGACCTTTCAGCGTGTATTCGAGCGTCGACCCCGCCTTCACCCCACGCTCATAAAGCGAGTAGTTGAAGTGCGGATTCTCGCCATTGAGCATATTGCCGGTCGAGGTCTCGAACCGGCGCTTCTGCTCGGCGGCGGCAAGAAGCTTGTTGAGCCGGAAGCCTGCCACGCGGTCCGACGCGCGGCACTCCGCCTTGGGGTCGGCAGCCTTCAGTTCGTTCATCGGGGTCCAGCTCTTGTCAGCCCCGAGCTTCTCGGCGGCGGCTTCAAAAGCCTTCTGGCCTCCGGACTTAAGACTGCGCACGGCATCCATCATGGCCGTGAGCGTGGCGTCCTGAGCCGAGGCGGCGATGCACGAAAAAATTATACAGACAACAAAAGCAAGTCTTTTCATTTTGGAACATGTTTGAGAATTCAAAAGAAAGCATCAGTCCATCTTCTCGGGCCATAGGGCATCAAGTGTGTCGGGAGTGGCCCTTGTGATTGTGCTGCTCTTCTTCAAAGGCCGCACATTGGTTTCCGGTCTCTCGAGCCTTTCGATGGCACGGCATGCAATTTCATTTATCTCTTTGACTTCAGGGCGCTCCGATGGTTTAAAACTTAGACAGCGTCTCACAAGGGCTGAAAGCTCGGGAGCATTCCGACGCATTACCGGCACGGGTGTGCCGGCCCCTTGGTAGCGTCCGCCGCAGCCTTGAAACACCCCGCATCCCAAAAAGAGGAAAAAAACCGATGCGCCTAATGCCCACACAGGCTCATAGCCCTCCGGGGCCGTATATGCACTGTCCTTGCTTTTGCTCCAGGGATTGAGACAAAAGCGGCCTTCGCCTTTTATCATAATATGCGCGGGCTCCACAGGAACTCTCACGCCCGCGGCAAGCTCCGCCGCCACGTCGCGCAAAATCTGCCACGCCGTCAGCTCCGACGTCTCGCCCGCAAGGGCCGATGTGTCGCGTTCAGGGAAGTACTCTTCCCGTCGTTTTTCCCCTGAGACAGACGTTTTCACAGCCTCGAGCAAGCCGTCGGCCCCGCGCTCGACGGAAATGGTGTAGAGCGGGCCCCTATGGATGGTCTTCATTGTTTTTCGGAATTGCGGTGGTAGGAACAGAATAAGAGCGATGGCCGTTGGTGCGATCCAGGACGGAGATTACACCCACCGCCACAAACCCTTCCGGAGCGGCGTCCGTGCGCATCAGCACCGGGCCTCCGGAATATCCGGGCGAAAGGCGCCCTCCGTGGGCCAGCATCATGAATCCTTCATCCTCGCCCTCGGGCCGTGCAAGGGGCTGCCGGAGGAAATCGCTTTCGAGCTCGGCTGTCTCGTCGCGTCCCTGCGTGAGCGGAAAACCGAGAAAACTCAGTGTCCGACGAGGCTTCAGCTCGCTTTCCATGAGCGTGCGGTCGGCAAGCCTTATGCATCCTGCGGTGTCCATCCTGCAGGCCACGGCATCGCCGAGCATCACCTCGCCACGGTCGTAGCGGGCCTGGATGTTGCGCCAATAGAAATCCTCTTCCCAGCTGCCGCACTCAATAATTTCATCTCTGCTGCGGTCGAACATAAAATCCGTCGAGCGCAGGCGCATGCTTGTCCCTGAGGCGTCGGTCAGAATCATCGAACTTACAAGCTTCGGGAGGGGATCTTCATCGCCGGCAAGCTGGGCCGCGGTCTCGGCGCGCAGCGCGAGCTGCACGGAGGCATCTGTGTTCGACAATATGTCGGGAATTTCTGCTGCAGTGAGCGCGTTGAGCCAAGGCTCTACACAGTGGCGCGCCGTTACGAGCAGCGAATCGGTGGTCAGGAAGGCCGTGCCCGAGCGAGGCGAAGCATACTCATAGGCGTCCACAAGCGAATCGCCCTCGAAATACAGCAGCGAATCCACTTCTATCCTGTAGAGCGAACTCATCGCCGAAGCCACCATCGGCTCGGCCAGCTCGTCTCTGTCGCTCATTTTCACAACCCACCACACTATTCCCGCCACCATCATGGCCATAGCTGCAGCCAGCACCCCCACCCCACGGCGGCTGAGACCTGTATGCACTTTCGTTTCGCCCGGCTCGGGCCCTTCATGAAGGCGGAACCTGAAATGGGGCTCAAGCCCGGCCACCTCCACGGCATCCTTGTCCGAGAGGTAGCACACATGGCCCACATCCTTGCCGTTCACTGCCACCGGATAGTCCCTTCCGAGCCTCAACAGGCGCCACTCTCCGGGCCCGCAAGGCTCGATTCGAGCCACGTTCACGTCCTCGTATGGCCCGGGATTCGAGAGCCTGACATCAGCATCGGACTTCTGACCGATCACCACAGTCTTACCTCTCCCCGGCGTGAATATCCTTCCGTCGGAAAGATTCAGCGAATAGTGCACCTGTCTGTCATCATTCATCGTTCTCATCCGTAAAAGATTTCACTATCAGCGGAATCGCGGCGATGAGGTCACTGTCGTAGCGGGCCACGTTCCGTCCCGTCTCATCCTCGCCCAGCTCATCGAAAGCCACGAGGTCGTAATGGGCGTTTCTTTCCTTCTTGTATTTCTTTTTCAGGGAAATATCCTTTTCAATTTCCAGGCGTTCGCTGTCTGTGCACGGGCGCGAGCCTTGCAAGAGCCGTTCCACGCTCCACCGGTTGTGTTCCGTCGGCGTCATCTCCTCGATTTCCGAGGCTGTCAGCGCATAAAAAGTCTGCCAGTCGTCGCGAGAATGCCCGAGAGTGCGCATCTTCGTGGCTATCGTGAGGATGTTGAACAGATTCGACAGGCGCATCTGCGGGCTCATAACACACTCCCAAGCCTTCTCCACATCCTCGCGGGGCAGCTCGGTGGGCACGTGCTTAAGCTCGTAGCTCGCGTTATAGAAATAATTCAGATACTTAGCCATATCCATCATCCGCTCAAAGCGTGCATCGATGTCAACCGGAACATCAAACACGCGGATTCCCGGACAGACCTCATCGCACTTGTCTCCCAATGCAAAAAACTGCACCGGCGGTGCCCCGACGGGATGCCGAGCAAGAGCATGGGAGGCATAGCGCATGTTCCTTTCACGGTCGTCTCCGCAAAACACGAGCGTAAGCTGGCGCTCGGGGTCGCTCTCCCATTTTGCAAGCTTCTGCTGGAGAGCCGGGTGAGTGAAACGGCCGAGCACAAACTCCACCTCTACATCCACAAAATCCTTACGTCGCCCCTCGTACATGGGACGATGCATGTCGATGTCGATATCCTTGTCGCGCAAGTCCACCGTGCGCCACCGGCAATTGTCGAAAAGCTCGCGGTGCTCATACACAAATTCCTCAACCTCCGGCCGCTCGACGCCGGCCCAGGTGATGCGCGTGCGCAGGTCGCGACGCCGCTCGTAGTTGGGATAGTGGCATACAAGAATAGCCATCTTCACCCACGCCTCAGCCCACCGGCCCGTGCCGACTACAACAATATGCAGGTGGTTGTCCGACGAATATCGCAGTGGCGCGCGGAAATCGAAGGCTGCGGAATCGGGAAACATTCCCGACACAAGGGCGGCTACGGTCTTCTCTTGGAGTGTAAGCATCAGTTTTACTTTTGTCTATGTTACAAAGATAATAATTTTTCAGACCACGCACAAACCTTTTACCTTTTCCGCGTGTTTTTTTATCAAACGGACATAAATTCAACATTCTAACCCTTTCTCACTATTATGGCAACTGAACCCAAAAACCTCAAAGGCACAAAGACGGAGGCCAATCTCGTAACTTCCTATCTGGCTGAATCATCGGCCTATACCCGCTATACTTTCTACGCACAGCAGGCAACGAAAGAAAAATATTTCCCCATCGCTCAGGTGTTCAATGAAACCGCAGCAAACGAACTCCACCATGCCAAGGTTTACTTCAAGTTCCTGCAGGGTGGCCAGGTAACTGTTCCCGTGAGCGCTGACTCGGGCGTAATCGGCACCACCGCCGAGAATCTTGCATGCGCTGCCGCCGAGGAGCTTTCCGAAGGCGTGGACATGTATAAGGCTTACGCTAAAGTGGCTCAGGAAGAAGGCTTTGACGACATCGCAGAACACTTCCTCGCCATCGCCACCATTGAGGAGGCTCACCACAACCGCTTCCTGCGCATGCTCCAGCAGGTAAAGGACGGCACCGTATGGAAACGCGAAAAGCCCATCACGTGGAAGTGTCTCGTATGCGGCTATGAATACGTTGGCACTGAGCCCCCGGCCGTTTGCCCTGCATGCGACCATCCCCGCGAACACTACATCGCCCTGGACGACGCTCAGGAACTCGCATAATTACATCCCCTGCATAACGCATTGAAGTAGAGGATGCAGCAGGAATCACGACCTGTCGCATCCTCTACTTTTATATATTCCATTTTGACGTTTAACTATTTTTTTCTACCTTTGCATAGATTATGAGCAAGTCCGGATCTTTTATCATTGCCGCTCTGGCCCTTGTGGCTTGCGTTGCATCAGCTTCCGCACAGTTCCGTGTCGGTCCGCGCGTCGGTGTTGCGCTCAACACCTTGCGCTTCGACAAGAGTGCCTTCAATTCCGACAACCGCGCGGGAGTCACGGCTGGGCTTCAGGCCGAGTTCACTATCCCGGTGATAAACCTCGCCTTCGATGCCTCGGTGATGTACACCCGCCGAAGCGCCGAGGCTCCGGTGAGCACGGTGCTCCCCGACGGCTCCATTTACCGCAGCCGCGACTTCGTGAACATCCCCGTAAACATCAAATTCAAGTTCGGGATTCCCGTAGTTGGGAAAATCATCACGCCTTACATCTTCACCGGGCCCGACTTCGCATTCCTCACATCATGGCATGCGGTAGCCGACGACTGGACGGAGAAAAAAGTAGACATCGCCTGGAACATCGGCGTCGGACTGCAGCTCATTGAACACCTGCACATAAGCGCCTCCCACGGCTTCGGCATGTCGAAATACATCGACATCCTGAAACCTATCGATGGAAAGTATATGAGCGGGCGCAACAACTACTGGACCGTTACCGCCGCATGGCTGTTTTGAACCTATGACTCACAATATATTTTATTCACTTCTCTAAACCAAATCATCTGAACTTATGCGACTGATTATCGAACCGGACTACGCTGCCGTTTCCCGTTGGGCCGCCGAATACGTGGCTGCTCGCATCAATGAAGCAAATCCCACCGAAGAACATCCCTTCGTCCTCGGATGTCCCACCGGCTCCTCGCCCCTCGGCATGTATCGCGAGCTCATCAAGCTCGTCAAGGAAGGAAAAGTCAGCTTCAAGAACGTCGTTACCTTCAACATGGACGAATACTGCAACCTCCCCAAGGAGCACCCCGAAAGCTACTACTCCTTCATGTGGAACAACTTCTTCTCCCACATCGACATCAAGCGCGAGAACGTGAACATCCTCAACGGCAACGCCGAAGACCCCGAAGCCGAATGCAAGGCTTATGAAGAGAAAATCGCCTCCTACGGCGGCATCGACCTCTTCATGGGCGGTGTAGGCCCCGACGGCCATATCGCTTTCAACGAGCCCGGCTCCTCCCTCACCTCACGCACTCGCATGAAAACCCTCACCACCGACACGATCATCGCCAACTCCCGCTTCTTCGAAGGCAATGTAGACCTCGTGCCAAAGACGGCTCTCACCGTCGGCGTAGGCACTGTGATGGCTGCACGCTCCGTGATGCTCATCGTCAACGGCCACAACAAGGCTCGCGCCCTCAAGCACGGCGTCGAAGGCGGCATATCCCAGATGTGGACTATCTCCGCTCTTCAGATGCATCCCCGCGCAATTATTGTTGCCGACGAAGATGCTTGCGGCGAACTCAAGGTCGACACATACCGCTACTTCAAGGATATCGAGAAGAACAACCTCTGATTCCGCAACTCTTAACTTTTTTTCAGCCCCCGGATGCAACCTTCGCGCTTCCGGGGGCGTTCTATATTCGAAAATTCGAAAAACACACAAGACTAACATAACTTATACTCCTAACAATACTATGGAAAGAAAAATAACCATCAAAGATGTCGAGAAGGCCATGAACGAGGCCTATGAACAGAATAAGGAAAACCGCGACGGTGCAGTCGACCCGCGTCTTGCGGCCGATGCCGATGCCGATTCGTTCGGTATCGCAGTAGTCCTCACCGACGGACGCACCCTTTCCGTCGGCGCCACAAAGACACTCTCGCCTCTGGGCAAGTCGGCACGCCTTCCACTCAGTGTCGAGCTCCTCAGCCAGTACACTCCCGAAGAGCTCACAAAGAAGAGCGGCAGCTGCTGCGCCGAGAAAAGCGCTTGCAGCGCCAAGCCTAAGATTGCATTCGGCGCTCATTCTGTCCGCGCCGTCAGCGCTGTAGCCCCCCAGGGCGACCGCGATGGCAAGTACCAGGTGCTCCTCGACCGTATCCTCGGCCTCACCGATGGCGAACCCGTCTTCAACGACGAGTTGTATAAACTTCTTTCCGAAGAAGCATCCGCCATGAAGATGGCCGATGTCCTCGCCGACGCCGGCTACACACTTTACGACGACGCCGAGCAGAGCCTCGATGTTTATGCCCGACTTATGTCGCTGCAGCTCACCGCCGAACAGCTTGCAGTGATGGGTGCAACCATTGCTGCCGACGGCCGCAATCCGCGCTCGGGCGTGTATGCCTTCGACGGGTCGGTAGCCGCTAATGTCGTAGGCCTTATGGCAAGCCGCAAGCTCGGCAAGCACGGACGCCGCGCATGGATGATGCGCACTGGCCTGCCTGCTACCGCAAGCTTCGGCGGCACGGTTTTGGCCGTTATTCCGGGATTCGGCGCCGTGGCTGCATTCTCGCCCCGTCTGTGCGACAATGGAGTGAGCATCCGCGCTGCCCGCGCCGTGGCCCAATTTGCCGCCGCCCTCGGCCTCAACGTCTACTCCTCCGCAAGAGTAGCCGTAGAATAAAAGAGCCCGGATTTTTCCTTCAGAAACTTGTCTGAAGGCTCAAATGAAATTTATGGTTGAATGTTATATAATTCTGCAAGATTGTCCCGGTACCGCTCGTCGATATCGGGGCAATTATTTTTTGAATTTTTGGGGGAATTTCCTTACCTTTGTAAACTATTAGAAAAAAGTTTCAACACACCCAATTTATTACAATTTCACCTGCAAAATGATTGATGCCCTTCTGCAGCCGCTCGTTATTTTCGATGCAGCGGCCTTCTTCGACTGGTTTGTGAATAATGCAAGCTATCTTTTTGTCTTTGTATTCATGGTCATAGAAAGCTCCTTCATTCCCTTTCCCTCGGAAGTCGTTGTTCCGCCTGCCGCATATCTCGCCGTGCAGAGAGGCGACATGAATGTATTCATCGTGGTCCTCGTGGCCACGGCAGGAGCTATCGTGGGCGCCTTGATAAACTACGTCCTCGCCCTTCTCATCGGGCGCCCCGTGGTCTATGCTTTCGCCAACTCCCGCATCGGCCACGCTTGCCTCATCGACGAAGCCAAGGTCCGCAAGGCCGAAGACTACTTCGACCGCCACGGCGCTGTCTCCACATTCATCGGACGCCTCATCCCCGCAGTCCGTCAGCTCATTTCCATCCCCGCCGGCATCGCCCGCATGAACATCTGGAAATTCTCATTCTACACCGGGCTCGGCGCTCTTGTCTGGAACGCCATTCTCGCCGGCCTCGGCTGGTGGCTCGCTCAGCACGTGAGCCTCGGAAGCCTCTACGACGCAGTCGAGAAATACAACTCCTACCTCACTATCGCCGGCTTCGCACTTCTTGGCGTATGCATCATCTATATAGTCTGGCACGCCTTCAAAAAGAAATAACCCTTCCACTCCCCTCTTCAAAGTAATGATCGTCTCCCCCTCGATTCTCTCCGCCGACTTCGCCAACCTCGGTCGCGACATCCGAATGCTGCAGGAAAGCGAGGCCGCATGGATCCACTGCGACGTTATGGACGGCGTCTTCGTCCCCAACATATCCTTCGGCTTCCCTGTCATCAAAGCCGTCAGCGCCTACACCGACAAGCCTCTCGACGTCCATCTCATGATTGTCGATCCAGGGCGCTATGTCAGCGCTGTCCGCGATGCCGGAGCTGCCATAATGAACGTGCATCAGGAAGCATGCACCCATCTCCACCGCACGGTCCAGGCCATAAAAGACGCCGGCATGAAGGCTGCGGTTACCCTCAATCCCGCCACGCCAGTCTCCACTCTCGAAGACATTATCGGTGAACTCGACATGGTGCTCCTCATGAGCGTAAATCCCGGCTTCGGCGGTCAGAAATTTATTGAGCACACCCTCGAAAAGACCCGCCGCCTCCGCCGCCTCATCGACGACTCGGGCTCAAAGGCACTGATTCAGGTCGATGGTGGTGTGAACCTCACAACCGGCCCCCTGCTTGCGCAGGCCGGAGCCGACTCTCTCGTCGCCGGCAACGCCGTCTTCGCTGCCCCCGGCCCCAAGGCTGTAATCGCAGCCCTCGCCGCCCTCTGATGCTTTATCCGATAATCTAATCACATATACACACATTCTTGCCCTCATCTCCTATGACCGACCGATTCAACCGACCCGAAAGCCTCGACGACTACGACCTCGGAATGGGCGGAGCACCCGCCCGCCCTGCTCCTCGCGTCCGTAAAAACGAAAAGAAAGTACGCGAGCGTACACTCCACTCCACTGCCCGCGAGCCCGAGCAGCGAAAGCGCACGGCCACTACAACAAAGCGCCCCGCTCCAGCAGCCCGCAAGCCCCGCAAACCATCCTATGGCCTCAAAGACTTCCTTGCCGACTATCGCACGCACCTTGCCTTCGGCCTATGTCTCTGCGTCCTTGCAGTGGTCATGACAGGCGTATCCATCAGCTTCTTCTTTAACGGACAGCTCGACCAGAGCATCACCCACGGGCGCACCATCTCCGAAGTCGTTGCCTCCGGGCAGGAAGTCGGCAATGCCGGCGGCGCCGTCGGCGCCCGCCTTGCCCGCTTCCTTATGGTCGACACCCTCGGCATCGGCTCTTTCATCATTGCCCTGTATATCTTCCTTATCGGACTATGGGCCATGCGCGTAATCCGCATCAATTTCATCACCCTCACGTTCAAGAGCCTATACTCGGCCATCGCCATCTCCCTCATTCTCGGCCTCCTCACCTTCCATTCCGACGGCTTCTTCCACCTCGGCGGCAACCACGGCTACTACATCAACGACATGATTCAGCGCTTCGCCGGCGGCCTCGGTGCATACGCCGTCGCAGTGATTCTTCTCGGAGGCCTCGTGGCTATATATCTCCACCCCATCACAACCTTCATGCTCGCTGCCATGCGCACATTCCATGGCGTCCGCAGCCACATCCCCGATAGAAAGAGCAGCCAACCTGCCGCCCCCGACAGCGTCGATCCGGAGGAGAGCGAAGCCCTCTCTCCCGTCAGCCTCACATCCCTCGACGAGACCGACGATGCCGCCTCTCACCCGCAGCTTTCCGGCGAAGCTGCCGAAGACGACGACGATGATGATGACGATGATGATGAGCCCGACGATAACCGCTCCTCCGACCCTACCGAAGAGCCTGAAGACGAGGGAAAGGTCGAGCGATTCGATACCCCGGACATAGACATTCTCGAAGAAGAACCGCAAAAAAACGACGAGATACCCTTCACCGTCCGCATCCCTCAGGTGCCCGCAGCCGATCCTGCCTCGCCACCCCTGTCCATCACCAACCTCGCCACCGAGGACGACGACGAACACACCCTTCCCGAAGACAACGAAATCGCCGACGGAGCACACCTCGGCCTCGAAACGATATACGAC
>CAMWQB010000007.1 GCA_947176295.1 uncultured Porphyromonadaceae bacterium
AATTTGGCGATTTTAGTCCAGCAAGAATAAAGCGCGAGTAAACGCCTTTTATTTTACCTCCCGCCTCGCTTCCTCTCTTGGAAGACGCACGGCGTGAGTCTTATGCAAAGGTACTCATCATTTTCTAATATACAAAAAAAATTCTGCCCCATTAAAAAAATGAGGCAGGCAGAAATACAGAATGTCGAAATTGCAGTTATTTCGCGGGGTAGAGGATATATTTCAGGGTGGCTGAGGGGCTCTCGTCCTCGCGCGTGATGGGGGTGTAGTCCGGATGGCTCAGCCTGATGCGCTGCGATTCCCGCTGCTCGGCCAGCGGAAGACGGATGGCAAAGCAGCCTTCGGCATCGGTGGTGGCTGTCCGCGCCCCAACACTCACGCTCACGCCCTCCACGGGATTCATATCGGGGTCGTAGACCGTCCCGGCAAACGTGGCAAAACTGTCGTCGCGCCTGAGCGTGAGCTCTACCTCGCGGCGGAGGCCGAAACCGGTGGCAAGCGTCGTGTCCACAGGGGTGAAGAACTGCGATGAAACGGAAATGTCGATACTCCCGAAGCGCTTATAACCGGGCACCGATACGCCTCGCAACTCGGGCGACTGCAGCGCCACGGTATAGTCCGCGCCATCGATGGTAAGGAGGATTTCCTCCCCCGTCGGGAGCTGCGACGGCTCCGGAGTGATAGCCACGTCCACCTGCACGGGCAGGGCGAAAAGATATGCACACACGGCCGCGACTATCCCTGTGGCCGTGTAGGTTGCCACCTTCACAGCCTGCCGGCGCCGATGTCGCTTCCACAAGCTGTCGAACGACACGCCGAGCATCTTCGACACCACTCGCACAAGCGCCTTCGGGCGCCCTACCTCCCCGATATTTACGCCCAGAAGTTCCGTGCCCGGATGCGATGCGAAATACTCGCGCAGATACTCAGGGAAGAGCTCGGGTTCGGGCACACCTGCCGACGGGATGATAACGGGGATAATTCTGTCCAGACGCCCCATCTCCACGAAAGCCCGGGCCTCATCGCTCACCCACTGCGAGCGAGCCGAATTCTCCGAGCACAGCAGCAGAAGAAACTTGCTCTCCTCCAGATTGCGGCGCAACTCCTCGGAGAGAATGCCCGTGTTGAGGTCCGACTGGTCGCGGAACACCGGCCGCAGATAGCGGCTGCCCGCATCGATATCGTTGTGCACCTCCACGGGCAGGCGATAAGCCTCGAGCTTACGCTGAAGCCACCGGGCCACCTCCATATCGCGGTGGCTATAACTTATAAATGCGAAATTCTTATACATCAAATCCTTCATACTCCGCAAAATTAATAAAAGTTTTCCTAACTTTGCAAAAACCTCGAATATACCCGTAATTTATGACTTGTGGAATTGAGGGAGATTTTGTAAATTTGCAAGTTAAATCGAACATACTCTGCAAATACGAGTTTACTCCATTCTTTCGACTCCCCTATGAGCAACAATACATGCGGGCTCGAATCCCGCGAAGCCTTGATTGAGGAAATCCGCCGCCTGAAGAAAGAAAAAGGCGCGGTGGTGCTCGCCCACTACTACACGGATGGCGACGTCCAGGACCTGGCCGACATCATCGGCGACTCCCTGGCGCTGGCACAGAAGGCCGCGAAGCTGGGGCCCGAAGTCCGCACCGTGGTGATGTGCGGTGTCCACTTCATGGGCGAAACCGTGAAGGTGCTATGCCCTGAAAAAACAGTGCTGATGCCCGATCTCTCCGCCGGTTGCTCGCTGGCCGACAGCTGCCCGGCCGAGGATTTCAAAGCCTTCATCGAGGCACATCCCGGATACACGGTCATCTCTTACGTGAACACCTCCCTGGGCGTAAAGGCCCTGAGCGACGTGCTCGTCACCTCGGGCAACGCCCGCAAGGTCGTGAACTCCTTTCCCAAGGACGAGAAAATAATCTTCGGCCCCGACCGCAATCTCGGCGCATATCTCAACTCCGAACTGGGCCGCGACATGCTCCTCTGGGACGGCGCTTGCCACGTGCACGAACGCTTCTCGGCCGAAGGAATCCGGGCCCTCAAGGCCGACCATCCCGATGCCCCGGTGCTCGTCCACCCCGAGTGCAAGCGTCCGGTGGTGCTCCTCGCCGACAAAGTAGGCTCCACAGCCGCCCTGCTCGACTTTGCCCGCACCTCCGAGGCCCGGAAATTTATTGTCGCCACCGAGAGCGGAATCCTCCACGAAATGCGCAAGGCCTGCCCCGAGAAGGAATTTATCGCCGCCCCGCCTTCCACTGGCGAGGGGGGCGAAGGAGCCCCGGGATGCGGATGCAACGACTGCGCATACATGAAGCTCAACACCCTCAAGGCCCTCCGCGACTGCCTGCGCGACGGGCGACCGGAAATAAAAGTCGACCCGGAGCTCGCAAAAGGAGCTCTCCGCTCTATCGACCGCATGCTCGCCCTCTCCTAAGGGCCATACCTAACACAACCTTTCGCAAACAATCACATCCCCAATGGAATACAAGCATAAAGACATCGAAAGCCGCTGGCAGCAGAAATGGCAGGAAGAAGGAATCTACCGCGTGGACAACTCCTCCGACCGCCCCAAATATTACGTCCTCGACATGTTCCCCTACCCCTCCGGGGCCGGCCTGCACGTAGGACACCCCCTGGGCTATATCGCCTCCGACATCTACTCACGCTACAAGCGCCTGAGAGGCTTCAACGTGCTCCATCCTATGGGATATGACGCATACGGCCTCCCCGCCGAGCAATATGCCATCCGCACGGGACAGCACCCCGAAATCACCACCCGCGAAAACACCGCCCGCTATCGCGAACAGCTCGACAAAATAGGCTTTTCCTTCGACTGGAGCCGCGAAATCAAAACCTGCGACCCGGAATTCTACCGCTGGACACAGTGGGCATTCCTCCGGATGTTCGGAAGCTGGTATAACCGCCGCACGGCCAAAGCCGAACCTATCGAAACCCTCATTGCCCACCTCGAAAAGCACGGCACCGAAGGCCTCGACGCCGCGCAGACGCGCGAACTCGACTTCTCCGCCTCCGACTGGGCTGCAATGTCCGACAAGGAGCGCTCCGACGCGCTGATGAACTGGCGCCTTGCCTTCCAGGCCAATACGATGGTGAACTGGTGTCCGAAACTCGGCACCGTCCTCGCCAACGACGAGGTGTCCGAAGGCCTGAGCGTGCGCGGCGGATACCCCGTCGAACAGAAGATGATGTATCAGTGGTGTCTGCGCGTTTCAGCTTACGCTGACCGCCTGCTCAAAGACCTCGAAACCATCGACTGGAGCGACTCCATAAAAGAGACGCAGCGCAACTGGATTGGCCGCAGCGAAGGCGCCGAAATGCGCTTCAAGGTCGCCGACAGCGATGTTGAGCTCGAAATCTTCACCACCCGCGCCGACACCATCTTCGGCGTTACATTCATGGTGCTTGCCCCGGAAAGCGCATACGTCGACATGGTCACAACCCCCGACCGCCGCGCCGCTGTCGAAGAATACGTCTCGGCCGCCAAACACAAGACCGAACGCGAGCGAATGATCGACAAAAAGGTGTCCGGCGTATTCACCGGAGCCTACGCCATAAACCCCCTCACCGGCAAGCAGGTGCCCATCTGGGTGAGCGACTACGTGCTCGCCGGATATGGCACCGGCGCCATCATGGCCGTACCCGCCCACGACAGCCGCGACTACGCCTTCGCACGCCACTTCGACCTCCCCGTCATCCCCCTCATCGAAGGCGCCGACGTATCTGAAAGCAGTTTCGACGCAAAAGAAGGGCGCATGATCAACTCCGCCGGCCCCGAGCTCGATCTCAACGGCCTCGAAGTGAAGGACGCTATTGCCAAGACAAAGGAATTCATCGCCGCCAAAGGCATTGGCAAAGTGAAGGTAAACTTCCGCCTGCGCGACGCCATCTTCAGCCGCCAGAGATATTGGGGCGAACCTATTCCCATCTACTACAAGGACGGAATCCCCATGCCTTACGAGGAAGCCCTCCCCCTGGCTCTCCCCGAGGTGGACAAATATCTGCCCACCGAGACAGGCGAACCACCCCTGGGACGCGCTAAGAACTGGACCACACCCGACGGCTATCCGCTCGAACTGAACACGATGCCCGGATTCGCCGGCTCCTCGGCCTACTATCTGCGCTATATGGACCCCCGCAACCCGGAGGCACTCGTCTCCCCGGAAGCCAACAAATACTGGCGCAACGTCGACCTCTACATCGGAGGCAGCGAGCACGCTACCGGCCACCTCATCTACAGCCGCTTCTGGAACAAGTTCCTTTACGACCTCGGTGTGGTATGCGAGCCCGAGCCCTTCAAAAAGCTTATAAATCAAGGCATGATTCAGGGCCGAAGCAACTTCGTCTACCGCATAAAAGACACCAACACGTTCGTAAGCCACGGCCTTAAAGACAAGTACGACACCACGCCGATACACGTCGACGTGAACATCGTGAGCAACGACATCCTCGACCTCGACGCCTTCCGCAAGTCGCAGCCCGAATACGCCACCGCCGAATTCATTCTCGAAGACGGCAAGTACATCTGCGGCTGGGCCGTGGAAAAAATGTCGAAATCGATGTTCAACGTCGTGAATCCCGACGACATCGTGGAACGCTACGGCGCCGACACCCTGCGTCTCTACGAAATGTTCCTCGGCCCCCTCGAACAGAGCAAACCCTGGGACACGAACGGCATCGACGGTGTCAACCGCTTCATCAAGAAGCTCTGGAGCCTGTACTTCAAAGGCGACACATGCCTCGTCGACGATTCGGAGCCCACACCCGAGGCCCTCAAGAGCCTCCACAAGCTCATCAAGAAAGTAACAGCCGATATCGAGAACTTCTCCTTCAATACTTCGGTGGCCGCTTTCATGATCTGCGTAAATGAGCTTTCCACCCAGAAATGCCACAGCCGCGAAGTGCTCTCGACACTCCTCATCGTACTCGCGCCCTTCGCGCCCCATGTGGCCGAGGAGCTCTGGCACAGCGCCATAGGCCGCCCCGAAAGCGAAAGCATCGTGCGCGATGCCGAGTGGCCCGAATTCAACGAAGACTACCTCAAGGAAAGCACCATCACAATGGCCGTGAGCTTCAACGGAAAAGCCCGCTACAACATAACCGTTGCCCCGGACGCCTCCCGCGAAGAAATCGAAAAAACCGCGCTCGAACACGAAGGAGCCGCCAAGTGGCTCGAAGGCAAAACCGTACGCAAGATTATCGTCGTGCCCGGAAAAATCGTCAATATCGTTGTCGGATAACAATAAAACGCTACCCTATTCCGTTACTTACAGACGTGAGAAAGATAGTATTCGCCACCAACAACGCCCATAAACTCGAAGAACTCCGCCGCATCTGCGGCGAAGGCTTCGAGATTCTGAGTTTACGCGACATCGGCTGCACCGACGACATCCCCGAGGATGCTCCTACCTTCGAAGGCAATGCCCTTGCAAAAGCCTCCTGGGTCAAAAGCCGCTACGGCTACGACTGCCTGGCCGACGACTCCGGCCTCGAAGTGGACGCTCTGGACGGCGCTCCGGGCGTGCATTCAGCCCGTTTCGCCGGCGAAGGCCACGACGACGGAGCCAACAACCGCCTGCTCCTCGAAAAACTTTCAGGGGTAGCACCGGAAAAGCGCACGGCCCGTTTCCGCACGGCAATCTGCCTCCTCGAAGGCGACAGTGCCCCGAGATATTTCAGCGGCAAGGTCGAAGGCCACATCCTTGAAGCCCCTCGCGGCAACGGAGGCTTCGGCTACGACCCTCTGTTCGTGCCCATCGGCTTTGACAAAACCTTTGCCGAAATTCCGGGCGAAGAAAAAGACGCCGTGAGCCACCGCGGACGTGCCGTTCGGGCCCTTCTCGATTATCTTCTCCACTGACAATGAATTTTAATTAATCTCTCCTCAAAACCATTCCCTGCAAAAATCAATCATGAACAAAAAGATTTCACTTCTTCTTGCTCTTGTCCTGACCACAGTGCTCGGTCTCAGCGCCCAGAAATTCAGCGGTCGCTGGAATCTATACCCATCGGTAGGCCGCACAATCGATCAGGTTGTCAACACGGGTTCGAAGGTCTTTTACGTTACTTCATCGCGCCTCTACCACTACTCCGAGGCTGATGCCGAAACCTTCTCCTACGCCGGTTCGGACAAGCTCTCCGATGTGGAGGTGAGCAAGATATTCTTCAATCCCAACACCCGTCAGCTGCTTGTCGTGTATGCCAGCTCCAACCTCGACATCATCGACGAGGACGGCTCCGTACAGAATGTATCCGCCATCCGCGATGCCATTCTTTCGACAACCAAAAACGTTATCGACGTAGCCTTTTACGACGACATGGCCTATATTGCCACCGATTTCGGTCTTGTGGTCGTGAATATGAAGAACGGAACAGTCCAGCAGTCGGGTATCTACGGCTTCGCACCTTCTATGGTAGCTGTAACCAACGACTACGTGATTCTCTACTTCAAATACAATATCGCATCAGCCGGAATTCAGGAATACTCGATTTTCGAGGCTCCGCGCAACGGGAAGCTGTCGTCATTTTCCGCTTTCAAATTATTGCAGAGAGAGCCCTTCAGTCAGTTCGAGGAGCTTGACGAATCGCGTCTGGTCCTTCTGAGACAATCTGCAAATCACGCCCGCATCGTTACCGTCAATCCCGAAACCGGCGCCTTCCTGCAGAAAGATGTACCCATCGACAACATAAGCAGAATCACAATTGGTGTCGATGGCAAAATCTATGCCCTCAGTTCTGCCAATTTATATCAGATCGATCCCGATCAACTCGCCGCATCCGAAACCGTCGCCCTTCCCGCCAACGTTACGGCTTCGACCATCTCAGTAGGCAAAAAAGGCCTCGCTGACGTTTGGGGTGCAGGCACTTCCGGTATCGGGAAATACGACCTCAAATCCAACTCCATCCTCATGGCTCCCCACTTCCCCGAGGGCATCAGCGTGCGCTATCCGCATCTCATGAAATGGGATTCGGCAGGGCGTCTTTGGATCAGCAACATGTGCGCATCCATCCTGAAATCCAACGCCGATGGCAATGATGGCCTGTATCACGAAAAATACGTTGCACTCATCGATGGCGATCGCATCGAAGACCGCACGCCCGAAACTCACGTTACGAGTTGGAGCATATCTACCGGTGGCTATGCATTTTTCACACCTACAGCCGAAGAAAAAGCCAGATATCAGGAAGAAATGTGGCGCACCCAATGGTCGCATATTGTAAAAGAAGACCGTATGAAAACACCGCTCATTGCAGGTGGTGCAAATGAACTCCAGCCCGACCCTGATGACCCCGACAAGTTTTGGATTACCTGCGCTGCAGAGGGAATGTATCTGTGTGAGAAACAGGATGGTTGTTCGCCTACAAATCCGCAGGGAGATGCGCTTGCTCTGTATAGCCGTATCAACATGCCCTACGATGACGGCGGCGGCGGCTACACCCGTGCATACAACGTAAATATCGATCCGGAAGGCAACCTATGGCAATTCTTCCGTGGAGGCCCCAAGGAGCCTATCACAATCATGCCTGCATCCCTGCGCAAAACACGCCCCGAACGCGTAAAATATGAAGAGTGGATCACGCATTCCTTCAAAGATCCGAATACTCTCTACACCGACATCCAGTCGTGTTTCTCTACCACCACAGGCATGCTCTTCCTCACAAGCTCCTGTTATGCCGGCCCCATCTACGCAGTCGACACAAAAGGCACATATCTCAACCCCGACGACGACGTCGTCATCGCTCATACCTCGCTTCTCGACCAGGACGGCTCGCCCGTTTCACCACTCTACTACACTTCCGTTGTAGAAGACAAGACCGGTCAGATATGGGTGGGCACCACCTCCGGTCTCTTCGTGATTCCCGATCCGCAGGCCGCAGCATCCGAAACCATGCGCGTCCGTCGCCCAGTCGTGCCGCGTAACGACGGCACCAATTACGGCGACTACCTCCTCGACGGCGCAAACATTTCATGCATCGCCGTGGACGCCACAAACCGCAAGTGGATTGGCACAGCCGATGGCGGCGTATATCTCGTAAGCCCCGACGGCACCAAGGAAATTTCCCACTTCGACAAGGACAACTCCCCGCTGCCCACCAACGTGATTTACTCCATCGCCTGCGACCCCGCCTCCAACCGCGTGTTCTTCGGCACCGATCTCGGCGTCATGTCCTACGAAAGCGATGCTTCCCCCGCCCAGGCCGACTTCTCCGATGTATACGTATATCCCAACCCCGTTCGCCCCGAATACAACGGCTGGATTACGGTTGCCGGGCTGATGGACAATTCGCTCGTGAAGATTGCCGACATGAGCGGCAACGTCGTTCACCAGGGCCGCTCCTCCGGTGGCAGCTTCGTTTGGGACGGCTGCAATTCCGCAGGCGAGCGTGTGCGCACCGGTGTATATCTCGTCCTCGCATCTGCCGGCGACGACAACACCTCTGCATCGGCTATCGTATCCAAAATAATGATCATGAACTAAGCGACATGGCAAGCAGCGACAATTCTCTTCGCTATTCCGACGAGCGCGACAAAGCATACGGACTGACCGGAATGGCCATCACCCTGGTGGCCTCCGACGGTCCCGAGCTCCTCTCCGCAATCTCCCTCGACGGAGACTCGGAGAGCGATTTCGAGATGACCCACGAGTTCTTCTTCCGAGGAAACCCGCGCATGGCGGCCAAGTACCTGTGGATCACCGGCGTGCGTCATCTCAACCTCGCCTCCCGCATGATTCTCGGCAATGCCATGTGCCGCGAATACGTCCTGCGCGGACAGCGCGAACTCACCGACAACCGCAGGGCCACCATCCGCGACATCGTCCGCGAAGTAGCCATCGAGAACTGCGCCCTTGCCGAAGACGAAGCTCAGGCGCTCTTCGACGACTCCTTCCGTTACGTCCACCGGCTGTTTTCCCACATCGGGGTCCACTCCGTGGCCGACCATTTCGCCGACGAGCTCCGGCAACGACGCGAGATGAGTGCCGCCGAAGTGGTGGAGCTCCTCAGTCAGCTTGGCTTGCGATGAAACATATCCGGCTGATTCTATTCCTTACGACTATTTTGAGCGTGCTGTCGCTGGCCTCCTGCGCCGACGACAGCCGTTTTATTGTCAAGGGCACCACCGCAGGCGCCGACAACATGAACCTGCGCTTCGGATACAACACGCCCGAAGGCTACCGCTCGGGGATAGTCGCCGTGCGCGACGGCAAGTTCGAATTCTCAGGCATTTCCTCGCAGCCTACTCTCGTGGAAATGTTCGAGCACGACTTCAAGCCTCTCGGCTTCCTCTGGCTTGCCGGAGGCGATAAGATAGAATGCGTCCTCACCCCCTCCCATCCCGAGGCGATGAAAGCCAGGGGAACGGACATCAACGAGCGTCTCAGCGCTTTCCTGAGCTCAAATACCGCAGCTCTGAAGCATTCACCCGCCGATGCAAATAGAGCCATCGAAGCATACGTCGGCTCGCACCCCGACGATCTGCTCTCAACCTTGCTCATGGTCGGGCTCTACAACAGCACCGCCGACCCTGCAAAGGCCGACTCGCTGATGGCCACAATCCGGCCCGCCGCGCGACCCGAACTCCTTGCCGGAAGCTCAGCCTTCCTGGTCAGCCTCGCCGTGCCGAAAGACAGCTTCCGCCCCCTCGACTCGCTGATGGTCATATCCACCCACAATAGCATCGAAGCCATCGTATCTTCAGCAAAAAAGGCCACGCTCCTCGTCTTCTCCGATCTCGAAGCACAGCGCACCGACTCAATCCTCGCATCGATGACGCGTGTCGCAGCCATGAAAGGAGCACGTGTGGCCGACGTATACCTCAGCTCCGATACCCTTTCATGGCGCAGGATGATACGCGGAGAAAAACTCCGCAAAATCGACGACTCCGGATGGGAACGCGCATGGCTCCCGGGCAATCTCGGCGCCCCTCAGCTCCGCGCCCTCGGCATCCCCTCGCTGCCATACGCTCTCGTCTGCGACTCTGCCGGACGCACCATCTTCCGGGGGCCCGACCCTCTCGAAGCCGAAGATGCAATAAGGCAGAATCTGCGTAAAAACTGATATTCCATCGCCACCACCATCTCCTCCCCAGCCCTTCCACATATATGCTCGTAAAAACATTCGGCTCAGCCGTCAGCGGCATAGACGCCATTATCGTTACAGTCGAAACCGTTCTCGACAAAGGCTTCCAATACTGCATCGTCGGGCTTCCCGACACAGCCGTAAAGGAGAGCCACGAGCGCGTGCGTTCCGCCTTGAAACAAAGCGGATATGAACTCCCCCGCAGGAGCGTTACCATCAACATGGCACCTGCCGACGTGCGAAAGGAAGGAGCTGCCTACGACCTCCCCATAGCAGTGAGCCTGCTCGCCGCTGCCGAAAAAATCGACGCCGCCGTCCTGGCCGACTATGTGATAATGGGCGAACTATCGCTCGACGGCACACTCCAGCCCGTGCGAGGCGTCCTGCCAATGGCTATCGAAGCGCGTGCCCGCGGATTCAAAGGAATGATCGTCCCCGTGGCAAATGCCACGGAAGCCGCAGTGGTCAACCGCCTGCAAGTCTTCGGGGCATCCTCCCTCAAAGAAGTGGTCGACCACCTGTCCGGCGCCGCAACTATAGCCCCGACGTGCGTCGACACGCGCGCCGAATTCGCAGCCGGAATCAGCAGCTTCGAATACGACTTCGCCGACGTAAAAGGCCAGGAAAACGTAAAGCGAGCCTTTGAAGTGGCCTGCGCCGGTGGCCACAACATCATCCTCATCGGCCCTCCCGGTTCCGGAAAATCCATGATGGCCAAGCGTCTGCCCTCCATCATGCCCCCGCTCTCCCTGGGCGAGGCCCTCGAAACCACAAAAATACATTCCGTGGCAGGGAAGCTGCGCCGAGGCTCCAGGCTCATGACCGTCCGCCCCTTCCGCTCCCCCCACCACACCGTCTCGTCCGTAGCCATGGTCGGAGGAGGCAACAATCCAATGCCCGGCGAAATATCCCTCGCCCACAACGGCATCCTCTTTCTCGACGAATTCCCTGAATTCCCGCGCTCAGTGCTCGAGGTACTCCGTCAGCCACTCGAAGACCGCCACATCAGCGTGTCGCGCGCACGCTACTCCGTCGACTACCCCGCATCCTTCATGCTCGTAGCCTCGATGAATCCATGCCCCTGCGGCTTCTACAACCATCCCCGGCGCTCCTGCACATGCCTCCCGGGGCAAGTCTCAAAATATCTCGGACGCGTCTCCGGTCCACTGCTCGATCGCATCGACATCCAGGTTGAGATTCTGCCCGTCGAGGTCGACGAGCTTGCCGCGCGCCCCACAGGCGAATCAAGCGCCGCAATCCGCCGGCGAGTAGTAGCCGCACGCGACATTCAGACCCGTCGCTTCGCCGCCGAAAAAGACGTCCACTGCAACGCCCAGATGTCGCCCCGCCTCATGGCCGAGCACTGCCGCCTCGACCCCGCCGGAGAAGCCATCCTCAAGAAAGCCATGGTGAAATACGACATGAGCGCACGCGCATACGACCGTATTCTCAAGCTCGCCCGCACAATCGCCGACCTCGACGCCGCCCCCGACATCCTACCCCGCCACATCTCCGAAGCCGTCGGCTACCGCACCCTCGACCGCGCCGCCTGGGGCAAACGATACTAACCCACGCCCAATTTTATCCAATTGATCCAATATTGCCCAATCCCGACAACTTCGAATGATTAATAGTATCAGGTATGCGGGCTGAGTGGCTTGTGTCTGGCATTGTATATGTACGAAATTGCCTTCACCGCCGGGCTCCATCGCCGGCTCCGAAGCGTCGCCCTTTCTGGATTGTGTGCGTCATTGCTGAAGTAATCGTCTACGTCGGAAGTCTCGCCCCGGCCTACTTCGTCTCCCCTGCATATGACTACATCCAGGACTACATCCTGAGTCCGACCGGTCCGGTCTTCTACATCCTGCTCTCTCAACATATCAAAGAATCGGTGCGCCTCTCCAATTCAGACTTCTTCATATATCTCTTTCATGGGATCATTTCGTCATGCGTAATAAAAGCCGTTTCCATGCTCCACTCCGTGGGCTTCATGCCCGTGTTCGGATGCTATGTCCTCAATTTCATCATCATTTCTCTGCTGGCGATTCTCGCATACTTCACATGCCTTAAACTCTTCTCATCTGCCACAAAAATTCTCGTCGGCAACCGCATACGTCGGCTTTGAGGAGTGGCGAAACTCACTTTTTCTTGCATAGATGCTGTGATTTGCATATCTTTGCATCTGATGAAACTACCGGACTTTAAAGAATGGGGCAAGAGCCTTGCCGTATATTTCGACCTCTCGGGCGATCTAATCCCTCAGGCCGAAGCTGAGCAGACTATCCGCGATGGCGTAACATTCCGCGGAACTAATATCATTATCCTAATTATCGCCATCTTCATAGCCTCCCTCGGCCTCAACACCAATTCCACCGCCGTAATTATTGGCGCCATGCTCATCTCCCCGCTGATGGGGCCGATTATTGGCATCGGTCTAGCCGTCGGTGTCCACGACTTCGACCTGATGAAGCGATCGTTCCGCAACCTCATGATGGCCACTCTCTTCAGCGTGGCCACGTCCTGTGTGTATTTCCTCATCTCGCCCGTGAACGAAGGCCACAGCGAACTTCTGGCCCGTACATCGCCGACGATCTACGACGTGTTCATCGGCTTCTTCGGCGGCGCCGCCGGAATCCTCGCTATCGGAAGCCGCGTCAAAGGCAACGTCATCCCCGGCGTGGCCATCGCCACAGCCCTCATGCCCCCGCTATGCACGGTGGGCTACGGCCTCGCCACGTTCCAGATGAGCTACTTTTTCGGCGCCCTCTTCCTCTTCTTCATCAACTCCGTGTTCATAGCCTGCGCCACCACCCTGGGCGTCAAGCTTATGAAATATCACATCAAGGACTTCTCAAACCCCCAGCGAGCACGCCGGGTCCGAAATATAGTCTACTCGATCGCCTTCCTCACGATGATTCCTGCTTGCTTCCTCACTTACAGGATGTACAAGCAATCCACATTCCAGACCAA
Organism: uncultured Porphyromonadaceae bacterium; assembly: GCA_947176295.1. Lineage (GTDB taxonomy): Bacteria > Bacteroidota > Bacteroidia > Bacteroidales > Muribaculaceae > CAG-873. The sequence goes on from CAMWQB010000007.1 coordinate 13,075, forward strand.
CTGCGAGCGCTTCGTCGACCAGCAGTTCAACTTCAGCGGCACACAGGTGCTCCACTCCTCGGCCGTGATGGAAGGCAATCGCAAGACCCTCACCGTGAGCCTCGTGGGTAAGATTATCCCGCAGGACTCCCTTGTGCTGGCCCTCACCGACCGCCTCCCCGACTACCACCTCGCCGGGACGGCACTCAAAATCATTCAGGGCGACAGCCCCGACGCCCGCTTCGATGCAACGCAGGCCACCTCGACAATGCTCCGCGACATGTATCAGGTTACGCAGAACACCATCAACAGCCAGCAGCAGACCATCGACTCGCTCCGGACCATCACCGCCGACATTGCCCGCAACGACACCCTGGGCGCAGCAATCTCTCCCGAGATAAAGGTTCTCTTCCCCGAAGTAGCCGAAATTGCCATTACGCGGGCCATCGTCAGCAACGTGGCAAGCTGCCGCCTCGACACTCTCAACGTTGCCCTCGTGCGCTACGGCCGCCCGATGAACACGCCGCAGAAAGAAAAATTCCGCGAATATCTCCAGGCGCGGCTTGCCCTCAAAACCATCACCATAATTCCGGCCGACAACATCCCCTCCCACAAATGATAGACGAAATACTAAAATTCAACCGCGAATTCGTAAGCTCGAAAGGCTACGAGCGCTTCATCACATCCAAATATCCCGACAAGCGTATCGCCATCGTTACGTGCATGGACACCCGCCTGATTGAGATGCTCCCCGCCGCCCTCGGATTCCGCAACGGCGACGTGAAGATCATCAAGAACGCAGGCGCAACCATCACAAATCCCTTCGACTCGACTATGCGCTCTCTTCTCGTCGCCGTCTTCGAGCTTGGGGTAAATGAAATCATGGTCATCGGCCACACGGGCTGCGGAGTGCAGGGTATGGACGCCCGCGAGATGCTGCAGCTCATGCGCCAACGCGGCATCCCCGAGGAACATATATCGCTGATGCGCCACTGCGGAATCGACCTCGACAGCTGGCTCCACGGCTTCGACGACACCGACGCCGCCATCCGCGAGACCGTCGACCTCATATCCCGACATCCCCTCATGCCCTCCGACGTGCGCACCGCCGGCTACATCATGGACTCCACCACGGGCGAACTCCGCCCCCTCCACAGCTAAGCCTTCAGCGCAACACTGCAAGCGCCAAAACAGCCGCCCGCAATTCAGACACTCTCGCCTTTCGCTCATAGCTCTCGCCTATAATTTGAAGAGAGGAACTTCTGCCTCATCACTAATTTGAGAATATATTCCACCCGCAAATATACACATTTTTTTGTGAGGCAGCAACAGAGGCGGGGAGAGTATCTTCGCAAGATGGGACACAAAACAATCAGGCCTTGGCCGCTCAATTGCAGCCAAGGCCTGTGCATTTTGAAACCGGGAGCCCGGGATTACTTCACGAGTATCTTCTCAGCGCCGGCAGCCGACCGACGGATGTAGAGGCCGGGAGCCGTGGGAGCCTCAGGAAGGGCCGTGCCGTCGATGCGGAAGTACTGAACGGAACCTTCTGAAGGAGCTGCATCAACAGCATCGATGCCGGACGAGAGATAGACGTTCTTCAAGCCATTGGAGAGCGAGAACACGCGCGAGCCCATGAAGTCGCGGTATGCAAACACGCGATATGCGTAGTTCTCATTGGGGGCCACGCGGAGGCCGCCGAACGAGGCCGTGCGGGCCGAGCTGTCGTCGAGCAGTCGATTCTCAACCTCGGTATATACCTTCGAACCGTAGGGCAGCGTCTGCGTTACGGTAACTTCGTCGATATAGAAGGGGAAACCATTGTAGGAGTAGAACGCCAGAGGCATTCCGGCCTGACCGCAGGAGAAATCGAAGGTAAGGTCCACCGACTCGCCGGCCTTCATGGGCAGGGCGATATACTCTTCATAGCCTGCCTGAACCACGAGGAATTCATCGGTAGCATCAGTATCGCCGACCACGCGCACACGCACACTGAAGTTGCCGCCATTGCCGCTGAGGTCGAGGGCCGGGGTCTGGATTATGCCCATGATGCCCATGTAGGAGCGCGTGCCTATCATGCCGTTTGCAAGATAGGTGGCAATGCCCATCCAACCGGGATTGGTGGTATAGGCATCCAGCGACTTCGGATTCACGACGTTGTAGAGGCCAACAGGCGAATCAACCGTTCCTTCCGTAACCTTATTGAAGTTCTCGGAAAGAATGTCGACCTCCTCATACTCGCCCGACACGGTGTAGACACGATAGTTGCTCACCACATAGCCTTCAGCCTTGGGTGTGGCAGCCCATGCAGCGGTGTAGCCGTCGACTGTCTGGGCGGCGGGGTCGAGGAGCTCGGGAGCCGCAAGGCCGGAAGCCGTGAGCTCGTTGGACTCTGCCGACGTAAAGCCCTCGTTCAGAGCGCGCACAGTGAAGGAGTAGTCCTTCAGGGGGTCGAGGCCCGACACGACATACGACAGCTCGGTCGTGGGGATATCCTTGCGGATAGCCACAGGCTCGGGCTCGGTCATGATGCGGATATGGTCGATGATGACGCTGACGTCCTTGCCGGCATCATACATGTCGTTCTTCTTGAAATATACCTGCACAGCCTTCACACCCTCGGGGAAGTTGGAGGAGAGGCGGATGATTTCGCCTTCGTCGGAGATGCGCTCGACGTCGTAATTGCCCAGAGCGCCCCACTGTCCGTCGACAAGCACGCTCACAACAAGGGTGCTGAGGCACTCCTCGCCCGAAGGATGCACGGCATAGAACGAGAAGTCGAGAATAGGACGGTCGAATTCGGGCGTGATGAAGCCCTCGCCCGTGGTGCGGAACACCATGCCCGTGGAGCCCTCATATCCTAAGGGCGACACGTGGTCCGTGTTGCGCACAAGGCCATAAGCCACGGTCCAGCCTTCGGTAAAGCCGGGGTCGTTCTTGTCGAGCATGTTCGTGCCATCGATCTGATTGAGGTTGTCGAAGTCCTCGATGGTGATAGCCTCTGCCACCTTCTTTTCATAGATAGTGAGGGCATAGCTGTCAGCCTGGGCCACACGCTCCCAATGGGCCGTGAAGCCATCCTCGCGATAGTCGGAGATATAGCTTGCCACGGGGGCCGGAATCGCCGTCTGGCGGGCTGTTACCTTGATGTCGTCGATGAGCACCTCTTCTTCAAGCATGCTCATCTGGATGAGACAGCCCGAAAATTCGCCCTTGGTGAAGTTCACCGTAAAGCTCTTCCACTCGGGAGTTACATCCACCATGGCAGCCTCAAGACGGCCCTTGTCGTTGAGGAGGGCAATATCCATCTTGTCGGAGGCCTTCTGGGAGGCGAGCAGGCGGGCACGGAACGTAAGGGTTACGTCGCCGGAATATGCCCCCTGCGGAGTGCGGAGGAAGCCGGTCTCGTAAGTCACGCCGCCCATGCCGTCGGTGAAGCGGCCCATGCGGATGGCGCAAGTCCCGCCGGCCTGATACACGGCGGCCCCGGTCCAGCCGGGCATTGCCGTGTAGGCGGAGGGTATGACGCCCGTGCGCTTGTCGGCGATATATTCGCTGTCGGGCGCATCCTCGCTGCCCGCGGTCATGCGCGAGAAGTTTTCATCAACAAGGGTTTCGACGGAAGCTTCCGCTGCTTTCGCCACGGCCGGACGTGCCATAGGCTTGAGCATCGGGACCTGCGCCTCAGCTCCGGGAGCGGCAACCGCCGCCCCGAAAAGAGCAAGTGCCGGAACTATAAATCGTAGTTTCATTTCTTTCTTCTTGTGTTTTCTTCAGAGATTTAAGTATACAGGTTTCTTACTTCACAAGCACCTTGCGGCCGTCTACGATATAGAGGCCTGCGGGTAAGGTCTTGAGGTCGGCGCCACGAAGACGCATGCCCTGGAGATTGAAGATTGCACCGGCCTCTGCGGGAGCGGCTTCGATGCCGGCGATGCCGGAAGTGGGCTCGGCAACGAGTTCGATGTTGTGAGGACCGCTCACGGTGAAGGCAAACTTGCCGTCCTCGTCGGCTTCAAGGTCTTCGCCGTCGAGCTTGGCGCTCACCTTCATGTCGGCATGAGGAGTGATCTGCACCTTCGTTCCGGCCAGCACCTCATAGCCTGCATGGCGGGTGATGGGCGTCATCTCGTCGGCAAGGACGTCAACTGCCTGGAAGCCTTCCTGAGAGAAGGTCAGCGCATGGAAGTCGGGAGCATCGTCGGTGTCGACATAAATCTTGGCAACCGAACCATCCACGAGGTTGAAGCGGTAAGTCTTGCTGAACATCGAGCCGGAATAGTTCACCTCCTCGTCGTTTACGAACACGTAAGGGATGCCATAGCCGTCGGTGAGGCTGAAAGGATTATCCTCGGCGCACACCATCAGGTGATTATATCCGCTGTGGAGAGCAATTTCAGCGCCGGAAGCATCCTTCAGCGTCCAGAGATTTTCATCGGCATTGTCGAGGTAGATCACAGCATGAAGCTCGCGCACGATTGCCTCGGTGGTGATGACAACCTTATCTCCCGAAGCGAGGTCAGCAATCTGATACTTACCGTCGTAGTTAGGTTCGATATCCATACCCTCGTGCTTCACGGACACGATGCGGTAGTTGTGCGCATCAGCCGGAGCGATGAGGATGCTGTTCTTGTTCTCGTTGAGCACAACGGTATTCTCGCCGGCCTCGAGGGCGAAGACCTCACCGGGATAGAGAGTCGAACCATAACGGGCGATGATGGCCTCGGGGCGGTCGATGGTCAGGCTGATGTTGAATTCCACATACTTGGCGGCATCGAAGCTTACATTGATGTCCTTGTCGAGCACGAGGAGACGCTGGGGGTCGGAGAAGGAAATGTCGTAATCGTCAACCTTGTAGGAATAAAGGAGATAGTTCTCCTTGTCGCCATGGAGATAAACCACAGAGCCGGCCTTGACCGTTGCGGTGCCGTTCACCACGGGCACTTCCTCGCCCGTAGAGCTGTCCAGAGTAACTTTCTTGAGGAAGCCTTCCGAGCCGGGAGTGAAGCTGAAGTTGATCTTGCAATCCTTGTCAGGATACTGGCTCACGACCTTCACCGTGCCTTCGCAGGGGAGGCTGAGGAAATATACATTGCCCCTCTGCTCGAGACGGCTCATACCGCCCTCGATCGTCACGGAATAAAGAGGCATCTGAGCAGACACCGCGGAATAGATCTTTACCGTCTTCTCTGTCTGGGGGTCGTACTTGATTTCGTTGAGCCCATCCTTGAGCTCGAGCATGCGTGAGGTCTCGTCGATGGAAGCGCGCACGGCCGAAGCCTTGTCGATATCGAGCTTAACGACCGACGACTGAGCCTCGGCGGCCGACTTTGTCTTGATAAAATACTTGGCACCCTGGGTGAACGTGCCGAACGAAGCCTCGTTGTTTTCAACAGGGATAGTGTAAGAGCCGTTTTCCCAGTCGACAGCCAGGAGGACATTGCCCGGCGTAGCCTTGACCGTGATATAGAAGCTCTCGATAGTGTTGTCGCCCGCCACGAGAGTGCCCGCATACGGCTCGCGGTTCACCTCAATGGCAACGCGCGAAGGGTCGTCTATATTGAGGGTAACGGTGGCCGCATCTGCTGCCAGAGGCAGCAGGAGAGCAATCAACGCCATCATGAATGTGTAAATCTTTTTCATAGTTGGAATTGTTTTTTAATGATTGGTGTCAGATTGGTTGCATTTTGCCTTGCAAAGATAGCAAAATTTCCCCACAAAACCAAACCCTCCCCAACAAAAAGTCAAAAATCACCGGCATTTTACGCCGATGGGCCAACAGGGTGCGGGTTTTTAGTTTGGAGAAGTTCGGGGGAATTTGTACCTTTGCGGTGTAGCGCCGGCCGGGGCTCTGAGTTCGGGGCCGGGCGCTCGCCTTCCCAATCTGTTTTATGGAACAATACATTGTCTCAGCGCGAAAATACAGGCCTTCCACCTTTGCTACGGTGGTGGGACAGCAGGCCCTCACGGAGACGCTCAAGAATGCCATTGCCGGCAATAAGCTGGCGCATGCATATCTCTTCTGCGGCTCCCGCGGCGTGGGCAAGACCTCGTGTGCCCGTATCTTTGCCAAAACTATCAACTGCGAGCATCCTACGCCCGACGGCGAGGCGTGCAATGAGTGCGACTCGTGCCGCCAGTTCAACGAAAACCGCTCGCTCAACATCATCGAGCTCGATGCTGCGTCGAACAATGGCGTGGACGATATCCGTGAGCTCATCGACCAGGTGATGGTGCCCCCTACCCGCGGGCGCTATCGTGTGTTTATCATCGATGAGGTGCACATGCTTTCGTCGGCGGCGTTCAACGCTTTCCTCAAAACTCTCGAGGAGCCGCCGGCTCATGCCATATTCATCCTCGCCACGACGGAGAAGCACAAGATTATCCCCACGATTCTCTCGCGCTGCCAGATCTACGATTTCAACCGCATAACGATCGCCGACATGGTGAGCCACCTGACGATGGTGGCGCAGAAGGAGGGGGCCACGGCCGAGCCTGCGGCCTTGAACGTGATTGCCCGAAAGGCCGACGGCGCCATGCGCGACGCGCTCTCGATTTTCGACCAGGTGCTCGCTTCGAGCCGGGGACACATCACATATGCTTCTACTATCGCGAACCTTAACGTTCTCGACAACAGCTACTACGAGAGGCTTGTGGATGCTTTCCGAGAGCAGGATGTGGCCCGGGCGTTGCTCATCTACAAGGAGGTGCGCGACAAGGGCTTCGATTCGCTCTTCTTCATCAACGGGCTGGCGCAGTATCTTCGCGATCTGATGGTGGCGTCGGATTCGTCGACCATCGTTCTGCTCGACGCTGCAGATGAGGTAAAGGCGGCTATGGCGGAGCGTGCGGCCAAGCTTAAGCCCGACTTCCTGTATCGGGCGATGGACCTGTGCAACGATGCGGACTTCAACTACAGGAGCGCCTCGAACAAACAGTTGCTCATCGAACTGACACTGATCAAACTGTGCCAACGATTGAGCCCCTCGACCAAGCGTAGCGGACACGTCGGGGGGCACCTCAAGCCTCTTCCCGCGCCGGAAGCCGACCCGTTCGGCCCCGCGGCGACAGAGGCGTCCGCGCCCCAAATTTCTGTAAATACCCCTTCTCAGGCTCCTTCATCGCAGCCTCAGTCCGGTGCCCGACAAGTGAGCGCCGACGTGCCTCCGCCGGTGCGCCGGGGAGGCCATGGCCCCGTGAAGGTGCAGCCGGTCCGGGTAGCGCCCGAGCCGGCGCCCGAGGTTGCTGAACCTCCGAAGCCGCATGTTGCGGCGGAACAGCCTGTCCATGATGAGGCGCCGAGGCTGAGCAACGGCTACTCCGACGAGGCCTTCCGGAATGCATGGAGAGTGTTCATTGAGGCCAACAGCAGCGCCCGGATACTCTCGAGCGCCATGACCACGGCTGTCCTAACCCGCGCTGCCGACGAACGCTGGCGCGTGAATGTCGACAGCGAGCTCGGTGCCGAGGCCATCGCGGAGGCTATGGTCCGGCTGCTCGAACATCTCCGAGAGAGCCTCGGGAACGATTCTATCATCCTCGACGTAAGTGTCTCCGGCCGAGAGGATTCGCCTCAGATGTGGACCGACGATCAGGTGCTGGCACACTGGATGGAGCACAATCCAGACGTCGTCGAGATAATCGAGAAATATAAACTCCGACTGATATGAACGGAACTGAATCAGCAGCTGCCGCAGGTGCAGCCGGGATATTCGGCGTGCGTCCCGCACGCGTGGTGGTGAAGGTGGGCAGCAACGTCCTCTCGCGTCCTGACGGCTCGCTCGACGTAACGCGCATGAGCGCAATTGTCGACCAGCTTGCAACGCTCCATGCCGCTGGCGTAGAGCTTGTGCTCATATCCTCGGGCGCCGTTGCCAGCGGGCGCGGCGAGTTCCGCCGGCGCGGCATATCGCTCGGCTCGCTCGACGAGGTCTCTTCGCGCCAGCTTTTCAGCGCAGTGGGGCAGGCCAGGCTCATCAACAGATATTATGAGTTTTTCCGCGATCATTCGATAATCTGCGGCCAGGTCCTCGCCACGAAGGAAAACCTCGCCACTCGGCGCCACTACCTCAACCAGAAGCATTGCATGGGCGTGATGCTCGGAGCCGGAATAATTCCGGTGGTGAACGAGAACGACACCGTCTCCGTAACGGAGCTCATGTTCACGGACAACGACGAACTTTCAGGCCTCATAGCCTCTATGATGGACGCCGACGCCCTCATCATCCTCAGCAATATCGACGGCCTCTACACCTGCGACCCCGCCCTCCCCGAAGCTCGCCTCATCGAGCGCGTGAGCAGCGGCGAGAATGCCGATGCCCGCATCAGCGACAAGCGTTCGTCGCTCGGCCGCGGAGGCATGTCCACAAAATACCGTATTGCACGCCGTGTGGCCGGCGAGGGTATCGCCGTAGTCATCGCCAACGGCAAACGCGACAATATCCTCACGTCGCTCCTGGGGCTCACCCCCGGCCCCGCACCGGCCACGGTCTTCGAGCCCGCAGAGCGCGAGCCATCGAGCCTGAAGCGATGGATAGCACATGGCGAGAGCTTTGCAAAAGGATCGGTTGCCGTCAACGAGGGCGCCGCCGAAGCCCTCCTCCGCGGGGGAGCGAGCCTCCTGCCTGTGGGAGTAACGGATGTGGAAGGCCAGTTCGAAGCCGGCGATATCATCACCGTGGCAGCCCCCTCGGGCGAGATTATTGCATGCGGGCGAGCTGCCATCAGTTCGGCTGCCGCAGCGCGGGCTATAGGGCGCAAGCGCAACGGCTCGCCCCTGATTCATGCCGACTATCTCTACGTCTACGGCCGCGCGGAGTGAACCGCAGAGGCAGCCCCGGCGTTTCTATCTCATATCAATCACCGTTCTATTCCTTACTTAACGAATCAACCTATGGATAAGCCTCATACAAGTTCACAGACATTAGACTTCTGCAAATCCAGGCGCGCAGCCGAGCATATCGCCGAACTTTCCGACCGCCGCAACAGCGGAGTTCTCCTCGCCGTGGCCGATGCCATCGAGACCCGCAGCACGGAACTCCTCGACGCCAATGCCCGCGACCTTGAGCGAATGGACGAATCCGACCCCAAATACGACCGCCTCCTCCTCACCCCCGAAAGAATAGCCGCCATCGCCTCAGAAATGCGCGCGGTTGCGGCTCTGCCCTCTCCCGTAGGGGTTGAGCTCGAACGGCGTCAGCGACCAAACGGGATGCTGATACGCAAGGTTACGGCCCCCTTCGGCGTGATTGGCGTCATATACGAAGCCCGGCCTAACGTAACATTCGACGTGTTCGCCCTCTGCTTCCGCGCAGGATCCTCCGTCGTGCTCAAAGGAGGCCACCAGGCCGCCGACACCAATCGCAAGGCAGCAGCCATAATCCGCGACGTCCTCAAGGCCGAAGGCGTCGACCCCGAGGCCCTCTGCCTCATGCCCGACACCCACGAAGCTACCGCCGCAATGCTCGAAGCCCGCGGCCTCATCGACCTCATCATTCCCCGGGGCGGCCGCGGTCTCATCGACTTCGTGAGGGAAAACGCACGCGTCCCAGTCATCGAGACAGGCGCCGGCGTCTGCCACACCTACTTCCACACATCCGGCGACATAGCCACAGGCACCTCGATAATCCTCAACGCCAAGACACGCCGCGTAAGCGTCTGCAACGCCCTCGACACCCTCGTAATCGACCGCAGCCGTCTCGCCGTCCTCCCCGCCTTGTGCTACGCCCTCGCCGACAAGCAGGTGGAAATATATGCCGACGAAGAAGCCTATCAAGCCCTCCAAGGCGCATATCCCTACCTCCATCATGCCACCGAAGAAGACTTTGGCCGCGAATGGCTCGACTACAAAATGAGCATCCACACCGTAGCCGACCTCGGAGAAGCAATTGAATTCATCAACGCCCACGGCTCACGCCACAGCGAAAGCATCGTAGCCGAAAACAAAGAAGCCTCCGCCGAATTCCTCCGCTGCATCGACGCAGCCTGCGTCTACGCCAACGTATCCACCGCCTTCACCGACGGAGCCCAGTTCGGGCTCGGAGCCGAGATAGGCATCTCCACACAGAAACTCCACGCCCGCGGACCCATGGGTCTGCGCGAAATCGTAACATACAAATACCTCATCACCGGCGCCGGCCAGACCAGGCCATAAAAAAAATCGGCCGAATAGATAGGAAATTCAAAAAAAGTTTGTAACTTTGCACCTGCATTCCGCCTAAAGGAAAGCCAACTCGGGGTGTAGCACAGTTGGCAGCGCGCCACGTTCGGGACGTGGAGGTCGGAAGTTCGAGTCTTCTCACCCCGACAAAGTTAATAAGGATCAGCAGTAATGTTGGTTCTTATTTTTCTTTTTATCAGGAACTTACGGCGAAGTTTTAGCGGCGATTGAAACAAGCGAAAATAGACAGGTACACAAATTTTAGGCGTTTTTTGTGTACCTAATGGGCATTTTTGTGTACCTATTTTGTGTACCTAAATCCAATCAAAGTGTCAGAGAGCGCACAAAGCTCAACGACATGAAAAATTTAAAACTAAAACTTATCACAAACGGACCGAGAAACTTTAAAGGCAAACTAACAATCCTCTGCTCAGTCCCGGGAACAACAACACGTCATTATATGCTTGTGCCGGGTATTACGAGCGCTGACCTAGGTAACTGGAATGAGACCCAGCAATGCTTCATAGGTACCGATAAAACCACGCTCCATAACAACGGCATTATAGGTGACGTAATGACCCGGCTGAACGAACTATTGGACACTTATATATTCTCTTCAGGTAAGGAACTATTCGACGCATATAGAGGCGTACCAAAAAAGACCAACAAGAAGATTCCGACTCTTGGTGAATTTTTGGATATTGTTGTGACTGAAGAGAAAGCCAAACAGATAGGCACAAGTTCAAATTATCAACTGTATTTCACCCTGCACAACAAGCTCAAGGGTGTCAACCTTAAAAAGCGCACCACATTCGCCCCGGCTTCCTACAATGGGCAGAAACTTTATGATACTCCTCTCTCGGATATAACAGATTACCATTTCCGTGCTTTCGGCGAATGGATCAAAAGCGACTTAAACGGTGCTGGGTTTCGTAACCTTATGACAACTTTTGCTGCAACGATGGAAAGAGCGGCAGAACGTTATCCGGATATTCGCCATATGGGTTATAAATGGCGTAAAGAGAGCAATCGAAAAGTGGAACGCACAGAACGACTCACTGCGCAACAACTTCTTGCTACCACAAGAGAGGATATTCCCACACTGACCGTCGATGAACTTAACCGCTTTCTGAATTTCGACCTTTCGTCTATCGCACCTCCACAAGCACACAGAAAAAGACTCGTTCAAATCTACTTCGACACGGCACTTTTGATGTATTACACAGCATCTCGCCCCGCCGATGTCATACAGTGGGATTGGGTTCATAACTACTGTGAGGTAACCCATCAAATCACCTACATTCCTCATAAACTGCGAAACCGTGGAGGAAAACGTGTCACCATAAATCTCTGCCCGCAAGCTATTGCCATAATAGAAAAGTATCGAGGACAGTCGAAAGGTGGCTATATTTTGCCGCTCCCTATGAACGAGACCGAATGGGGCGAACTCGATGGCGAGACATACAAAATTTGGGAAAGCCGCCGAAGTCGCACACTACAATCCATCAACCTATGGCTCCGTCGCATAGCCTCAGCCATGGGACTTGACGTCAAGAAACTAACAATGTACGTCTTTCGTCACACCTCTATCACGCATTGCATCAACCGCTACAATATGAACGTCATGAAAGTCGCCGCAATGGCAGGTACCTCCGTAGCCATCATCAACAAACACTACTATAATCCCAATATTGACAACGATACCATCCCCTTCACCGATATGTAAAGCAAAATTCGTAATTTTGCAGCGTGAAAATCCCTTTGATTTAGCTCATCAACAATCTATTTGCACAGTCTAAAGACATATGAAATGGCATGACATTAGCGAAAAAGAATGGAGACTTTGGAAAGAACGAGTAGACTACGTCATTGATACATCTATATATGACGATTCCGTTCTATACAAATATTTCTTTGTTGGAATGTACCAAAAAGATAATGACAACATGAGTGACCTTGTCTATCTTCAGAACGTCATCGCTCTGTGCAACAATTATCCTGAGATAAAAAATAGGATTTTTAATGGTCAAAGTAAGATTAGCTGTGAGGAGATATATCAATACACATATCTATTGGCTATAGATGATTTGTTTGAGTATATCGAAAAGATTGGACTACTGAAGGCATGTGCACATATAGTAGAAACTATAACACTTGATAGTTTGATAGATTACCCATTGTTTACTGATGTAGAGCTTCCTAAACTAACAGAGCATGATGTTTTCGAGATATTAAGATATATTCCCGTGTCGACTATGCTAACACTTGTAAATCGCATTTCGGCAACTCAAGAAATAAATATACAGATAAAGGAGTGCGTACTTAATGCAGATGAAGAAACATTTATAAACCTCATTGTCTTCAATCGCCTTTCATTAGATACAATTATAGCCGATTGTTGCTCTCTGATATTCTTGTCATCCATTAAAGAATCTTTTGAGCTGATTGAAAAAATAACGGAAGGAAGTATTTGTAAAACTAACATAATTAGAACACCAATAGTTAAAGATGAAGTGCTTATTAAACGCATTGAAACATCTTTAGCGCAAGGAGAGTCGTCTTTAGCAGATTATTACTCAAACATAGCACAAAACGATATATACGACTTAGGATGGACTCTCATATATGAGCTTATAACAAGAATTACATTGTTATCTGCGGTATGTCCGAACTATGAACTAGTAAAACAGTTCAACAACTTGATTGCCCAAGAAGAAATTCTAAAGGGTATTCAAGAAGAATATGGCACAATTGGTAAAATTGAACATATATATCACATTAATTTTATCATCCCTGTAGTGGAGGAATTTAGACGTAATTTTATTATAGATCTACCACTGCCACCTTCTTGTGACGAGAAGAAGGACACTCGGGAATGCTTTAGCGGCTATACCATGAGACATGAAGTGGAAATGAATAAGTTATATCGTTCTCTGACCAATGCCGATATTATAAGTTGGGATGAAGATACTTATTTCTCATTTATGTATCGCACATGCACTGGTTATCGACCTTCGAATGAAGATGCTGAAAAAATGCTGAAATCAATTGTTTGGAAAGGTGAACTAAGAGATTTGTTTGCAATGGTCTATCATCTTTTCTATGGAGACACCCGACTATGGAAAAAGTGCGAGAAATTCTTTTTAAACCCGCAAGGTGACATTTTGAAAATTCCCAAAGGCTGCATTAACATGGCGAAAGCTCCATCGGATAAAATGGAGAACATCTTGAAAAAACAAACCCTTAAGACAATAAAATATAAATAAATTAAGCCATGCTAATCATTCACAGAAATATGTAGCATTTTTCATACTTTCATACTTTTTCATTTTTATCGTCCAAAATTTCATCGTTCTGTAGAAACTCGATTTTTTGCTCTTTCTTTGCAACATAAATCAAAACCAAATAAATAGCAAATAAAAAGAATGACACAAAACAAAGCAAAAAATCTGGTAGTGAAATCTCTAACTGATATAAATGAAGCCAAGATCACATTTCCAAAAATGATTACGCGCAAAGAGGTGGCAGACTATCTAAAGGTATCAGTCCAGTCAGTAATCAACTATACTAACCGTGGGCTTCTGACATCTTACAAGATTGGTCGCCGTGTCCTCTACAACGAAACTGAAGTCATTGACGCACTCAAGAGCTATGCAGAGAAGCGCTATCAGCATGAATCCACTGAAATTTATATCTTCAAGAAATGAGCAACATGGCAATAATTTCAGGACAGTCAATTGCAGCAGTGTCTGATTCAGTCACTAGAAACGGAAAAGGCAATACGGCATTCGGAGTAATGCTAATAGTAATTGGTTCTGCCACTATCTTAAGCCTTCCCTTTGTATGGGGTTGGGTGGCAAACAACAGCAAGCGAAAAAATGCCACACAGCTGGCTAATACCAAACGGGAAAACTCTGAGAACCTTGCAAAAACAAAGCACGAACTCAAGATGGAAGAAATGGAGCGCAAGGCAGAACTGGAGAAAGAAAAGGCTGAATATAAGGCTAAATTGAAACAGCAAACGATTGCGCTTCGATACGATACCTCTCAGAGAGGTAATAACTTCAATCCAGACGTAGAGCCATCATATAGCGACGACTCTGATGTGGTACCAACGTACGATGAACTTGTTTCGGGCGATGTCGTTGACTCATGTGATATCCGTATGGGACTACGTTGTTTCCATATAGGCCATGACAACGGCCTAATTGGCCGCAGTAATGCCGGTAAAACATCCTTCTTGTTTCATTTTGCGAAAGCAGTCTGCACAAACTCTCAGGAAGACGGTGCAATTCTTACTCCCGACTGGTGTCTCCATCAGCCAATGAAGGTTCTGTACTTCGCATTCGAGCAGAGCACATCTGACTTTAAAGTCAAGTATGCCAAATTTATTAAGTCAATACCCAATCTTCATGTTGACACTCAGACTTCTGCCAATGATTTTCAGTCTATCATGAAGAAGATCAAAAATATGCAAAGTAAAATAGGCGAATATCGTCTATTGGTAATCTTCGATAATATAACTAAGATGAAGAATGCCGATAAAAAAGAAAAGAAAGCATTCTTTCAGTGGCTCGAAGATTATCGTACAACATGCGAAAAAAGTAATAAGCCCATCACATATCTTAAGGCATATCATACTCAGGGAACCTATAAGGACTATATGCCTATTGAGATTACTTCCAATTACGGCTTAAAGACTGACACTTATTTTACTACTGACCTTGTCGGCTTCGGCGTATGCAAAGGTGGGGACGGCAAGTTGCGCTATCTCAAGGAACTCAAAAATAAGTCAGAAGCAGATGCAGAGAAACCGACCGTGTCAGTGTACCGATTTGCCGACACATTAGCTCCGATGTATGACTACGTGGAGGAAGCGATAGAGGTTGATGTTCTTCCCACCAAAGCCGATATGGTGCGCAGAGGTAGTTCTACTTCAAGTGAAATTACCATCAATACCCCCTGCCGCCGTGGTCCTAAGGAAAAATACACGGAAACAGAATTACGTGAGATGCATGAAGAGAAGGCGGCAGGATTCAGCTGGAGAGAAATTCTTGAGAGCCGTGGTATACAATACCAAAAGAATAAAGTAAAGGGTATTACGAAAGCAATGAGACGCTATAACATTATTGGCTCCATGGCAGCCTGACGGCCTGGCTCAAACAACAAGACCACCCCGATTCGTCCGGAGTGGTCTCTGTTTTTTGTCAGAATCTCTCGCTTACTATCTCGCGGAACTTGATGGGGATATTGCCGGTTTCTGACCACCAATAGTCCTTGTCGTCCTTACGGATCCAGACGTAGAAGGAGTTGTTGTCGGTATCGTATGCCCAAACTGTGGCCGGATCGCAACACTGATGAGCCATGAACCCGGAACCACAGTACATGCCCTTGATGTATTCTATATCGCCTTGGGTCTGATAGATCTTCTTCAAAAAGGAGTAGGAGGTTTCGCCCATCAGATTGACAAGGCGAGACTTTACCTGGAGGTCGTTGAACATGTCGAAGTTACAGAGCATCTCGCCGATGTGTTGCTTGTAGTATGCAGTTAGATTCTCATTATTGCCCAGAGAGACTACGTTAGCGACTACATCATAAGTCTTGCCCTTTGTGTTCTTCATCCTGGCTGTAAGATGCTTGCGGTCGTTGAAATTCACGTTAAACCATTCTTCCACCACATCGGGCTTACAGTCGCGGATAGTCCACTGAGTTTCGGGATTATTGTAATTTGGATTGATTGACAGCCAAGAACATTCCACATCACCATTCTTCTGTAGAGTCGACTTATAGGCATATCGGCCGGAGATATAACCGTCATCATGCTCATCCAATTCAATGATCACAGGATATTTATCGCCTACATAGCCGTCAAGTTTGTAAACCCGAGCCAATGTTGGCATGGATACAAATAACACCAATGCCCAAAGACATATCCATATTTTTTTGCTCATGATTACTTCATTTTTATATCCCAGGCTCCACGGCTGTAAACTCCGGAGTCTGTCTTGGGGACATCTATGCCATTGAGTTGGAACTGACGTACAAGTTGGTCAGCACAGCGGGAATTACCGAAAAGATTAGTCGGAGTTATCCCCATCATATTAATATTTATGGTGAAGGTTTGCCCGCGATCTATGTGGAGGCCACCGGTTCGATCTATCTGATGTCGTGCTGTTATCTCAAATGTGGGCATTGGGTAATTATTTTATTCCTTGTTCAATTATTGACTTAGCTTTATCTGGTTCACGTTCCAACCAATCGACAGTAAGAAGTGCAGCAGGATAAGTCATTCCTGGATGCCTTTCCATAAGTGTTTTTGTCGAATAGCAATGAGAGGCTACAACTGGTTCATTACTGGTTTTAAGCCATGTCTGCGCCGCTTCTCTTAATTGTCCTGACAGATTCGACAACTTACCGGCTACAATTCTCGCTGCATTCTCAGGGTATCCGCGATTGACAAGTATACTTACTATTTCTTCCATTACGCAGTTATATTTAAATAGGCACTTAGAACATCTTCAGCAAAAGCTCGGGCATCTGTCTCAACCGGTTGCATGGCGTATTCCTCAAATCCATACAATTCAGCACTTCGATAACCTATCTGATATTCGTTCCATTTCCAGTTGGTCACTTCGCCACCTCGGGGATGCACTTCACGCTCTGTCATATTATAGTCCTGATAAGCGTGACGGCCTTCATGGATCAAAGTATCCAAAGTTTCTTTGTAGCTGACAAAATCACTACCGTTGACATATCTGGCATTCAAGGTGATTGTCTTTTCTACAGGTGAATAATATCCGTAATGCCCTTCCGGCAATTCTTTGAGTTCTATTGGACAGAACTCACGATGTTCTATTTCTGCTATTTTGTATTCAGCATCCAATAGGGCCTGATGACGCTCGGTAGACGAAAGAGCCTGCCAATTTTCGAATTTTAACACATCAACACCGACAAGATAGTCGCCTATCTGTTGTACTAGCTCTAAATCAGCCGGAGCTTCAAGATACTTTGAGTCTATCTTGTCCTTAACAGGTTCCACGATTTCCGCAATCTCGGCATTGCTATCAATCCCTTTTGGGGGCTGATAAGGGGATAATTCATCTATACGGTCAACGAGAGCCAAGGGATTTTCTCCCTCAACACACTCGTTGATGTATTCCGATTGAGCCGGAGTTATTGAATCCTTGAAATCCTCGGATGGCCGAACTGAATATTCCAGTCCTTCAAAGTCTTCAAGCATAGTTATTTGGATTTATTGACCTTAACCCAATACTTGTCGGGAGTTAGGGCTGTTGAGACTAGACACTCCCCGACCATTAGTTTCGGGATGATTCTTCTCTGTTCCTTGGAAAGGCCCATTGCCTCAGCTATGGCTTTAGAATCATCTTCAGCAACCAGACGATGGGTTATCTTAGTGTTGGTGTTCTTGATCGCATCCGGAATAAGTCGGGTGGGAACTTGATCTACAAGGAACATACCTTCACTGTAAGCGCGTATCTCAGAGAGCATATTTGAGAACATCATCGCCGTCTTATATTGGGGCATATCCGGCTTATCGCACTTCATCATAACGCGGTGAGCCTCCTCTATCACTGTGAGGTGCTTGCAGGTGTTGTCATTGAAATCCACTCGTCCCAGTTCCGCACATGCAGTCCGATACTCATAAAGGAACTGGAGAATAAGTGCCATGAAGAAGCCCTTATCCACATCATCGCCCACGTAAGAGAGATTGATGATTACAGGACGCTCGAAAAGATCAGCCCAGGGTGTTGAATGAACCGTGTTGAGCATCTTTCCTTTCCATCCGCGTTTGAGACTATCGATGCGCGTGTTCAGGCACGCTTTCATGTTCATCTCTATGCGCGGCTCATACTGGCGGTTTGAGATGACATTATCCACACCAACACTCATTGAATTAAGTGTTGGAGGCATTGTTTGTCCGAAAACAGGTTCCTTTCCAAGCCAGTCTGTTGATTTATTCTGATAAATTGAGTAGATCAGATCCTCCATCAGTACAGGCAGGATGTCATACATTGGGAAGGCTGCGGCGAAGGTGGATTTGATCCGGTCGATGTGCGAGAGCACGTTTGGCTCCTGCTCTTTATCCAGCCATACTGGTTCAAAAGGATTCAGCTTTAATTCTGCTAATTCCACGGTTTCGCGGGTCTTTTTATCCCTGTAGACTTTGCAGCCGGGCATATAGATGGTTACAGGCCTTTCAGGATGAAGTTTGTTATATTTTACCGCCCAATTCACATATTCAGTCTTTGCCGGCTCAATGATAAGGAATGGCAACCTATCTGAGATCGCGTTTATAATGGCCATCACCGTATTGGTCTTACCCGATCCATTGATGCCTGACAGCAGTGTGTGCTTACTCAGATCTGAAAGTGTGAGATGATATGGAATATTGACAGGCGTACCACCGTAAAGCAGTTTGCCAAAATCGATGGTTCCCGGACTGTCTAATGTCTGGGAATTTAAACTAAATTCAGGCGAACTATCTATTACGCTAATACCCGGTACAGATCGCAGCGGGAAGTTAATGAGATATGATAGTTCTTTAGTGGTTAAGACAGTCCGAAGATCATTAAAATGTGTCCCCAAAGGATGCTGAAAGAAACCATTAGGCGTTGAAATCTTTACAAGCGGAGCAGACATACAAGCAAGTGTCTGAGGCATTACCGACTTTACGACATCATCAATATGATGAATACGCACGGGTTCATATATAGATTCTTTGCCGCTCACTATTGATTTCAGTTGCATCGAACCACTTTGCAACTTATGTCTATCGTCACAAAGCATATAGACCCCAACACTCCAGCAACCTATTGCCTTACCCGTCTCAAAACGTTTGGAATGATAAAACAAGTGTTCCGATACAGCCTCAATTTGTTTGTTGACTATATTTGTGCTAATAGATTTGCCTTGTTGTTCTGAGTATGTGTCACTCTCTCCTTCAGTAGTAGCTACAGAATGAGATTTCCCAACAGTTTTCGTGGGTGTGAAGTCAGCCAATAAATTACCTCCCGCTATTCTATTTGCACCGTCTGCGATGGCTATTGCAGTTGTTATTGCACCAGCAGGCGGGAAAAGACAAGATGCAAGCATGAGCCCTGCGCCTACCATTCCCCAACCAGATTTACTTTGAGTACTCTCATTGGTGGAATCGGTAAGCGTTTTTGAACGATTTAAGGTCTTACCTATTGAAGACGAAGTGTTCTCGGAGAAGTTGAAAGATTTCAGAGATTCCGCCTGACCATTGAAATCACGGACTTGATATAGGATACCATCCACATCATTAGTTGGAATCGGAGAAGCGATAACAACGTATGTGAAGTCAATATCTCTCATGCCCGCAAGAAGGGTGTCAATTGTCGCAGGATAAATAGTCTTATACTGACTTTCCATTGATGGAATACCTGTGATTGCATCTACATGGCGATACTTCTGTATCTTATCCGAGATGGCTTTTATTTCTTTAGCATAGGTAGAGCATTTTATACCTGGCCAAACACCTTCGATAAAATGGCCTAAATTTTCGGTGAAGTCTTCGTCTATTACAGCGCTATCGTGTGATCTTACACCTAAGAATAGATTATAACCTTCTCGTGATCCCTTTACAAGAAAAACAAGCTCGGTTTTATTTGGTAAATGGCAAGAGGCCAATATCTTTTGAATGGCGTTAAAGCACACTTCTGGCGTATTGTCAATAGGCCGACCGATTTGTTCTATTTTCAGCCATTGTACATCAGACGGCATTGACTTTGAATAAGGAGTGGGAAGTGCCAAGCGAAATAGTCCGTCACGCGGAGAGATATCTCGTAGATACTTCCGTTCCATGGTGAAAGATAGCGACTGGGATATGCCGTTTGCAGCCAAAATCTTTGCCTCCGGCTCAAACTTTGCTGCCTGAGCAGGAGTGATTGTCTGTAGTTTGTTGGTCTCCATATTATTCAATAGGGATTCTTACTCGTTGGAGGTTCGTGTCAATCAAAGTGTCAAAATACGATTTGATCGCTGATGTCATCTGGTTTTTGAAGTCTCTATTCTTCGTTAGATTATCACGGATAGAGCCTTTGACGTTGTTGATTATTTCGATTTTCTTCTTTATGATGTTTTGGGCTTTATCTCTACGCTTGCTCTCGTCGCTTGTTAGCAAAGACTTCAAGATATAATAAGGTAATGCGAACACGCCCCATAGAAATACTGCTAAAGCCTTCCATAAGATGTCGGAAATTATATCTCCCATATCCTTTCCTATTTTGGAAATTACATTATTGAGTTCAGCTAGCGTATTTTCGATAGCCTCCTGTTGTCCAAGATTGACATTTCCAAACCTTACAATTTCCTGACCTGGTGCATAACGCGAGATGATAGCATTCATCTCCTTTCGTACACGCTCCGATTGTTCCTTAACGAAATTGTTGAGTGTTTCATTAATAATACTGCCAAGATAATGTGTTTGAAAGAATTTCAGGTCCTGTTGAACCCATTCCTTCATTTCATCAGCATCTGTTGTTGTGCCGTTCTTGATCCAGCGATTACACGTTGATTCGACTTGGTCCCATGCTTTAGAGGCGATTGCCCAGGCAAGGTCTCCAACCAACTTGTTGAAAAGCTTGTCATCACTAAACATCGGTTGGATCGACGCCTTAAGATCGGACACCAATACGCTTGTAATGGCATCAGTCGCACCAAGCAATGCTATGCCACGTGAGATTGTCAGCGAAGGATTATCACGGTCATATTTCACTTGACTTTCAATATCGAGATTGAAAACTTCAGCTATGATCGGGCTAAGGAATGCCATACGGGACGCTCCGCCAGTGAGAAGAACGCCATAGACTTTACGACCGGGTATCTCTTTTTCGCGATATTCAATAAGATGCTTTTTAATATCGGATATATAGTGCTTTTGATTCTCTATTAACTGGTTAAGCTCCTCTATATTTTCAATATAAAGTTCTATCTCGGTTTTACCATATTTTTGACATGCATCGGTATTCTTGGGAAGAATCTGACGTAGTCTGAATGCTTCATCTGTTGAGTCATCAGGATTTTTGCTGTATGCAATTTCCTTGCAACGACGTGCTCTGAACTTTAATGCATCTACAAATATGGGATACTCTTCAAGGAATTCTTTTGTTTCTGGCTGAATGTATCTCTCATAGATGGCTTCTTCTATTTTTGAAGCGCCATCATCATAACCCTGATCAATTGGATTATTGTCAACGTTTGAGAGATATGTGAGATCAAGCGTACTTGAGCCTAGGTCAAAGACTAGTGCGCCCTTCGTAATGTTATTAAGGAAGTTAACTTTAGGACTGCGAGCATAAAAAATGGCAGCGCGAGATTCTGAGGTTAGACCAGCCAAGGGGATACCGGCTTCAAGAGCCATCTGCCGGTATGTTTCTTTAGTGGCATCATCATTCCACCCGGATGGTCGAGCTATATAGACGATATGGTTCGTGTCTGTGAGGCGGTCATCTGCTGAACGTATCTCCGAATACACCTCCTCCATAAAACGCATCATAAGCTGCTCGTCCTTACCGTAAAGTGATTTCGGTGACTTTTTGAAACTAACACGTATGCCTTCATTTTCGGACATATGAGAGAACGCATCCTCCCCGATATAAATCTTATTATCGGTTATACAAATGGCTGAAGGTATGACTTTCTTTCTTGCTTGACGATTCATGTCAAGATCCAAGACTTCGGATTCGCGGTGACTTGCATCCTTATCCCATTCGAGCTCACAAATGGCTGCTGATGTTTCACCATGACCGAAATCTATACCAATTACATATTGGTGCTTGCTCTTATTTGGTATAATCAGTTCTTTCATTGGCTGATGATTATTTTACTGATACAATCCGTCCGTCTTTCATGGTTAAGCCATAGTTGCGAAGGGATCTAATGAGGGATGCTTCGACTTCAACTACCGAAACCGGAATGTTAGATTTTTCCGATTCTATTACATCATGGAGATCTTCAATTTGACTGAAAAGATGGGAATATTTTGAAAGAGGTACGTCTTCTTCAATATTTTTGTAAGAATTTTCAATGCGCTTTACTTGTACCCTGTAGGTTTCCATAACGTTGTCAATGCTTTCACATACTTTTTTTACAATGTTGACAAAAGCATTAACATTTATAGTATTTACGACTTTCGCATCTACAACTTGTGATTTCTTCTTTCCAATGGAAAGGTATATTGCAATAGCGGTTCCTGCTATAGCTCCGCATACTGCCCCCCAAGTACCCAATGTGCTTCCTGCCAATGCGCCGATTCCGGTCCCAAGTAAATTTGTGTACTGGTTATTTTCTTTTTGAGGTTCAGATACAACCTTTGAATCTCTATTGTATTCAGATGCCTTTGACACGATCTCAAAAGCAATATCCTGTTGTGAACGTAGCAGTTGAATAGTAGATTGAAGTATATAATCCTCAGACTGTGTCAAACCAAGACGATAAGCGCCATCGTTCTCAAATAGTTCATTTAGGAAGTCTACAACCGTTTTCTCAACAGATAGAGAATCTTTCGGCAAAGAAAAACTCTCTAACTTTTCGGCAAGAACTTGCTTATTAGAGTCAAAAATTGAAGTCAGCGTTATTTCCATACAGACTACATTTACTGCCTCCTGACTCCCTAATTCGGCGGTTGCTATGGGATAAAAGAAAAGAGGGGAATTTATCGCACCTCTATCATAGTTGGAACAGGCCCGCCAAGGCCTACAGACCGGATGATATATGAGGGTAGAATAAACTGCCCCTCTGGTTTTGTCTATGCTAATGTACGGCAACAACGGCCGCAGGATAGTTGCGACAAAAACAGAAAGAGCGTCTAATCTCACTCCATCCCAGTCTGTTATTTGAATTGGCGGTTCGTTCCAACTGAGAAAGAAAGCTTGACACTTTTCTTTTCCGACGGCATTTCTCCTCCATCGGATTATGCAAAGTTAAGCAAAATATTTGAGATTGACGCTCTTATAAGCAATTTATTCTACAAAATTAAGAATATTAAGCGAACAGAGAGGGAAAGTACAATGTAGTTCGTAACCATTTTCATAGACTCAAAACTATATAAAACGCACTCTTAAGGACCTCAAATTCTAACTAGTAGATGTGTGAGAAAATGACACCTGACGATGGTTTGCTCAAGGAGCAGGCCATTGTCCTTCCGGGTGCAACTCTGGGAGTCATCAATAAAAATGTTGCAAAATCCAACTCCAAACCAGTATCTCTATACGGTTCGTTGGGAGACTCTTCTCTTGCGTTCTGGGGAATTGTATATCGTCGATGGCTCATAAAGCCTGGTTGTGTTGATGATGGCAAATCTTATGTCGGCGAAACGATGGACGAGGCAGCTCGTGTCAGGTCATGGAATAAAGTTAACAGTCCTGACTACGCCGGATCCAAAATAAGTAATGCAAGAAATCAATATGGGGTAAATGCTTGGGGGTATGAAGTTCTTGAAGTTGTGTATGCGAAAACCAAAGATGAATGCAAAAATTTTTTGTATGAACGTGAAACTCACTATATTGATAAGTTTAACTCATACGAAAACGGCTTCAATGGCAATCGTGGAGGAGCCGGTAATGCAGGTGTGGTATTCGATGAAGCGCGGCGAAAGCAGAATGGAGACAATCGGCGGGGGAAACCTCAATCGGATGCGACAAAAGAAATTCTCAGACAGAAAAGCACTGGCCGTATTAAATCTGACGAAGAGAAAAAGAAAATTTCGGCAGGGAATACCGGGAAGAAACGAACAGAAGAAATGCGCAAGGCTCAGAGTCTGCGTATGAAAGGTACTGAACCGAAAGCCGCTACTGTCGGAGCTGAAAAGTGGCGCGATAAGAATGGAGGCGGCTCGTGGAAGGGTAAGAAAATACCGGCCACAGTTATCGCCAAAAGAAATGAAACACGCCGAGAGAGCAGTCAATGCATCAAGGTTACAGCCCCGGACGGGACGGTCGTTTGCTATCTCTGTCAGACAGATGCCGCGAAAGCCACCGGCCTGAAAGACGGCAGTGTGTACTATGCGCTAAAAAGGTCCGATGGGATGCACTCTAAGTCAGGATATAAGTTTGAGAAGATTTCTGATGCAGAATATCAAGAGTGGAAATGTGCAAGAACATGAGGAAAAGGCAAGTAGAGACTCTAACGTGGGCATGCTTTATAAGACGCTTATCCAACCTTAACAGCCTAACTCATATGATACAAACCAAATTTAAATTTTAAAATTTCATGACGAAAAAGAAAGAATCCAAGCCGAAACCAAAATATAATATGGATGCAGCTTATCAGGCAGCAGCTACGGCTCTGTCCTTTATTATTAGCACACAAGAATCATTCGTCATCCGACAATTTAATATCCGGGGTGACATTAGTTTCGATTATTGCTTTCCAACAGGTCTGGAGAATAGTGAAGATAGGGAAGGCATAGCATTCGTATGTGACATAGTCGGAACAATTGCCGGTCATGCTCTTTACTGCGGTGAGATCTTAAGTGCGGAATCTCTTGGGATAGATGACGTAGAACTTAGGGAAGATCTTGACCATCAGGCAAAGATTTTTCTCGGATTCTGTCAAGGTGAATATTCCGGGTTCATTGAGGAGATGGCCGAAAAGATGTCGCAGTGCGGTAGGCTCTGTGGACACCAGATTGAAAACATATTCCTAAAACATTTCAACGGAAAGGTGGAGGAAAGAGATGTAGAATATAAATAAATACACATTAATATGCTTATTGATAATTTGTTTCAACTCGATTATTTGGATGTATCAAGCCTCTCCGGACACTTGGAGAAGAATCCAATTAAGAAAGTCGAGAATTTAACGAGCCGAAAGATAGTTAGCTCAGAGGAGTTTGCAGATGACGTAAAACGACTGTGTGAATTTGCGGGAATCATAGAACTCAGACCCGGAATGAATATAACCATTTCTCTTCAAGAGATATTAAAAATCTGCCCACGCAACCGACAAAGAGTCGATGCCTACAGAATTCTTGTGCGCTACCTCAAGGAACAGCTTGGGGTAGAATTAATAATTAACTCAAAGAAATCTAAATCTAACAGAAATGGCAAAAAATTACAAGCGTGAGTACCTCAGAAAACACTACTCCACAGGTATATATGTGAGCAACGATGGCGAATATGCAGAGAGATATACAAAGAATGGCCTATACAAATATCCTGTTTATAGAGAGGAATGTGAAAGGGCATATATAGTTGACCGGTATAAAGGTCGTTTGTATCTTGATGTTCTCGTTCTCTCTTGCTTCAGGGGGCGTGAGCCGCAAGACGGAAGGAAGTATTTCCCTTATCATAAAGACGGGGATATGGGGAACTCTGCGATCTCAAATCTGGAATGGCGAGAGGAAACGCCTGATACCATAGCCGCATACGAGACGCTTGGAAAAGAGTGGTGGTATAAAAATCGAAAGATTAATGCAACCAAGAATGGGGTCATCAAGCAGGGCACTCATGATCTCCCCTACATTGATTATCTCTACGATTCCGATTTGGACTGGACGTACCATAAGCCTGAACCCTGGGTGATGTATGAAGAGAAGAATCGATGGGGCACGACTGAAAGGCATCAGATTTCGGCAGATAAAGTTTTTGAAGATCTCGGTTTTGTCAACGGTGATAAATCGAAATTTGCTAGTCCCGTGATTCTCCATCTCAACAATGACTATCTCGATTATCGCTCTGAAAATTTAGAGTGGTGTGATGCCAGTGACAAGAAATATATAGATTTCGACAAAATCCGGCATGACACTATAATGAAGAAAGACCATGACACTAACTGCCGACTTGATGAAAGGTCTTGGGATGTAATCTACCAAGGAAGAGAGCCATATCAAGATTGGACAGATCGACCTGAGAAAAAACTATATAAGTTTAATTAACAACCTTTTGGCCGGTGATGGATTTGTTTCTATTCCCGGTCTTTGACACATGAACCAATATAACACCTATATGGAAAAACCTAGTATCAAACGTCTTGTACGCTTGTCATGGGTGCGAGCGCAAGCAAAAGAAGAATTCGAGAGATTGAAGAAGGAGCCGGAACTTGACTCGGCTTTCTTTACCGATGAAGAGTTGGAAAATTATGTGAATTTTCTGCTTCGTGTTCATACAGACGAGTGGATAGTAATCAATGATAAAAACAATGAAGGAAATATTTAACGTTAATTTTAATTGTGACGGCAGTTTCGATGTAAATCTTGCCAATGGAGTAATTAATGTCCCCGGTCAGAATGGATGCTATGTATTATCTACTGGCTGTGGAACTGGGAAAACCGAGTGCTGTAAGTCGATTATTCGCCAGCGACATCACGAAGGAATACTGTACTGCGTTGATACTATTGAGGAATTAGATAAAATGTATAGTTGGATATTATCAGAGCAGCATAGCATCGGAATCAGCCCGGATGATGTAATGATAATCTCAAGTGACCCTCGGCATGAAATCTATCTTCGGCAGTACCAAAATACCCCAGAAATACTACTCACAAAGCAAGTCGTTCTTATAACTCATGTTCGTTTCTGGAGTGACTTAATAAATTATTTTCTGATATATAATCCCCAATATCAGGTAAATGCTTTTGACGGTGATTTTCAGTCTCTATTGGCGAGACCTGATTTGAGAAAGTTCGTTATCTTTGATGAAACGCCCAAGTTTATTAAGCCATTTTTCAAGATGCCAAGAGCCTTAATGACTGCTTTTGCACAAAAGGATATATATGGCCAATGGCACCCTCTTCCATTACACATAGTGCGAGACAACTACCGGAATTTCATCAAGGACACACCTCTGGATCCCTTCCCTAAAGATAAGACGCATATTAACCGCATTAAGAGAGATGTTATAATGAACCTAATCCCCCAGTATTGCAGCCGGTGGTGTAATTCGAAAGATTCTGAGCTTAAGATAACATTTACCCCACTGCACCTTGCTCGCCAACAGGTCAACACTATGATTATGGTACTGGAAGGTGTAGGGAATGTACTATTCCAAGGGTCGCAATATTACACCCTGCTGGATATTAGGGATAAATATAACTGTAAAGTCCGTTTTGTACAGTTCCCATTTGTATTGAAGCGCCGAGAGAATCTTGCCCCGAATGCTTATGCGCAGTTTATATCGATAATCTCCGACAGAATAAGATGGAATCAGCAGAATGGGAAGAAGACGCTTGTTGTGGTCTGGAAGAATCAAGGTGTGAACAGCGCAATAAAGAATGACGACAAATACTTTAATGAGGTCAAAAATAATCTTGCGCTGGATTCGCGATTAATTTATGGTATGTATGATGTAATCTACTATGGATCGGCAGAGAGTAAGTCAACTAATCAATTCCGGGACTATGGAGAAATCATACTGGCAGGAGATTGGAGCCTGACTAATTCGGAAACTACAAAATTCAACAATCACTATGGCGTAAATATCGATAATGGACATCATAAGTTGTGGGCATTTATACAGCTCCTATCTAGAATTGGTATACGCCTGCATGATGGTAAAGAATATTCAATATACTATTCATCCGACTTTAATTCCGGATTTATTTCTGATTTGGAGAACTATCTGATAAACGATACTGTGCAAAACAATAAAATCAGTAACGGAGATCCTCAGTGGTTGATAGAGATTTTTGTCAGCGCCAAAATAAGAGCAAACTTCTGGAATGAGATAAAGAAATTATTCCAGTATGATCCTATGATTGCCGAACATCTTCGAAAACAAGAGGTTTATTGCTTCTCTATCACACTGAATGATTTATTTACACTGATACAAAGAGACAGAAAGAGAACAGGTAAGTATGATAATCTTGTCAAAAGTCTGGAGAAATTGGGAATTACTATGAAAATCAAGTAGGACCTAGAATTTTGAAAGTGACCTAATATATATAAGGAACAGAAAAAAGGCCTTAATACAATATATCCACAGAAAGATGCTCAGAAGCAACTTAGTGCTTCGAGCATCATGTTTAGGACTCAAGTTGATTTTATCTTCTTTCTTAACTGAGGATAGTATGTATAATCTCAGAAACAAGTAGTTAATATTATTTCACATTGAAGAATCAAACGTACTGCAAAATCTGAGTTTTCTATGGATGATAATTTTCTCTCAGTAAAACTCACAGTTATAAAAACCTTAAAGCCTTAATAATGTAATGATTATAAATCCTATAGTTAAATATCTATCAGGAAATCATCACAAAATATACTTTACCCGGTAAGACTTGTCTCTGAAGAAGAAACCTGAATCTTATTGGAAGAATGGAAACGCAGTTAAGTAAATTAGTATAGCTTCAGTCTTGCTAAAAGAAAGCTTACGCCCATTATAGAAGAGCTCAGTCAATCAGAAGATGATTGATAACGGCTCTTCCTTTTTTTCTCCTCGATAAAGAGTTCAGTTTTCAGCCGAAGTCTTTAAGGACATTACTCCTTAGGGGAACTAATTAGATGTGGAGAACTATATAGCTTCACATAATTACCTACAAATTAGGTATTTGTATTTTAGCCTACATATTTGTAATTAATTCCCCCCTATAATTAGTTCCCTCTTCATATTACGCAATAAATCCATCCCGATGAGAAAACTCCATAGCCTTATTTTAAAGAAGAAACGAAAATCAGAAATAACACTTAATAAACACATATATAACAACAATGAACAGTAAATTAACAAATGCAGTAAGTCTGGTTGGAAATGCCAGCCAGATAATCATCGCCGGTTCTATACTGGCGGAACTCTATTTCAAGATTCGGGAACGTATGAAAACGTCGCCCGGTACTAACCCCGATGACGATGGGGATCACTCTCCGTCGTCTCCCCAAATCCCCTTGGCAGCGTGACAAAGAAAAAATCGCTCCAAGTCATCATAATCTTAGGAGAGGTAATAGTCATCCTCCTGAAATCGGCGAAGAAGCTGATTGACCTTAGAAAATAGCATAATAGCATCTCTTTGGTCAGTCGGCTTCTTCGATTTTGTCTAACCCCTAAATAACAGTAATATGTCAAACAACTCTTTAATAGTGATGCCTGAAAATGGTATCATCACACAACCTGTATGGGAAGTCCGTGAGGCTCTGCATGATACTTACGAAGAAAATCATCCCAACTTTATCGAAGGCCCCTCACATGAAATAAGCATGGAGGAGCTGACCTATCGAAACATCATCCCGACCTTCAGCGATAACAGTCTCACTATCTCGCATCAGAAGTTTATTGAGACTACTCGCAAAGCTGCCGAAGTAATATTCGGTCAGGGAAATATCACAACAGCTGAGACAAGATGCAGCCATCCCATAATCGGCAGAATCCCCTCGGCTCAACACAAGAAGGTAACCGAACTGCGTGACGACGAAAAGACACTCTTCTATCAGCGTCTTGCATGGATCGCTCAGATCTGCAACTTCACATCCTCTATCAATGGTCAATGCGTAAGCCTCACAATCGGTGGCACTCGCTCTTACCATGAGGATAAGCTATACGCTCGCCAGAATCCACAGCATTTTCGGATCTTCATCGGATTCCGTGTCCGTGTTTGCTCTAATATGATGTTGACCTGCGATGGTGTGTCAGAAAATCTCCTTTGCATGACAGAGGCAGATATATTCCAACACGCCTTACAACTCTTCCAGCGCTTCAATGAGGTGAAGGAAGCAACCCTCTATAATCTGGAAGCCCTGAACAATACATTGCTTTCTCAAGAACAGTTCTGCAAGATAATCGGGAGACTGAGACTTTATCAAGCACTCCCCAACAATCAGCAGAAACAGTTACCACAAATCCTTCTCGGTGACTCAGTGGTAAATGCGGCAACGAAAGAGTACATCAAGAACCCCAACTTCGGTATCGGGGATAACTCTGATGGCTCAATCTCTTGTTGGCAGCTAATGAATCTTCTCAATGAGGCTGTCAAAAACTCTTACAGCGACTTGTGGATAGAACGTAATGCCAACTGTACCACATTCGCAACAGGAATAGCCAACGCCATAAACAGCACAGATGACTCCTACGGCTGGTTCCTGAATTAATCCATCAACGAAGGGAGGCTCTACACTATAATAATCAAAAAGTGTGGAGTCTCTTTTCTTTTATCAAATCTCAAAATTCAAATAATCATGTCTTCAGAAGATTTCGATCTAGCTCCAATGACTTTTCCCGGCCATAAGAGCTATGAGGAACAGGTAGCTGAAAAATTCAATCAGCTCACATCCCTCAATCTCAATGAGAAAACAGAGTCCAAGAACGGATTAACTTACGTTTCGTGGGCAAATGCATGGAAAGCCTTTAAGGAGGTTTATCCTACAGCTACGTATCGTATCATCAAAGATCAGAAAACCAATATGCCTTACTTCGTTGACCCTCTTATGGGAATCATGGTGTTCACGGAGGTTTCGGCTAATGGGCTTACATACGAAATGTGGCTCCCGGTAATGGACGGTGCCAACAAAGCAATGAAAACTGAACCATATACCTATCAGGTGTGGGACAAAGTAAACCGCCAGTATGTCGAAAAGAAAGTCGAGGCGGCCACCATGTTCGACATCAACAAGGCATTGATGAGATGCTTAGTAAAATGCCTGGCCATGTTCGGATTAGCAATCTACATCTATGCAGGTGAGGATATGCCTGAAACCGTAGAATCAAGTAACGACGAATTTCAGCAACCCCCAGCCCCCACAAAAGTAAGAAAGCAACGCAAGGCTTCAGGAGACCGCTATGATGGAATCCGTCAGGCTATCAATGCGACACAATCAACCCAAGAACTCAATGCTCTCTATCGTCAGCACGAGAATGAGGTGAAGAACAATCCTCAAATCCTCGCTCTCTTCACGGCTCGAAAGGAGCAACTTCAAAAAGCAGCATGACATGGCAACAAAACGAATAGAACTCAAACAATGTAGTGTGGTCTTCAACGAAGATGACCATACCTACTACCTGCCTGAGAAAGACAAATACCTCTCGGGCATAACGGGAATGTTGGAACGTCAATTATTCCCAGATACTTACGCCGGCATTCCTGAAGCCATAATCAGACAGGCGGCGGAATATGGGAAAGAAGTACACCAGTCCATTGAAGATTTCGATATGAACTGGGAAAACGACGGAACACAGGAGGTGGTGGATTACATAAGCCTGACTACAGAACAAGGCTTGGTACATGAAACCTCCGAATACCTGATTACTGACAATGAAAACTTCGCCTCACTGATAGATAAGGTGTATCGGGTTGATGATGATACCTTTGATATCGGCGACATCAAGACCTACGGCGTAATGACTCCGGAGAAGAGAGAAAAGGCTCGCTGGCAGCTCTCAGTTTACTCATATCTATTTGAATTACAAAATAAAAAAGCAAAGGTTAGACGCATCTTCATCCTTCATATCCGCAATAAAGCAAAGAAAGATGGCACATTCGACCATATCTCTGAATTCATTGAACTTGTCAGAATCCCTTCGGAGATAGTAAAGGAACTACTCTTGGCTGATTCAAAGGGCGAACAGTTCTCAAATCCCTATGCAATTCCAGAGGACATCAAATCTCAGGAAAGCATAATCCGCAATCTAATTCAGGCCAAAACTGATGCTGAAACTCGACTCAACAGCATCAAAGCCCGAATACTTTCACTTATGGAAGCAAACGACGTAAAGTCTTGGGCAACCGAAACAATGCGAATAACCAGAAAACTACCTACGACTATGGGCATAAAAACGAAGCGAGCACAGTGTTGAGTGCTTGAAATGTGCGTAACTCGCTGATATGATTGAGGATGTGGGGTGTGATGGTCGGGGCGCGACAAAAACGAAGCGCGCATTTACTTGAATTTGCTTTAATCGGGGTTGAATTTCAGAGCCGATCCGTT
>CAMWQB010000008.1 GCA_947176295.1 uncultured Porphyromonadaceae bacterium
CTCCATGGCCTACCTTCAGCCCGAGGCCTCGAAAATTTCACTCATGAAGAAAGTCGATTCCCTCGGCCGAATCATTCAGGACACCGGCAGCGGTGGCGCTTGGCCCGTCAGCTCCGACCGCGAAATCTGGGCCCTCGCAGCTTACGAGCTCTATAAAGTTACCGGCGACCGCCAGTGGCTCGAATACATCTACCCCGTCATCAAGCGCTCCCTCGACGACGACCTCCTCACCGTCAGCTCCCCCGACGGCCTCGTCCGAGGCGAGACCTCATTCATCGACTGGCGCGAGCAGAGCCATCCCAAGTGGATGCAGACCGCCGACATATATTCTACCGAAGCCCTCGGCACAAGCATCGTCCACGCTCAGGCCCTGCGCGTTCTCGCCGAACTCGAAAAAGAGCTCGGCCCAAAGAAAGGCAACCAGGCCGACAAATATCTCGCCGAAGCCGAGAAAATCGAAAATGCCGTCAACTCCCGCCTGTGGATGCCCGACAAAGGCTACTATGCAATGTACACCTACGGCGTAAACGAGCCCATACTGAATCCCCGCGCCGAGACCCTCGGCGAATCCCTCGCCATTCTATACGACGTCGCATCCCCCGAGCGCGCACGCACCATCACAGCCTCCAATCCCACCACACCATTCGGCGCCGCAATTTTCTTCCCCCAGATTGCCGATATGCCCCCGTATCACAACAACTCCCTCTGGCCGTGGGTAGGAGCTTTTTGGGCCCTCGCTAATGCCAAAGCCCAAAACGAGCAAGGAACCCTCGAGGCAATCGGTTCGGTTTTCAGGCCCGCGGCTCTATTTGCCACAAACAAGGAAAACTTCGTCCTCGACAACGGCGACATCGCCACCGAGCTAAATTCCTCCAACATGCTCTGGTGTCTCGCCGGCAACCTCGCCATCACTCACAAGATTCTCTTCGGCATCCACTTCGAAAAAGACGGCCTCGCCTTCTCCCCCTTCGTGCCCCGCACGCTCGAAGCCGAGCGCACCCTCTCGGGCTTCAAGTATCGCGACGCAGTCCTCAACATCACCGTCCGCGGATACGGCTCCGAAATCAAGAGCTTCACCGTCAACGGCAAGGAGACCCGTCCCTTCATTCCCGCCAACGCTAAAGGCGTCAAGAACATCGTCATCACAATGGCCGACAACACCCCCGAGCCAGTCAGCGTGAACCACACGGCCAACGTCAAAGCCCCTCTCACCCCCATCGCTCGCCTCGAAGGCACAACCCTCGTCTGGGACCCCATCGAATACATTGGCGAATACGTCATAATCAAGGACGGCAAGCGCATCGCCCGCACACACTCCACCACATGGGATGCCTCCGCCCCCGGAGAATATCAGGTCATCGGCATCAGCCCCCAAGGCGTCGAAAGCTTCGCATCCCGCCCCATGAGCACCCTGCCATATCTCACACTCCAGGCCCCCGGCTCGGCACGCACGCTCGCCTCGTCCGAAGTCAGCTACAGCCCGAAGGGCCAAATCACCGGATACACCGGCAACGGATTCATCGAAGTCGACCGAGCTTCCGAGCCCGTGGCTCTCGCATTCGACGCCCCCGTCGACGGAGCATACTACATTTCCGTCAGATATGCCAACGGCAACGGTCCCGTCAATACCGAAAACAAATGCGCCATCCGCACAGCCTCCATCGACGGGCAGCGCCTCGGCGTCATCGTCATGCCCACTCGTGGCGTCGCCAACTGGAGCGACTGGGGATTCTCCAACACCATCAAAGTCGAGCTCACTAAAGGCCCGCACACAATAGCCCTCGACTTCCGTCCCGAAAACAACAACATGAACATCAACACCAACCACGCCGCCATCGACCAAATCCGCATCCAATACAAACCCTGAGCAGCCCCTGGAAAATAAAGCGGGGAGAGTAGCATGTCTTAATGCTACTCTCCCCGCTTTATTTAATTATTATTTGATTTCTATTAGCCCTATTAGTCCAATCAGTCTTAGAACGGATACCCGATTGCCAGATGCAGAGCTAGCGATTTCTTGAACGACTGCATGTTGTAGTAGCCGCTCTTGCCGGTATCATACGGGCAGTGGATGCCAACACCCAAATCCAGGCGCACAACAAGCATGCTGATGTCCACGCGTACACCCGCTCCCGTGCCCAACGCAAGGTCCTTCAGGAAATTCGACGCCTTGAGCAATCCTCCCGGGCGCTGGGCGTCCTCCTTCAGGAGCCATATATTGCCCGAATCCACAAACAGTGCCCCGTGGATGATGCTGAATATCGGGAAACGATATTCCACATTGGCTTCAAACTTGAAGGTGCCCGTGCGATCGAAGTTATCGATTGCATCCGAGCCCTCAGGCCCGCGATATGAGCCCGGACCTATGCTCCGCACCGTGAAGGCGCGCACCGAGTTCGCTCCACCGATGTAGAACTGCTCGGAATAGGGCACCTGCGTGGAGTTGCCGTAAGCATGCGCAGCCCCCGCAGCCACGCGCGACACCAGCCACTGGTCTCCACGCCCGAGCCTCCGGCCCCACACAAGCTGCGCCTGGCCCTTCACAAACTGCGAGAACGGAAGCCCGAACAGCTTCTTATCGCCTCGCTTGCCGCAGGCCTCGTAGATTCCCCAGAAAATATTTCCCGCCTCCTGGAGTGTAAACGACCAGTTCAGCGTGTTGTTCCGCCCGAAAGCACGGTCGTAGACGTAGGAGAACGACATCTGCGGAATAAACTGGCTCTTGAAGCTTTGGGCCACGGCCGGGTTGGCGTTCATTATCGAGTCGAATTCCTCGGTGGTGTGTATAAGTTTGGTGTATGTTATTTTCAGAGGCGTGAACGTGTTTGCTACATGCCGGCGGTAGCGCCAGTCGTAGCTTATGCCCGTATTGAACTGAGCCATCTTGAAGTAGTGCGGACGGTTCAGAATGTCGGCCCCGAGATTGATGCGCGTCCAGTTCAGCTCCCGCCGAGTGCCCCGGAAAAATTTCGGCGCCAACAGCCGCGGGAAAGCAAGCGACGCATTCAGCCCCGCCTCATAGGAGTTGAACACACCCCCCTTGTTGGCAGAGCCCGTCTGCCATTCGTATGCCCCCGTCAGCTTCACCGACAGCTGTTCGCCGCCGCCGAACACATTCTTGTTCGTTAAGCCCAGCGTAATGCCCGGGCCGATGTAGGAGTTGGATTTCGACGACGCGTTCACTTCTATCGAAGCCTCAAGCGGAGAGTCGAACGTGGCATAGATGTCCACATCCAGCACCCCCGACGCTATCGCCGCCGAATCCACCTTCGGCTGTATGTCTATGGAATTGAAGATGCCAAGGCGAGAGAGGTAGCTCTGCGTCCTGTCCATATTCCGCACGGAGAAGATGCGGCCCTTGCGCATGGTGATGCTCTCGTTCAGAATCCCTGTCCGGAATCGCGACGGCTTCATCTGTATCAGCGTCGCGCGTTTGGTCTCGATCGTGTCCGGCGTCCCACCGCCCTGATAGCGGTCGAGATGCACCGTTACGTCGCCCGTCCGGAATTGCTCGCGGGCGAATTTCGGCATGTTCGATGCAAGGGTCATCCGCAGCGCGATGTGGCCCCGGCGAGCCACGCTGTCAGCCAAAAATTCTATATAGCTCGGCGTAAAGAAGTAGTAGCCCTTGTTGCGCAGGCCATTGACAATGCGTGTGCGAGCTATGCTCAGCGAGTCAGTCGAGAAGCGCGGACTTTTCGACGCCAGGTAGCGGTCAGCCAGCGCAAGCGAGTCTATCGTCCGGTAGAGGGCGCAGCTGTCCGGCAGCAGCTCCAGAGTGTCGATAGGGTAGCCCTTGCCCGAATTCACCGTGTAGAGAAGCTTAGCCTTCTTTTTGTTCCGGCCCTGCACGAGTTCGTAGGTCGCAGTCCCGCTGAAGTAGCCGTTGTTGTCGAGAATTTGCTCGATCATGTGGGTGCGGACCTCGGGCCGAACGTCCGACATCAGCACCGGTTCAGCCGCCAGTTTCTCGTAAATCCAGTGCTTGAAGCCCTTTTCCGGATTAGGCCAGTTGTTGTAGACCCACAGCCCCAGGGGGAAGGGATAGCGCCACACAAACCCGAGGATGCTCACCGAGTTGTTCGGCCGTACATTCACGGCATCCGTGATGCTCGTCTTCATCGCCGATGGAAGCGACACGGAATCCGGCGTTTCGAATTTCACTCCCTTAAGCCCCGTGTAGAGGATGTCGTCGTCCGGGATACGACGCGTCGTGGAGCACGATGCAAGCAGCAGGGCGGCCACGGCCGCAACTGCAAGTTGATATATCAGGCGATTAGTTTTCATCTGTGTTTTCGCTTTCTGCCTCCGGTTGGAGCGTTTTCTTGCGCTTGGAGCTGCGGAAGAGATCCATAAGACGCTGGATTTTCTTGCGGTAGACAAAGCCGACGCCCGTCTGCGTTACCTCGCCTTCGAGGATGCTCTCGTAGCCCGTGTGGCGGAACAGACGCACATACATCGTGCGGGTATTGTTCAGGAAATATTCCAGCGAGATGTCGCTGATGAGATTCTGAGAGAAGTTCTCGTCCGTGTTCGCATCCGACGAGTAGTTGCCTCCCACGATTATCTTGAATCGGTCGTTGAAAAGCGATTTCGACACCTGGTAGCTGTAGCTCATCGTTGTCGATGTCGACCCGTCCACGGTCTTGTCGTATTGGTCGATACCGAAGGATATGTCCACGCCTTTGATGTTGTTAGCAGCCCAGGAGTTGAGCTGGCTCTCGAGGAAGGAGAAGAGCGGATTACCCCCAAGCGAGGCATTGCCCTTCGTGCCGGGGCCCGTGTAGATGTTGTATATCAACAGGTTCATCGCCTGGTTGGCGCGTTGCTCGGGGCTCATGCTCTGCAGCTCGTTCGCCACGGTGATGTCGTCGTTGGTCGAGAGGTCGAACGCCACGTTCATGTTCTCCAGCGTCCCAGTTACCCCGAGGCCCACGTCGAAATTCACAAGTCGAGAATTCTGGCCCTCCTGCGTTACGTTCGCCTTCACCACATCCGTGGCATGGACGTTCAGCGTCGGATTCATCATATCGCCGTTGAAGGCAACATAGCTGCCCTCCTCGAAGGAGAAGAGCTTCTCCGACATCAGCGGCGGAGTATATCTCACGAAGCCCCCGTTGAGGTTCAGGCGCCCCGTCAGGCGTCCCGTTGTCATCGGGCTCATCGTGTAGTTGAGCGTGCCCGTGCTCTCGATGCTCACCTTGTTCTGCCCGTCGGCGCTCAGGTCCACGTTGATTGTCGAGCCGTCCTCGATTGTGAGTATGGCATCGAGCATCAGCGCCATCGTGCTCTCCGTCAGCGAATCCGCACGGGCCATTGCTGCGGAATCCGTGAAGTTCACGAATTTCACCAGTTCGCCGCTCGAGTAGTTGGCAATCTCGCTTGTGGCGTCAGGCATCACATAAGTTACGTTCGTGCCCGGAAGAATCTTCAGCGTGGCATCCACAGCCATGAAGCGCATGTTTCCGCGAGCCGTCGCATCCAGGTCGATGAAGGCCTTGCCGTAGACGTCGGCCCCGCGCTTGGCCCTGTTCGTGTTGATTATCTGCATGTCGCGGGCCCGCAGGCGAAGGTCTACACCCGTGTTCGTGAGGTCGCTTATATCCACCGTGCCGTTTACGGTCAGCGGGTTCTCGTTCGTCCCCGAGATGGTGAAGCCCTTGAATTGCATCCGCGAATCCTCCACTGGAATTTTCACGTCGTTGAAGGCATATTCCGTCCCGGTCATCGCAAGGCGCACGGCCGTCGAGTCGAAGGCCATCCAGCCGTTCAGCACCGGCGTTTCCGTCTTGCCCGTTACGGACATCGAGCCGCTCAGGGTGCCTCGCAGCGAGCCCATTGTCGGGGGCAGGAAGGGGTTGGCCGCATCAAGCGGGATGCGTATCAGGCTCAGATCCATATTCAGCGGCGACGTGCTTGTCGAGTCGTTCAAGGCTCCACGAAGGTCCATCACCTTCCGTCCTCCGATGTTGAGCGACGCGAAGGCATTGATTTGGCCTGTGGGGTTTGCCGCCACGTTGAACGATGCCCCGATGTCGTCCACCTTCTTGCGGTTGTAGTAGAAGTTCGTCAGTCCGAGCGACCCCATTCCCAGTAGTGTGCCCGACGTGCGGTTCAGACGCAGGTCTGCGCTCGCATCGCCCGTCATCGGTGGCGCGAAGGGGTTCAGGGCTATCCAGTCCTGTATGTGGATGTCCGAGAGCTTCACTATCAGATCATCCTGATGCTCATGCGAGTGTTCCGCATGCTCTTCTCCAGAATCTTCGGTATAGACGGCAATCGACGACTTCCCGCCTGTCATGTGCAGGTTGGCATCGATATGGCCCGTGGGGAAGAAATATTCGATGAAGTTGCCCTTGTTCGCCTCCCACTGCTGATAGCCTATGATCGGGTTCAGTGGGTCCACGCTCACGTTGATGGCCGAATCGGCAAGAAGAGCGTTGAATCCGAGCTGGAAGCCCACATCACCCTTGATGTTGCGCTGACGCAGACCCAGTTTGGCTTCGTTGCCGTCCACCGTCGCGTGAATCCACACCCGAGCCAAGGCATCCAGCGTCCCCGGGCGGTTGCCCATGCCGGCAAGCAGGTGGAAGTGCTCCTTGTAGAGACCGCTTGCCACGTAGATAGTGTCCAGCGTGGTTGCTCCGGAGTTGAATTCGAGCACCCGCCCGTTCAGCGCAAGGGTGGAGTCGTTCCTGGCCTTCAGCGAAATGTTTTGCAGACCCATGTCGGAGGGCCTCAGAACGTCGTTTATAAAGTTCGAGTTGTTGCCCGTAAGCGTGAAGTTGAACTTGGGAAGCACCCGTTGAATCGTGTCGATTTTGAAATTCCTCGATGCAATCTGTTCGTTCAGAAGGGTGCTTGCGCGTTCGAAGCGCGCCAGCAGGGTATCGAGCCGCGCAGGCGACGTGAAACGTGCGTTCAGGTCGCGGTTCGTCAGGTCGAAACGCACACCCGAATCGGCAAGCGCCGTAAAGCGCGCGTCAATGTCGGAGACGGCTATTGTCCCCGTAGACTGGCGGAAGAACAGATCGTCCAGATTGATGCTGGCGCGGATATTGTTCATCCCGGGACCGATTTCCGCATCAGCCCGCAGGCGTGTTTCGATCGAAGCAGGCGTCTCGGAGAATTTGAGCGTCTGCAGGTCGATGTTCTCACCGTCGAGCTCGGCCGTCCAGCGGTAGACCTCGCCGTTGAGGTTGCCTTTCGCATTCAGCGTCAGGTCCAGACCCGTGTTCGACGATGCCATGTTGATGTCGGCCATACCTCCGCTGATGGAGGCGTCAGCCCGGATGCCTGAGTAGGTATATCCCCCATATCTCGCGGAGTTTATCGTAGCTGTACCCTGCAGTTGTGTCGTCTTCGCAAAGGGGTCGTAGCCCTTGCCCTTTACGTCGGCCTCCGCCGTGAGGTTGCTCACGCCTGCAAGAGGCATGAAAGCCTGCACGGGGAAGTCCGTGGCCTTGACCGAAGCATCGTAGCTCTCCATCTTCGAGTTCCACAGAGCCTGCAGCCGCAGCGCTCCCGAGCCTGTCCGCGCCGTCAGGTCGCCGTCTATCACCCCTCCGCTGCGCATGTCCACATTTCCCGCAAGCGTCAGCGGCGGGATGTTCACGCTCTTAGCCGTCTCGGGCTCCAGTAGGAGGTTCTTGAAGCGGTCCACATTCACGATCCGTCCGTGGAGGTTCACGTGGCCCGCAAGCAGGTCGGGATTGGTGGCATTGTCCACACGCCCGTCGGCATCGAGATATACACATCGGTTGAGCGCAAGCCCCAGGGTGTCGATTTCCAGTGCCCCCATTGTGCCCTTGAGGTCGGCTCGAAGGTTCACGGGCTCGTCAGCCGGGAGAGCCGCCCAGTAAGGCAGCAGCAGCGGGAACATCAGCCGCAAGTCGGCCGGCGCGAGCGCCGCGCGGGCGTCGAGCGCCACCGGGAGCGAAGGATCCGTCATCAGGTCGCCCATACCCATCAGCCCCGTAAAGCTAAGGTCCGTGCCGGCAGGGGTGCTTACGGCAAAGGAATTGAGCCCGAGAGCCACGGAGTCTATATCGAGCGTGCCACGCGCATTGAGTCGCACCCCGCAGCGCTCCGTGCCCGAGAACGTCAGAGGCACGCGCACGGTCGTCTGCTCATTGAAGAAGTTTTTCACTCCGATGCTCACGCTGTCCGCCTCGATATAGCCGAAGTCAAGGCCGGGGGTAGGACTGTAGCCCGCCGTGGTGTAGAGCGCATGCGAGCGGTCGAAGCCTATCGTGTCGATTTCGATAATCCATGGCGCCGCCATCAGCGAATCGGGCAGAACGGGTGTCTCGGGCACAGGGCCGAATGCCGCAATCATGGCGCTGTCGGGAGCGATGTAGCGGGCGTCCAGCCCGCGGCCAAGCAGTTGTCCCAGAGTGATGCGCTGTTTGTAGAGGTCCACGACGCCTCCGTGGAGCGTGGCCCGCGGAATCACGGCCCGCAGCGTGTCTATCGTCGGCATCATCCGCATCGTGTAGGTGAAGTCCTCGAGATTGACCTTGCCGAGCTTGAAACGCATGTCTGTCGGCGGCGCCGGAGGCGTGGGCGGGGTGGTGTCCGTATTCATCACCAGGCTCATGTTGCCCCGCGCTATAGTCGCATTCTCGAGCGTTATATCCATCGTCGCCAGGGCCACACGTGCAGGATCCAGAGCAAGCGAATCGGCATCGATTCTCAGCCACATCGCCGAATCAGGACCGCCCATTTCATAAGAGCCCCCGCGGAGCACTGCCCGGTCGAGCGACACTTCTCCGCGCAGCAGCGGCAACACGGCCACATCTATCTCGGCCTGCGAGGCCTCGATTTTCATGCCACCGTCCATCGTCATCTCAAGTCCTCCCACCTCGAGCCCGAGAGGGAATCGAAGCGACAGCGATCCTATGTGGAGCGCCATCGTTTCTGAATTCTCGAACTTTTCGTTGAGGGCTCGCACCATCAGGCCCTGGGCCCAGGGCGAATATACAAGCATCAGAACCCCTGTAAGCAGGAGCAGGAGGCCGAGCAGGATGCCGAGGACGGTGCCGGCGATTCGGCGTATTACAGTC
The DNA here is from genome assembly GCA_947176295.1 of uncultured Porphyromonadaceae bacterium. Classification (GTDB taxonomy): domain Bacteria; phylum Bacteroidota; class Bacteroidia; order Bacteroidales; family Muribaculaceae; genus CAG-873. The sequence goes on from CAMWQB010000008.1 coordinate 9,066, forward strand.
TTGGCTTTCACGAAAAATACTTGGAGTGGTATGGAGTGTGGCTTGGAATCAGATGGGGTAGGAATAGTTCTCTCAGGGCCGGACGAGCACTTTTTTTGTCTCTCCGCCGGCTACCTTGATGTAGAGCCCCGGAGCAAGCGTCTGCGCCGATATCCGTCGGCCCATGATGTTGTAATACACTGCTTCGTGGTCGTGGTCGGGGAGGATCTCATGGAGCCCCGAGCTGCGGTCGAGCACGACGGTCATCGAGGCTATGCGGCTCTGCATCGCCGAAGTCAGCTCCACGCTTTGCTCGGGATAGCCTTCCTCCGGCGTCCACGTCTCCGAAGCCCAGTCGAAGGAGCCCGTCGAGGGTATCAGGTTCAGATCGCCCGAGCCCGTGGAGGCGCCGCTGAGCGACATGGTAAAGCGGATTTCCTTGATGTGGAATCCGGGATTCATCGTCCGCACCACCATCGCATCCCCGTCGTAGAGCCTCAGGTCGATACCCGCGTCGTAGGAATGGTAGAGGCGCACGTGGGTATTCCCGCTTTCGGAGGCCTTGAAGCTCACCACCACGTCGCCCTCGCTGAAGGAGCGCCCGTCGAGGTCCACGCTTTCTTTCTGAGCCGGCTCGGCAATGGCCGGAGTGAGGCTCGTCGGCTGCGAGAAGTCGAAAGTCGATTCCAGCGACGCCGCAGGCGTGCGCACGGTGAAGGCCGCCGAGGTCAGCGCGCTCGGCTTCATGCCCTCTTTAGTGGCGAAGGCTTTAAGCAGCAGGTCGTTGTTTATGGAGATGGGGCCCTCGTAGAGCAGCGAACCCGTCGATGGGTCGCTCCCGTCTATGGTGTAGTAGATGTCTGCTCCTGTCGTGGCGCATCGGATTTCCACATGCGTGCCGGCTGTTACCGAGCCTCCCGCCGGAGAAATCACAGGCGTCTCCACCGTCTCCAGCTCCGGCTCCACTGTGCCCTGAGCGTCGTCGTAGTAGATTGTAATGCTTTCGATATACAACCGGCACTCGGCGTCGACAATCAGATTGGTAAGTGTCTTTTCGGGTCGGGAAGGAATAGCCAATGTGTACTCGGCCCAGTCGAGCGACGGCACCATCAGCGTCTCGGAGTTCAGCATGATGTTTGCCTCCGCATCCTTGTCGTTGTCGTAGCGCTTGGCGCTCACCACAATGCGGCTGGCCACCACCTGAGCATCCTCGGCAAGATGAATGTTGAACTTGCCGTTCTTTTTCGACGAGGAAAGTTTTATGCCGTCGGTCTCCGGGAAGACGTTCACCACACTCGTTACCCTGTCAATGTATCCCGCGCCCTCGCGCACGGCATTGGCCACGAAATTCTCGTTGGTCAGGCTTGTGGTGCCTGCAGTCGAGGCTCCGAATACGATTGAGAATGAGCGCTCGGCAGCTGCCCCGGGAAGGCAGGCCAGAGCCGCGATTATATATGAAAGTAAGATTCTCTTCATTTTCTCGATAGATATTTTCTGCAAATTTACGAAAAAACATAAAAAGGAGCACCATCCCGGTGCTCCTTTTTATTGGTTTCCAATAGGTACAATTTCTAAGGTAAAAAAGATTGTTTTTAGGTTTGCGGTACAAAGTTCGGGCTTTTTCGCCCCCTGTGCAAACTTTTTGATATGTTTGAAAACATGTTTTTGATTTTTCTTAGATTTCTTTTCTTTGCGTCGGAGTGCTAAAGGCTTGATTACGTACTAATAAGAAGATGAAGGCGTAATAATGTTAAAAAGTGTTTTAATCAATGCTTTGGCATTTTGAAAGCCGCGAGGCGCATTTCTGTCCCGTCCCACACTCCGTAGACCGGCGTCTCCGTATCCCAGGAACCCAGCACAAAAAGCGTGCAGTTTTCTCCCACGTGCAGCTCGAGAGCGGAATGATAATGCCCCACCACGATATATCGCAGGTCGGGATATTTCCGCGACATTTCCGTGCCGAATTCCGTAAGCGTGGCCAGGGTCCGCGAGTGGAAGGCCTCCTGCTTTTCAGGACGCGAGCCCTGGGCTCGGCTCCGGCGGCTCCACCATCGGGCGAAGCCTATGGTCCACCGCGGATGCACGGCCCCGTAGAGCGCACGGCTCACACGGCTGCGGAACATCGGGCGCGCAACGCGCATGAAAAGGCCCTGCCGTCCAAGTCCGTCGCCATGGCCCAGGAAAAACTCCGTGCCGTCCAGAATGCGGAAGTCGCCCCCGGTCGGAGGGTCCACGATCGTGATGCCTATCTCGTGGCTCAGGTAGCCGTAGAGCCACACGTCATGGTTGCCCGCATACCAGTAGAGCTTCACTCCCGCGTCGGCAAGCTCGGCCAGCGCTCCGAAGAAGCGTACAAAGCCCTGAGGCGCGCAGTTGCGGTATTCATACCAGTAGTCGAGCACGTCGCCAAGCATATACACAGCCTCGGCCTCCCCGCGGATGCTCCGCAGAAATGCTACCACGCGCCGTTCCACGGCCCCGGGGTCGGCATGTGCCCCGGCCCCAAGGTGGGTGTCGCTCAGAAAAAATACCTTTCCCATTAGAGCAGCCCCAGCTCCAGCTTCGCCTCTTCGGTCATCATGTCCTTGTTCCATTCAGGCTCGAACACGATGTTCACCGTTACGGACGTTACGCCCTCGATACCCTCGAGTTTCATCCGCACGTCCTCCATTATGAAATCCGCCATCGGGCAGTTCGGCGCCGTCAGCGTCATGTCCACGGTCAGAGCCCCGTCGTCGGCGAGGTCTATCCGGTAGACAAGCCCAAGGCTATAGATGTCTACAGGAATTTCAGGGTCGTATACCGTGCGGAGCACCTCCACGATGCGTTCTTCTATCTTAAGTCTCTCTTCTGCTGTCATCTTTTTTTCTATATATGTGCTTGCGCCAATTCAGCGCTTATTTTCTATATTTTTCGTCCGAGCCCGAGGCATCTTCCGTCAGGATGTTGAGATACGACGCGTACCTCGACGCGGCTATCTCATGCCGGTCCACGGCCTCCACAACCGCGCAGCCCGGCTCGTTCGTGTGCGTGCAGTTGCCGAAGCGGCAGCCCTTTCCGGTCTCGAATATCTCGGGAAAATAGTGGGCCACCTCGTGGCGGTCGAACTCCACGGTGCCGAATCCTCGCACCCCCGGAGTGTCGATTATCCGGCCGCCCCCCGGGAGGGTGAACATCTCCGAGAAGGTGGTCGTGTGCATTCCCTGGTCGTGCGCAGCCGATATTTCGGCCGTGCGCTGCTCCGTGCCCGGAATCAGGTCGTTGATGAGCGTGCTCTTTCCCACGCCCGAATTGCCCGAGAAAAGCGTTATTTTCCCTTCGAGCAGGCTCCGTAGCTTGTCAATGCCCTGGCCCGTGCGCGCCGACACCTTCACCACCTCGTAGCCTATCGAGCGGTAGAGATACGCCACCCCGTCGAGCAGCTCGCGGTCGGCCTCGTCCGTGAGCAGGTCTATCTTGTTTATGGCTATGATGGCCGGAATATTGTATGCCTCGGCCGTGGCCAGGAAGCGGTCGATGAAGGTGGTGGACGTCGTCGGATGTGCAAGCGTCACCACAAGCAGCGCCGCGTCGATATTCGCCCCGATGATGTGTGCGGCCTTCGACAGATTGCTCGAGCGTCGGATGATGTAGTTGCGACGGGGCTCGATGGCGGTGATGAACGATGTGCTGTCAGGGCCCGGAGCCGACAGCTTCACCCTGTCGCCGACGGCCACGGGATTGGTGGTCCGGATACCCTTGATGCGGAAATTGCCCTTGATGCGGCAATTTATCTCCTCATCGGGCGCGTCGTCCGGCTCCACCACGTAGTGTGCGCCCGTGTTCCGGACCACAAGGCCTGTCCGACCTCCGGCCCACGATGCGTCCTGTGTTGTGTTCTTGTCTGACATATATGAGTTTTATGCGCGTAAAGTTACAACAAAATTTGCGTTCGGGGCGTTTAATTTTTGAAAAATGATGCTTTATCAACAATGCCACAGCGCCTTCTCGGCAACAAAGCGATATGAAATTTGCAGTTTTAACATCTTTAGATTTTGAAATTAAGAAAATTTAATGTAATTTTGTAGCCATAAATGGAGATGTGGTTGAAATGAGTTTCAATTTTTGTCTAACTATATAAAATATCAACTCCAATGAACACAGAAGTAATCGGCACAAATGCCGGCGCCGTTTGGACGGCTCTCAACACGGCCGACGCTCTCGGCGTAAAGCAGATTAAGAAGATGACCAAGCTCAAGGACAAGGAAGTGTATGCCGCTCTCGGATGGCTCGCTCGCGAAGGCAAGGTCAACATCGTCCCTGATTCCGAAGACGAAAAGGAACTTATCGTCAGCCTCGTGCAGGACAAGTAAGCCCCCTTTCCTCCAAATTCATTTTAGAGCAATATAACGCCCCGGACATCTCCTCGAAGATGCCCGGGGCGTTGTGTTTGGCCGCCCCGCCGACTGTCGGGAACGGTGCGTTATTTTGGCTGCAGGCGCATTGCCACGCCTCCGCCCGCGGCAAGCGGCTGACGCAGTTTTGTCCGCGAATCCACCGTCGCCGTGCGGATCCGGTAGGCCTGCGGATTGGTGCGGTAGTCGGCGTCCGGGGCGTCCTCGTAGATGGTGGCCGTATACTTCTCGCCGGCGGGCAGGAAGCTAAGGTCGATTTCAGCCCGGCGTCCGTTTTCGTCGGTGATGGCCCCCACATACCAGTCGCGCGAAGCCTTGTCGCGGCGTGCCACAGTGATGTAGCGGCCCGGCTCGGCCTCAAGATAGCGCGTGTCGCTCCAGTCCACGGGCACGTCCTCGATGAAGCGGAACGCATCCGCAAAGCGCTCGTAGTTCTCCGGCAGGTCGCAGGCCATCTGCATTGGCGACGGCATAGTCAGGTAGAGTGCAAGCTGTCGCGCGAGCGTCGTGCCGGCCTTGTCGGTTTTCCCCTCGCCGTAGTAGCTGAGGTCGGTTTCGAAAAGCCCTGGAGTGTAGTCCATGGGGCCACCCTTGAGCCGCGTGAAAGGCAGCAGACACGTGTGGCTCGGAGGATTGCCCCCCATGCTCTCGAATTCGCCGCCGCGTGCGCTTTCCTGCGCCAGCCAGTTGGGCCACGTGCGGCAGAGCCCCGTCGGGCGCGGAGCTTCGTGGCTGTCGACCATTATCTTGTGGGCGGCCGCACGCTCGATTACGTGCCGCGCATGGTCCACCATCCATTGCGAGGTGTGGTGTTCCGAGCGCGGGATGATAGCCCCCACGTAGCCGGTCTTCACGGCATCGTAGCCCTTCTCCTTCATGTAGGAGAAGGCCCGTTCGAGCTGTCGCTCGTAGTCGGCGGCATTGGCCGCGGTCTCGTGGTGCATTATCATCTTCACGCCCTTCGAGGCCGCATAGCTCGTCAGGGAGTCGATATCGAAGTCGGGGTAGGGACGGTCGTAGAGAAACTGGCGGTTCTTCCGGAAGCTCGCCCAGTCTTCCCAGCCTTCGTTCCATCCTTCGACGAGCACCCCGTCTATGCCGTGGGTGGCTGCGAAGTCGATATATTTCATCACGTTCGCCGTGTTGGCCGGATGCCGCCCGTTCGAGGGCAGAGAGCTGTAGTCCGTCACGCCGGGCTTCGCGCGGTAGTCATCGGAGTAGGCCCAGGTCTTCTGCCGGCCCGTGAACATCTCCCACCACACGCCCACAAACTTCATGGGCTTGATCCACGACGTGTCCTCGATTTTGCATGGCTCGTTGAGGTTCAGCACGAGCTGGGATGCGAGGATGTCGCGTGCGTCGTCGCTCGCAATGATCGTGCGCCAGGGCGTGTTGAAGGGGAGCTGGAGATAGCCCCGCACGCCCAGACGGTCGGGCACGAGATGGGCGCTGAAACTCCGCGCTCCCGCGTCAGCGTCGAGCAGCATCGCCGGATAGCCGTCGAGAGCTGCCTCGTGGATGTTTACGTATACCGGCGCCGCCGTCTTTACCAGTAGAGGCGTCTGCACGCTCAGGCAGTCCACGGCCTGGCTTTCGGTGTGGCGTCCGCGATACGACGCCATTGCCTCGCCAAGCTTGTCGAAACTCGTCTCGGAGAAGAGATATTCGTCCGTGTCGTAGTCGCCGGGAATGCAGAAGAGTGTCGCGTCCTCCGGTCCGAGCTCAAACCGCGTGTTCTCGCCGCGCAGGGTCAGGTAGTTCGCGTTGTCCTGCAGGGGCAGCTCGTAGCGGAAGCCCAGCCCGTCGTCGAAGAGGCGAAAGCGCACGGTCATCTTCAGCGGACGCTCCGTGCCGGGGGCGCTCTCCAGATGCAGAGCCAGCTCCTTGAAGTGGTCGCGGATGCTCGAGTATTCGCCCCACACGGGTTCCCACGAGCGGTCCACGCTCACGGTATCCGTGGCGGCGATGACAAAGCCCTTGTCGAAGGCGGCCTCGTCGGCCACGAGTCCGAGGGTGCTCTTGTCCACAAGCTTCCGCCCCTTGTAGTCCAGCGAATAGAAGGGTGTGCCCGTCTCGTCCACTCCGGTTTCGAGCCGGAAGTTGCCCGAGGGCGAGCTTATGCTCTCTGCTTCAGCGCTCCCGGCCATGGCAAGGATAAGAAGGGCAGGGAGGAGGAGTATGTTGCTTTTCTTCATGGCCTCTGTCAGTTCATGTAGATTATGTATTCGTAAGGAGCAAGCGTCAGGGCGGCGTCGGGAATCACCTCTGCGCCCGTAAGCAGGTCAGTCATTCTTTCTCCTGCAAGAGCGATAGGGGTCTTGATGGTGCACTCCTCGCGGGAGGTGTTCACCATCACCAGCAGCGTGTGCCCCGGAATCGATCGCGTGAAGGCCGCCACTTTGTTGTCGGGATAGGTCTTGAGCGTTCCGCGGCGCACCTGTGCCGTCTCCTTGAAGGCCCGGTTGATGGCCTTGTATCGGGCGAAGAGCTCTGCGCTCCGCTCGAGCTCCCTGTAGGCGAAGAAGGAGAGTGTGCCCGAGAGATTGTCCGTCAGCATCGATGAGTAGATCATCGGCGTGCCGCCCAGCATCCCCGAGAGGACGTAGGCGCCCGGAGTGCCCTCGCGTGTGCCGAAGTAGGTGGCCACGTTGTTTTCAGCTGCCGTGTCGTGGTTGAAGGCATAGCGCAGGATGTCCTTCCCTTCGGGCACCTTCTTCAGGCTTTCCTGCGATTTCACGAAGATGTCCGAAACCTTCCCGCCGTTGAAGGCCGAGCTCACCGCAGGCGAGAACTTCCAGTCGTAAATCATGTCGAAGCCATCGGCATAGAACGAGGCGTCGGACGTCTCCGCGAGCATCAGCAGCCCCGGATGGGCGGCGCGTGCGCGGGAGATGAAGCTCTGCCAGAATTCGTGGGGCACGCCGTCGGCATAGTCGCAGCGGAAGCCGTCGATGCCCCCCTCTTCCACCCAGAAGAGCATGGCGTCGGCCATGGCCTCGCCCGTGGAGGGCTCCGAATAGTTCAGCTGGGCCACGTCCGTCCAGCCGTTGGCGCTCGCGATGTTGCCGCCTCCGTCCTTGGCGTAGCGTTCGGGAGCACTCGTAATCCACGGGTGGTCCCACGACGTGTGGTTCGCAATCCAGTCGAGCATCACCTTCATCCCTTCCCTGTGGGCCGCGTCCACCATAGCCTTGAAGTCGCCCATAGTGCCGTATTTGGCATTCACGGCCTTGAAGTCGCGGATGCAATAGGGCGAACCTATCGACGTGGCGTCGGCCCCGGGGTCGCATACGGGCATCACCCAGAGTATGTCGGTGCCAAGCTCGGCTATGGCGGGAATATCCGCCGTGAGCGCCTTCAAGCAGTCCGCCGTGCCATAGAAGCGGGGATTGGCTTGAAATACAACCGTGGAGCTTACCTCCGGACCTTCTACCGGAGGCGCCGGATTCTCGGGCATCTCGATTTCGTAGGAGGTGCAGGAGGAGAGGGCCGCTGCCGCCATCAGCGCAGCGCCTATTGCTGAATATATTTTGTTCTTGAACATTTCTGCGTGTTGTTAGGAGTGTGTGGCCTTATTCTTTTTCTTGGGCTTTGTCCGCGCCAGCAACGATGTAGTAATCGCGGTCGATGTGGATGCCAAGTGCGTCGTATTGCGTGCCGTTGTTATCGTTGAAGATGAGGTTCAGCCCTTCGCCGCGGCCTTCCATCGTGAAGACTTTGTAGCTCACGCCACCGATGGTCTCGGTCGTGGTGCTTGTCGCGCCCGGCCAGGGGCCGAAGGCTTCCTTGTCGCCCCAGGCGTAGACGTAGAAGGCGCTCCATCCCGTCAGGTCCTGGATATACAGCTTGTAAGTCTGGCCGGGTTCTTCGGGCTCGAGTGGCTCCTCAGGCTCCGGTTCAACCGGTGCTTCGCCTTCGAGGCCGGTATATTCTTCGGGGTTCACTTCCTTGAAGCCCGTGGCCGTGAGTTCGATGTAGACGTCGCGGTCGCAGCCGAAAACAACCACGTCGTCGAACTGCTTGCCGTTGTTGTTGTTGAGGATCACGTGCTCGTTCGTGCCGATGTTTGCCTCGCCCAGATCGAAGTAGGTGTACGTTACGCCATTGATGGCCTGTTTCCCTGTCGGGCTCATGCCGGGCCATGCTCCGTTGAGGTCGTTCACATCGCCCCACATGTAGAGCCTCAGTTCGTCCCAACCCGTGTAGTCGGCCACGAACACGGCGAAACCGTCGTGTGTGATGTTTGCGTTCGGGTCGTAGACCATAGCTCCCGATTCCGTGAGTTCGAGATAGATGTCGCTTTCGAGCACCACGGGGTAGTCGGGCATCTGTTTGCCATTGCCGTTGTTGTTGAAGATAAGGTTGAGCGACATTCCCTTGTTTGCCTCGCCCGTGTCGAAGTAGCTGAAGGTCGTCCCTTCGATAGTGAGCGTGCCGGTCGGACGGATGCCGGGCCAGCCGCCGAATGCTTCAGCGTCGCCGTAGGCATACATCGCCAGTTCCTCATAGCCCGAGTGGTCGAGAACATAAATCACATAGCCGTCGTGGACAACTTCGTCGGGGTTCAGAGGCTTGTCGAAATAGGCTGCCCACCGTTGCGCCGTGATGTTCAGCCGCCCTCCGAGGGCCGGGGCTTCCGTGTGGAGGATTTCTTCATTTTTCAGTGTGCGCTCCTCGCGCTGCTCCTTCGAGTAGAAGTAGTAGCCGTCGGCGAGGGTCTTCCCGTCGGCAAAATCGGCCGGATTGAGGTAGATGCCCCATTTTGCATCCGTGTCCGAAGCCTTTTCGAGCTGCCACCGCGGGTCGGAGAGGGCCCCTTCGAGGCCTCCGTTGAATTCGCCCACGATATAGAGGCGGTCGGTCGTCGACGTGCCCTGAGGCATGATCACTTCCAGGAGCTGTAGCCCCGCGCGGGTTTCGAATTGCGGCAGCTCGTGGTCGAAGATTATCTCGTCCTTGCTGCACGACCCTGCGAGTAGCACAAGCACGGCCGGAAGCAGCAGGCGGAATATATTGCGGATATTCATCTTTATGTCTGTTTTTGAGTTGGTAGGGAAAAGGGTGAGCTTGGCTTAATAGTTGGGGTTTTGGATAAGGCCCGGATTCACCATAAGCGCGGCCTGGGGCAGGGGATACCATTCATATTTCCGGTCGCGCTTCGCGGGCAGCTCGCGGTCGGTTTCCGACGCGCGCCCGAAGAACCACCACTGGCCCTGCGTGAACTTGTCGAAGCGGCGTAGATCCGTACGCCGGCGCCGACCTTCGTTCAGGAATTCAAGGCCCCATTCGCTCAGCATCCAGTCGGCATCGAAGTTCTTGAAAGCCGGTCCGGGCTTCTGGCATTCCGAGGCATCGGCGAAGTAGCGTTCGCGCACCTTGTTCACCAGGTCGCGCGCCCCGTTGCTGTCGCCGGCGCGCAGACGGCATTCTGCCAGCGTGTAGTAGACCTCGGCAAGGCGGAATTCAACTTCGTCGATGTCGCGCCAGTCAAATCCGGTGGCCTCGGGGTAGAGGGGATACTTCAGCACACGCAGACCGGAGTTGGTCTCGCCCCAGCGGGGGCTCATCACGGTCTCGAGCGCGCGGCCCAGATTCAGGAAGGTGCCCACCTGGTCCACATACACCAGGGGCTTGTCCTGGCGGTCGGCATCCGCAGGTATCACCGATCCGTCCGTGTAGTTCAGCATCGCGCCGGCCAGGAACATTCCCTGATAGTTGCCGGCGTCGTCGCACGAGAAGTTTTGCTTGCGGATATCCTTGTCGTTCATGCGGTCCCAGACGCCTCCGAGGCGGTCGCCGTAGTCGAAGATAAAGCTCCGGGGATTGTCGGTGCCCCCGTTGGGCTGCACATTGCCCGAATTGTCCTTCGATGGCACGAGTATCGTGCAGTTCCAGCCCGACTGGCTCCAGGCTCCCCCGGCGATGTCGCCGTAGTTGTAGGGAAGGAAGGGCGTGTTGCGGTTGTTGTTGGTGATTTTGCCGTCCTCCATAGCGAAGGCGAAGACCACCTCGGGGCACGATGCATTGTTCATCCCGAAAATGTCGCGGTAGTCGCCTGCCAGCTCGTAGCTGCCGAAGGCGCCGCTGAGAATTTCATCGCAGAGCGTGGCGCACTCGCTGTAGCGGGGTGTCCCCGTGAAGACTTCCGAGTTCAGCAGAAGGCGCATCTTCAGCATCCTGTTGGTCATGCGGTTCATTCGGTTGCGCGTTGCGCCCGAGCCGCTTTCCATTGCCAGGTCCTCGTAGCAGTCGTCGAGCTCGTCCACGATAAACTGCCACACGGTGTTGCAGCCCGTGGCGAAGTCGCTCGCTGCCGACCCGGGAATCGTGCCGTCGTTCACGGTATTCAGCGGTAGCACCCCGCCCCAGAGCTCGAAGTTGTTGTAGTAGGCCCAGGCACGCATCGTGCGCACTTCGGCAATGTAAGCCGCCATGCGCTCGGGCCTCATCCGCAGCTCCGCGGGGTCGAGGCTTTCGAGGTCGGCGATCAGCGTATTGCAGAGGCCGATGGTCTCCCACGCATGCTCCCATGCGCTGCGCACGATTTTCGACTCCGAGTTCCACGTGTGCGTAGACAGCACGAATTTCTCGGCTTCGTCGTAGCCCCAGGCGCCGCCGTTCCACGACCGCCATGCTATCTGGTCGGCAGGAAACTCGTTCAGATACCAGAAATATTCCAGAAACCCGCTCGCTGCGGAACTGTAGATGGAAGCTACCGCGCCCTTCACGCTGTTCTCGTCCTGATAGTAGACCGAGGCGTCGATGGCATCGAATGTCTTTTCGGAAAGGTCGGTGCAAGAAGCCGCGCCCAATCCCATGGCGGCGGCAAGGACCGCTCCGCCTATGTATTTTATTGCTTGCATGATATTTTGCTTGTTGGTAAGAAGTGTGGGTCGTCTTGGTGGTTTAGCGGAATCGGAGGGTTACCCCCAGGCTCACCTGCGTGGCCGTGGGATAGGCGCTCGACACGTCCACACCCGGAGTGATGCCCGTGGAGCTTACGATCGACGGATCATTGCCGCTGTAGCCCGTGATGGTAAAGAGATTCTTGGCCGAGAGATACACCCGGAGATTGTCCAAAACCTTCGATCGAAGTGGCACGGTGTAGCCGAGCGTTACATTGTCGAGCTTGAAGTAGTCGCCCTTCTCAAGGAAGTAGCTCGAGATCACGCCGCCGCCGGTGTGGACATCGCGGTCCTTGAGATAGGCGCTCCGCAGCACGTTATCCGAGCCCGAGCCCTGCAGCCCCATGCCGTAGCGACGCATGTTGAAGATCTCGAAGCCGAAGGCCCCGCGGAAGGCGATGTTCAGGTCGAAGTTGTTCCATCTCAGGCTGTTGCTCCACGACAGGAAGTGCGATGGCGTGCCGTTGCCTATGTAGCGCTTGTCGTTCGGGTCGGCGCTAGAGGCCTGGATGGCTTCGCCCTCGGCGTTGTATATCAGCATGTTGTGGTCTTCGTCGTAGCCTGCATATTCATAGCCGTAGAACTGGCCCACCCGGCCCCCTTCCTGCAGGCGGAAGAAATATTCGCTCGTGCCCACCCCCGGCTTCTGATAGAGGTCGAGGTAGGAGGCCTGGTAGATGTCGTTCGAGAGCTTCGTCAGCTTCGTCGTGCCGTAGGAGTAGTTGATGCCCGTGGTATATTTCACCGGGCCGCTTACCACTACGTCGCCCGTGAGGCTCACTTCCACGCCGGTGTTCTTCACCGTGCCCACGTTCACCAGGATCGTCGGATACACAAAGGGTGGCTGCGGCGCCGTATAGTTGTAGAGAAGGTCCTGAGAGCGGCGGTCGAAATATTCCACCGACCCGTAGAAGCGGTTCCAGAGCATGAAGTCAACGCCATAGTTCGTGCTGGTGCTCTTCTCCCAGCCAAGTAGTGGATTGGCATTGTTCGAGGGGCGGTAGCCCGTTGTCCACACCCCGTCGATAAGGTAGTTGCCCGACGAGGAGTAGGTGGCCAGCGACTGATAGGCATTGAAGTCCGAGCGGCCGGTTACGCCGTAGGAGAAGCGCGGCTTAAGGCTCTGCACCACATGGGCGTAGTCGGCCATGAACGGAGCGCGTGCCATTTCCCATGCGATAGACGCTGCCGGGAAGTAACCCCACTTCTTGTCGGCGCCGAATTTTGTGGAGCCTTCGTAGCGGAGCGAAGCCGAGGCTATGATAATGCTCCGCCAGGAGTAGTTCGCGCGCCCGAAGAAGCCCACGAGGGTCGACTCGCTCTTACCGGCATACATCACGGCTTTGCCTTCCGTCAAGTAGGAGCCGGAGCCTATGCCGTGCCAGAGGGGATTGTCGAAGGTGAAGTTGTTGTTCTGCTCGAACATCTGTTCCCAGTTGTTCCGCTCGTAGCTGTAGCCACCCACAAACTTGAAGTCGTGGTCGCCGCTCTGGAAGCCGTAGTTGGCAATCCATTCCACAGAGTTGGTCCACCATTTCTGATACCCGATGCTCGCGCGCCCGGCGTAGCCGCCCCAGTACGATTCGCCCGAATTCGACGGAGTGTAGTAGTCGCTCTTCAGGTCGTTGTAGTTATACGAATAGGAGAGCGTTGTGCTCACGGTGTGCTTGTCGTTGTGCCAGATGTTGTAGCGCACGTCGGCAGTGCCCAGCAGGTAGGTGCGGTTGCCCTGCGACGTGTTCACCATCAGCTGCTGATAGGGGTTGCGGATATCCGTCGGCGACGTGGGCTGGTAGTAGGAGCCGTCCTCGTTGTAGACAGGCAGAGTAGGATTCATTCCCAGGGCCGTGTCGAACATCCCGTCGTCACCCCAGTCTTCCTTCACCTTACGGGCGTAGAGGCTCGTGGAGATGCGCAGATGGTTGTCGAGCGTGTTGGCGCTAACGGCCGCGCGGCCGCCGAACTCTTCGCGCTTGCTCACGATGTCCAGGCCGTTGGCGCGCTTGTAGTTGATGGAGGCGCTGTAGTAGCCGCCGTCCTTCAAGGCGCCGTCGATGCTAAGATATTGGTTCGTGTCATATGAATATTTGCGCGTGATTAGGCCGTACCAGTCCGTGGAGTATCCATAATCATTTCCGCGGCGGCTGCGACGCCATTCTTCCGGCGAGAGAACATCCGGGCCGCCTTTCGCAATGCCCAAGGCGGCATAGCTGTCGTAGGTTACGACGGGGCGCCCGCCGTCCTCACCGCTGCCTTTTTTTGTCGTTATGAGAATCACGCCGTTGGCGCCGCGGGTGCCATAGATGGCGGCCGAGGCCGCATCCTTGAGCACCGACATGGATTCGATATCCTGAGGCGCGAGTGTGCGGATGTCGCCGCCGGCAACGCCGTCAATTACAATCAGAGGTCCGTTTCCGGCAGTGATGGAGGTGGCGCCGCGCACCTGCAGGGCCGACGAGCCGTTGGGGTTCGCACCTGCTGTGGTAGACACGTTGAGGCCTGCCACCTTGCCCGAGAGCATCTCCATGGCGTTGTTCATGGCCCCTTGCTGGAAGTCGTCCTTGTTCACCTGCACGATAGAGCTTGACAGCTCCTTGCGGCTCAGAGAGCCATAGCCCACGACCACAACTTCGTCGAGGAGTTCATTGTCCTCGCGCATCACAACGTCGACGATCGCGCGGCCGCGAACCGCTTCTTCCGTCGGTTCGAAGCCTACGTATGAAAAGAGGAGTGTGGCCTGGTCATCCACTGTCGGGAGGGTGTAATGTCCGTCGATGTCGGTGGTTACTCCCGTAGCCTGACCTTTCACGGTTACGCTCACGCCTATGAGCGCTTCCCCGGTCGGGTCGGTAACGGTGCCGCTCACGCTGATTGTCGCGGCCCCCGCGATCGGCGTCATGGCCAGCGCAAAAAGCCCTATGAGGGCAAGGGCGAATGCGCGGAGCTTACTGCTTGGTTTTTTCATGGGTAGATATGTTTTGATGATTGATTTTGCTTTCGGCTTTTGCAAAATTCATCATCTTTTCCTGCTCCCGCAAGTCTATCAAGTGAAAATCTAAATCTTTCAAAAATAAAAAACGCTGAATTTCAGACGAAATCCAGCGTCGGTAGTTGCAAATAATCTAATTATGTCCATGTATAATTTCGCTGTTTCCCCAGCCTCGAGCGTAGGAGAAAAGCGATTTTGCGCACGGGATATGTCATGCTCAGCCAGGGCAGCGTCAGGCACAGGCGCCGCGATTGCAGAGCCTTCATCGCCCCTCGCCACACGGCCACATCCATGCCCCACATCCCGAGCATCATCACAAGGCCCGCGCAGGCCGGGAAGAGATTGGGCAGAGCCGCTATCCCCGCCCAGATGGCCAGGCCAAGGGCAGCCAGCTGGAGCCAGCCCGTCAGCGACGCCAGGAAGAAGGGCCTCCGGCTGATGAAACTCTCCGTGAAGCTCCGGCGGATCATCCTTTCGCGGAAAAGCCGGGGCGAATTGCCCTCGCGGAGATACACGAGCGAATCGGGCGACAGCTCAACGGCCGTGTTCTCGCCCGTCGCTATCTCGCTCACGAAGATGTCGTCGTCGCCGTAATGCAGGTTCAGCGAGCGGGCGAAGCCGCTGTTTTTCAAGAAAAGCTCCTTGCGGTAGGCAAGGTTGTATTCTACTCCGCGGAAGGGCTTCCCGGCCAGGGCCGGTGCAAGCCACCGGGCGCTCTCGGCCACATAATCGAAGGCTCGGCGCCGTTTGCCGGGGCGGTCGTCCTCCTCGGGGTCGATGGCGGCGAAGCCCAGGACCACTCCCGTCGGCGAGCCGGGGCGGAAATGCCGCGTCAGTGAGCTCAGCCAGTGCGGCGAAGGAATGTCTACGGCCGTGGTTGTCAGCGCCAACACCCCGTATCGCGCAGCCTTTACCCCCAAGGTCACGCCCAACTTCTTTCGGCTCAGATTGCGCACGCCGTCGGGCGTCGACGTGAGGTAGAGATTGGGATGGCTCGCTCTCAGCATGCTCACAACATCGCGGATGTCAGGGCTTTCCCCCTCGTTCACCACTATTATTTCGTATGGCCCGGGATAGTCCTGCCCCAGAAGCGAATGAAGCAGTCGCTCGAGATTCTCGGGATCGTCCTGGGAGTAGACTATTACCGAGCAGGCCTCGCGTGTGGCGCCTTCGTCTTCGGCCTGAGGCAGCGATGCGCGTTCCACGGCGCGTATCACCGTGCGGGTGCGCAACAGATAGATCAGGCCCACACAAACTATGCAGAAAGCCGTCAGCGCGAGTAGCACGAGAATTTCGCGCGGAATATCGAAAGTGAATGTGAACATATTGTGGTGCTGGAGTAGAAGTTGGCTTGTTTTCAGTCTGCAAAATTATCAAAATCCCTCAATACTTCGCCCCCTTTTTGGTTCCTTTTTACCAAAAAAAGATTCCCCGTTTTACAAAGCCTCTAAAAAACAATCGGTTGTCTCACGACAACCGACAATCATTAGCCTTAAATCTATTACCATGAAAAAACACAGTGCAAATACTTGTTTGAATATAATACGCCCGCGTTCGGCAAAAAGTTTTACAGAGATGTATGCTTTAAAGTTTTTTAACACTATTAATCATATTAAATTCGTAATTTCGCATCGCAATATATTCAAATTCAATATGAACGCCAAGATATTAGTAATAGACGACGAAGAAGCACTGTGCGAAATCCTGAAATTCAACCTCGAAAAGGAAGGATACGAAGTGGACACTGCATATAGCGCTGAGGAGGCTCTGGACATGGACCTCCGTCCGTACTCTCTTTTCATCGTGGACATCATGATGGAGCATCTCAGCGGTTTTGATTTTGCAAAGCGTGTCCGAAACGTTACGGACACCGAAAACACTCCCATCCTCTTCTGCTCCGCTATGAGCGATGAAGACTGTGTCGTGATGGGACTTAACATCGGTGGCGACGACTACGTTACCAAGCCGTTCGTCATCGGCGAGGTCCTCGCCCGCGTGCGTGCCCTCCTTCGCCGCTCAGCCAAACAGGCCGCCGCTGCCGCTGTCGAAGTCGACGTTCAGGAAAATCTCGAGGCCGACGTCGTTTTCAAAGGCCTGCGTATCGACCGAAACGACAAGACTGTCCATCTCGACGGCCGGGAAATCCAGCTCACACGCAAGGAATACGACCTCCTGCTCTACTTCCTCACTCATCGCAATCGAATCTATTCCCGCGCCGAAATCATCGAGAAGGTGTGGGGCAACGATGTCGTGGTGTCCGACCGCACAATCGACACTAACATTACCCGCCTGCGTGGCAAAATCGGCGAATACTCCAACTACATAGTTACCCGTCAAGGATTTGGCTATGGCTTCAAAGAGGCGAATTAGCTATAGGCTGCAGCTTTTCCTCCCCATGGTTTTCACGCTGTGGGTGATGATTATCGCGTTTGCGGTCTGGCAATACAAGAATATCCGTGAGAATCAGATGACCCAGCTGCGCTCGCAGCTGGCCCTTGTCAATGCCCGAATCATCGACCAGTATGAGAATGATCTAGACCCGACTGTCTTTCTCGACTTCATAACACGATATTTCCGCGACAGCCCCGACTACAAGGCCCTGCGCGTTACCATCTACAAAGACGGCCAGCGCCTCAAAAGCTACGGCGAGCCCATCAGTCTTTCCCGCGATCAGTTCACCAAAGCCCGCGGTGTCAAGCAGGGCCTGAGTTTCGAACGCGAAGTCAATGCCCGTGAGGACGATAGCGAGACCTTCAACGAGCGCGACGACACCAACTACTACGGCGCCGATGTCAGCGCCGACGGTCGCCTCATAGTCTATACCTCCGTGCCGGTCTCCCCGCCTAAAAGCGACAACTTCTTTGCCGCCAACGGCTTTCTTATTGCCCTTTTTATCGTGGCGATGTCGCTCACGGTCTTCTCGTATTTCACTTCCAGATACTTCGGCCGCAACATCCGCACACTCCACGAATTCGCCAAAGGCATGGCGGAAGGCAAACCCGCCGGCGACTATGTCTTCTCCCACGACGAGCTCGGTGATATTTCCCGACAGATTGTCGAACTATACGACCAGCGACTCGAGGCCTCCAAACGAACCGCCGAGGAGCATGCCGTGGCCATGCATGCCATCGAGGAGCGCGCCCGGAGCAAACGTCAGCTCACAAACAATATCAACCACGAGCTGCGGACGCCCATCGGCGTGATAAAAGGCTATCTCGATACCATCCTCGAAAATCCCGACATGGATGCCGACTCCCGTACCCATTTCCTCCGCAAGGCTCAGGACCACGTCAATCGTCTGGCCCAACTTATTTCCGATGTCTCCGCAATAACTCGCCTTGAGGATGGTGGAGACCTTATTAACACGGAAGATCTTAATTTCCACGATCTTGCTTTTGCAGTCGGAAGCGACCTGCAGGAATCCGGAGCTTTGAAGCAGCTAAAATTCAAGCTCGATGTTCCCCTCGACTGCATGGTCGAAGGCAACTTCAATCTCCTCTCGGGCGTAATCACAAACCTGGCAAAGAACGCCGCCAACTACTCCAAGGGCACCGAGTGCGAGCTCAAGATGACGAAGGACGACGGCAAGATGTATCATTTCGTTTTCCGCGACAATGGCGTGGGTGTTGCCCCCGAACATCTTCCGCATCTGTTCGAGCGCTTCTATCGCGTCGACTCAGGCCGAGCCCGGAAAGCGGGTGGCACGGGCCTCGGCCTGCCTATCGTCTACAACACCATCGTTGTTCATGGCGGTGAAATCTCGGTGCTTAATCGCGAAGATGGCTCAACCGGCCTCGAATTTCGATTCTCGCTCCCGAAATTCAAGGAAAATAAATAAAAAAATCGTAGTGTAACGATATTGTAACACCAATGAAATGATGAGGTAATATTCATGTGCTAATTTTGCATCGTCAACCGACAATTTAGCCTTAATAGAACCAATCATAAAAAATATACTTGGCGAAAAGCCAATCGTTATCACAATTCCTACAGAGCGGATGCCCGAGAGAGCATCCGCTTTTGTTTTGTGCATTGTTGCGTAATGCACAATTTTCTGTTTTGTGTGATGGCCCGCGGATACCTAACCCGCGCTCCCTGGATACTTTGTCTTTGTTTTCTTGTATAAATCGTATTTTATAGCTAATTTTGCCGTGCATAACAAACAATCGTTTTTTTTCGGCCCTGGGGCCGGAATCAATATCGAGAAATGAACGAAAACATAAATTGGGCTGCCCTGCCCTTCGGCTACTACCCGACCGACTTCAATGTGCGATGCACCTTCCGCGATGGAAAATGGGGCGACATTGAAGTGTCTCAGTCAGATACTCTCAATATCCACATGGCTGCGACCTGTCTCCATTATGGGCAGGAAATATTCGAAGGCCTCAAGGCTTTCCGCGGCAAGGATGGTAAAATACGTATCTTCCGCATGGACGAAAACGCCCGGCGCATCCGCCGTTCCGCTGAAGGATTGATGATGGAACCTATCCCGGAAAAGCTTTTCAAGATGATGTGCGTCATGGCTGTGAAGCTCAACAACCGCTTTGTCCCTCCCTACGAAAGCGGAGCATCGCTTTACATCCGTCCCCTGGAAATCGGTCTTAGTCCGCGCATTGGTGTGAAGCCTGCGTCTGAATATATGTTCGTCGTGATGGTAACGCCTGTCGGTCCCTACTTCAAGCAGGGCTTTGGCGTGTCGAATTATTGCATAACCCGCGCTCACGACCGCGTGGCCCCGAAAGGCACGGGCCAGTTCAAATGTGGCGGAAACTATGCTGCGGCCATGCGCGCCGGCGAGGAAGCTCACGGCAAGGGCTATTCCGCGGTCCTTTTCCTCGACCCTCTGGAAAAGAAGTATCTCGACGAGTGCGGTCCCGCAAACTTCTTTGCCGTGAAGGATGGAAAGTACATCACTCCTGCGTCCGATTCGATTTTGCCTTCCATCACAAATATGAGCCTCATGACCCTTTGCGAAGACTTGGGTATCCCCGTTGAGCGCCGCCATATTCTTGTCGAGGAGCTTGCCGACTGCTCGGAGGCTGCTGCAATAGGCACGGCTGCTGTGGCTTCGCCGATTGGAAATATCGACGATCTCGACACGGGCAAGACTTACGTGATGTCGCACGACGGAAAGCCCGGACCCATCACGACCATGCTTTACGACAAGCTCAACGCTATCCGATATGGCCTCGAAGAGGATGTGCATGGCTGGAATTTTATTCTCGACGAAGATCGCATAGAGCCTTGAACGTGATGCCTGACATACGGAAAATTATCGACAAATATTATCCCGCGGACGCCCCTGTCCGCGGGATTTTGATTGCGCATTCGCGCATGGTGGCTGCTGAAGCTTTGGCCATCGCTGCACGCAAGTCCCTCCCTCTCGACGAGGAGGAGATCCTTGCCGCCGCGATGCTCCACGATATCGGGATTGTCTTCACAGACGCGGATGGCATCGGATGTCATGGCTCCGAACCGTACATCCGTCATGGCGTGGTGGGAGCTGAACTGCTCAGACGCGAGGATGTCGACGAAAAATATGCGCGCGTGGCCGAACGCCACACCGGCGCCGGCCTCACCCACGAGGAGATTCTCGCCCGGGCCCTGCCTCTTCCGCTCGACCGCTCATATATGCCCGAAACACTCTTGGAGCGGCTGATATGCTATGCCGACTGCTTCTGGAGCAAGCCGCGGCCCCTGGAACGCAAGTCGCTAGAACGCGTCCGTGCCGGTATGGAGCGCCACGGCAGTGAAATAGCCGCCCGCTTCGAAGCGCTCCACCGCGAATTCTCCTGAAATAAATCAACGACACAGACCGTGAGGCTTCCAAAACCGGTCATTCCCCCCCCATAAAAAATACAAACACCTCCCCGCTCTTCAGGCGGGGAGGTGGAATAGGGAGGGTAGGGAAACCGACGGGAGCAGGCGCCCGGAGAGGGTCGCTCGGCTCAACGCGTCAGCTCGATCTGTTTTTCTTTTGCAATTCGACGCAGATTCAAGATGGCGTAGCGCATACGGCCGAGAGCCGTGTTGATGCTCACGCCTGTCTTGTCTGCTATTTCCTTGAACGAGAGGTCGCGGTAGAAACGCATCTCCAGCACCTCGCGCTGAGGTTCGGGAAGGTGGTCCATAAGGCGACGCACGTCGTCTTCTATCTGAAAGTCTATGAGACGGTCTTCGACGGTGGGGTCGGAGAGCTCCTTGCGGTTGAGGATGTCGCATTCAGCATTGTCGGCCGATACGGAAGCTTCGCTCTTTTCCTGGCGGAAAGAGTCCACGACAAGGTTGCGGGCGATGCGGCAAAGCCATGCTCCGAAGCGGCCGCTTTCCTGATAGCGGCCCTGGCGGATGGTCATGATAGCCTTGACGAAGGTCTCCTGAAAGATGTCGTCTGCAAGGTCCTTGTCCTTTACAAGCTGGAAGATGAAGCCGAAAAGCTTGGTCTTGTATCTGGTAAGCAAGACATCAAAAGCTTCGTTACATCCCCGGGCATAGGAAGCTACCAACACTTCGTCGGTAAGCTTGGCTAAATTCTGCATTTGTTCTATTCCTTTTTAATTAGAGTAGAGGTATGCTATAGGCGTATAAGGGGGGATAAGTGATTAAATATGTAGTTAAATTGTCAGATATGTAGGAGCCGTCCCGCGGCTTTTTATTCTGTTTTCAGGCGCTCTGGATGCGCTGTGCAAATACAAAGATACAAAAAATTGTGCGCGCTGCCAAGAAAATTGCTCCGTTTTAGCACGATTTAACAATTTTCCTGGCGGCGCGGGAAATGATTTTCTTCCATTTATACCACCGTGTTTCCGGGGAGCAGATTATTCGGCAGGGCGTTTGGGATTGCGGGGAAACCAGCCTTTCTTCACTCTCTCGCGTTGCTCGAAGAGTTCTTTTATCGTCCAGAATGATGAGAAGCTGAACACTCCGAGGAGACTCGAGGCAAACACATCGTCGATAAGAATCGACGCTATAAGCCCTCCGAGCCCTATCAGGAGGAAAATCCACCACGATTTTACGCCCCAGTAGTATTCGGCTTTGACAACCACGGGGTGGAAAAGTCCGATGATGAGGAAGGTGCTGATGCCTATTGCCAGCCCCAGCAGATGATGTTCTGTTAGTAGGGTGGTCATCGCGGTTTCAGATCATTTCTTCTACGTTCCAGACAAAGGCCCGGAGCCCGAGTTTGGGTCGCTCGGCATCGAGCTCACGCAGCTTCCCGAGCACTGTGGCCACGCGCGAATCCTCCACAACTGTGAGAATGGCGCAACTTTCCGAAGGCCATGCATGTGAGCCGTAGTGAGGTTCGCCGTCGACGCTCCCACGCCCGCGCACATCCTGCCACGACGTGAATCCACGGCAGTTGGAGCGCTCAAGCATTTCAATGATGTGGTCGTAATGAGCCTGGTCGAAGGCTATGAATATCGTTTTCATGAGTTGGCTTTTCTTAATTGTTTGGCATGGGCTTTACGCTGGCGCTTTACGCCCTGGAATGCGAATACACAGTAGAGCATCGGCACAAAGAGCAGGGTCAGGATGGTCGAGAACGTAAGACCTCCGATTACGGCCGTGCCCATCGGGCGCCACATTTCCGAGCCTTGGCCCGAGCCGACAGCCATGGGCACCATGCCGAGGATGGTTGTTAGCGTGGTCATAACCACGGGACGCAGACGCGAGCGGCCGCCGTCGATTACGGCCCGGCGGATGCTCATTCCGCGTTCGCGGTTCAGCGAGATGTAGTCGATAAGCACGATACCGTTCTTCACCACGATACCGATAAGCATAATTGCGCCGATCATGCTCATCACGTTCAGCGTATGGCCGGTGAGCCACAGGATGATGAACACGCCAGAGAAGGCGAAGAGCAGCGAGGTCATGATGATGCCGGGATAGGTATAGCTCTCGAACTGGGCCGCCATGACAATATAGACGAGGATGATGATGAGCGCAGCGAGAGTGAGGAGGTCCCTGAAGGAGTCCTGCTGGTCCTCATACGAGCCTGCGAGCTGAATCGACACGCCCTGCGGGATGTCGAGGGCGTCTATCTGCGTGGCTGCCGCTTCGACAATCTGGCTCATAGGCACGTCCTGCACCACGGCCGAGACCGTAACGATGCGTTCGCGGTCCTTGCGCTCGATCGTAGGCGGAGTGAATCGCTCCACCACACGGCCCACGTCGCGGATGCGCACGCCTTTACCCGCGGAGTTGTAGATGAGAATGTTTTCGATATCCTCGAGCGAGGTACGGAATTCGGGGGCATACATCACCTTGATGTCGTACTCCTCGCCGTCCTCGCGGAATTGCGAGGCCAGCTGGCCGTTGATGCGGTTGCGCAGCGCGTTTGCCGCGGTCGAGAGATTGAGGCCGTACATTGCCAGTTTTTCGCGGTCGAAGTCCACCTGATATTCCGGCTGATAGTCTGCGCGGGAAATGATTACGTCGGCCGTCCCGGGAATCTTTTCGAGCATGTTCTTGAGCAGGCGCGCCGTGGAGTCGGTCTCGGCGAAGTCGTAGCCGTAGATTTCATAGTCGAGGGTTGCCTGGCCGCCCATGGCGCCACCCATACCGCCGACGCTCACCTGAGCCTTCTTGAATTCGGGATATCCTTCCTTGAGGTCGCGGCGCATGAGGTCGGCGATTTCCGTGATTTTGCGCTCGCGGTCGCCGGGGTCCGTGAGGCGCACGTTCATCGATATGATGTGCGGGCCGTTGTCGCTAAGAGAGGCGAAGGTGTTGTCGCTGGAAGCCGTGCCGGTGGTGTAGTTAAGCACCATTATTTCCGGATATTTTTCCTTCCATTCCTTGGCTAGGCGGGCTGTGATTTCCTTAGCGCTTTCCACTCGCGAGCCGATGGGGAGCTCAAGCGACACGCGCATACGGCCGTCGTCGGCCGTGGGGAAGAATTCCGTGCCCACGCCTTTCATCAGGAATATCGAGCCCACGAATATGCCGATGCAGACGATGAAGGTGAGCGTCTTGTGGCTCACCACAAAGCGCAGCAGCGCGGCGTAGCCGTTGTCAAAGGCATCCAGCCCGCGGTTGATCGGCGTGAAAAACAGGGTGTAGAGCTTGCCGTGGCTGTTCTGGCGACGCAAAAGGAGGCTGCAGAGCATGGGCGTGAGCGACAGGGCGCAGATCGTGGAAATTATCATCATGATAGTTACCATCCAGCCCAACTGGCGGAAGAGCACACCGGTCATGCCCGTTACGAGCGTCAGGGGGAAGAACACGGCGATAAGCGTGAGGGTTGATGCGATAACGGATACGGCCACCTCATTCGTGCCGTGCACGGCTGCCTGTTTCGGATCGGAGCCACGCTCGATATGGGTCGTTACGTTTTCCAGCACCACGATGGCATCATCCACCACCATACCGATGGAAATCGAGAGCGCCGAGAGCGAAACGATGTTGAGTGTATTGCCCGTGGCCGCGAGATATATGAACGAGGCTATGAGCGAAATGGGTATCGTGATGGTGATGATGAGCGTGGCGCGCCAGCGGCCGAGGAAGAAGAACACGACAATCACCACAAACAGAAGGGCATACAGCACAGTCTCGACAAGCGAGGCTATCGTATTGCGGATGTTGTCCGAAGTGTCGGCGATGATGCCGAGTTTCACGTCCGAAGGCAGGCGTTTTTGCAGCGAGGGAAGCATCTTCAGCACCTTGTCCGAGATTTCCACAGAGTTGGCGCCGCTCTGCTTCTGCACGATGATCATGGCGCCGCGGACGCCGTCGTTGAAGGTCTCCTGCGTGCGCTCTTCGAGCGAATCGTCGATGCGTGCCACGTCGCGGAGATAGACGTTCCGGCCGCCCACCGAGCCCACCACGATATTGGCCATCTCCTCCGAGTTCTTGAATTCGCCCTGCACGCGCAGCGAGTATGTGTCGGAGCCGACGTCGAAGGAGCCGCCGGGAATGTTGCGGTTCTCGGCGCCGATGAGTGCGCCTATCTGCTCCACGCTGAGACCGTAAGCCTCCAGACGGGCCGGGTCAACGTACACGTGGATTTCGCGCTTGGGGGCGCCCGATATGCTCACGGAGCCGACGCCCGACACGCGTGCCAGAGGATTGGCCACGGCATCGTCGAGAATTTTGTAAAGGCCCGGCATGCTCTCGTCGGCCTGCACCGACAGGAGGATGATAGGAATCATGTCGGTGGAGAACTTGAAGATGATGGGCGTCTCAGCATCGTCCGGAAGCATCGACGAAACCATGTCGAGCTTGTCGCGCACGTCGTTGGTGAGCACGTCGATGTCTTCGCCGTATTCAAATTCGAGGGTTATCACCGATATGTTCTCGCGGCTCTTGGAGGATATGTGCTTGAGGTCGCTGACGGAGTTGAGCACGTTCTCGAGCGGACGAGTTACGTTTTGTTCTATATCCGCGGCGCTGGCGCCCTGATAGGTGGTCATCACCATAAGGGTGTTCGTCTCGACGTCCGGATACAGGTCGATAGGGAGAGTTTTCAGAGAGAAAAGGCCCAGAATCACCACTGCCACGAAACACAGGGTGGTCATGATCGGGCGCTTTACCGCACTGCTGTATAAGCTCATATAGCGTTTGTTCTATTGGATATTTGCAAGTAGAGAATTATTTCATCACTTCCACGCGGACGCCGTCGGCCAGACGGCTCTGGCCCGACACGACAACGGTGTCGCCGTCGGCCACGCCGCTGAGCACCTCGTAGCTGTCGTCGATGCGACGCCCGAGCTCCACGCGGTTGTAGCTCACGCGGTCGCCGCCATGGAGCACGTAGACATACTTATTGCCCGAGCCCGTCTGTTTGACGACGGCACGGTCGGGAACCACCACGTTGTTTTGCGTTCCGAGCTGGAATTCCACGCGCCCGAACATGCCGGGGAGGATGCGTTCGCCTGGATTGGCGATGCTCACTTCCACGCGGAATGTACGCGTGGCGGAATCTACGGTGGGATACACGCGTGCAACCGTGCCCTTGAAGGTCTCGCCCGGGAATGCGTCGAAGTTTACCTCGACAGGCATACCGCGACGCACGAGGGCAAGGTCGTTCTCGCTCACGTTGATCATCACTTTCACCTGGGGCGAAAGCTGGCCCACGGTCAGCACCGGCTGGCCTCCGGTCATGTCCCCCGGATCGTAGTAACGGGCCGTAACCACGCCGGTGATCGGCGATACGAGCACGGTGTTTTCCATCACGTTCGAGAGCTGTGTGCGTGCGGCGTCGAGCTGTGCCTTCAGCTGGTCCACAGCCTGCTGCGTGCCCGCACCTATGTTGAGAAGCTCGACGGCGCGGTTGTATTCGCGTTCGATTTGCTCGAGGTTGATGCGGAGCTGGTCGGCGTTCGAGCTGTCGAGCGTTACGAGCTTTTGTCCGCGGTGAACACGGTCGCCGACTTCGACGGCGATTGTCTTTATTCGGTTTGGAGAGGCCGGGGCGATGTTGTTGAGATTCTCGGCCTCGATGGTCGCCGTGTAGCTTTTCAGCTGCGGCACGTCCTCGGCGTGAACAACGCCGGTGCGTACGATGGGTAACTCTTCAGCCTGAGCGCCTGTTGCTTCGGCTTCGGTTTCAGAAGCGTTTTTCGAGCACGAGGCCAGGGCAAGGGTGCCGCATACGAGGGCGGCGAGGGTCAGTCGGTTCATATTTGGTGATGGGTCTTTATTTTCAGTTATTTATTTGGAGGCCAAGGGAGCGGAGCCCAGCAGCAGCTCGAGTTCGCTGTTGGCCACGAGATAGTTGTAGATTGCCTGATAGTATGCCAGACGGGCTCGCGTGAGGGCCAGCTCGGAGTCGCGCAGGTCGAGATAAGAGGCAGCGCCGAGATCGAAACTCCGCGACATTATGTCGTGGGCTCGTTCTGCCTGCCCGACGCTCTCGGCGCAGGAGTTTATCTGCTCCACGTTGATGCGGATGTTGTCGATTGCGAGGCTCACCTGCATGTTCACGCTCCGCTCCAGATTCTCACGCTGGAGTTCAAGCTCCGTGAGCTGAACTTGTGCCTGCTTCACGCGACTGTAGCGCTGCCCTCCGGAGAAGATGGGCACAGAGAGTTGCACGCCTATCATCGAATACGGATTCCATCGCAGGTTCTGGAATGGCGTCCCGTTGTTCATCGAAGTCCAGTTGTAGTTTGCCGTCAGGGCGAGGGTGGGAACGTAGGCGAGCTTCTGCGTGGCAAGGGCCTTGCGTTGCAGTTCGATGTCCATACTGTTGAGGCGCAGGGTGGGGTTGCCGCTTAGATCCTCGGCTATGCCTGCCGCCGGGTCGGACATCGTGCCTTCGTAGTCGGAGAGTTTTCCGGTGGGAGCGAAGACAAATGCAGCATCCACGCCCATGAGTATCTGCAGTTGCAGGCGTGCCTGCTTGATGGCTATTTCAGACTGGAGCAGTTCAGGCTCGATATTCTTCATGGCCACTGACGTGCGGAGGACGTCATAGTCGGAAGCGGCGCCGACTGCAAATTGCTTGGTATAAGTTTCGTATGTGAGGCGAGCCATGTCGTAGCTCTCGCGTATCACCTCTTTGGAGGCGTAGGCCAGCATGTAGGCGTAATAGGCGCTTTTTACCTGCTTCACCAGATCGAGCTTCGAGCTGCGCGACTGCTCCAAGGCGCGGGCTATCTGCGTGTCGCTGATGCTCAGGCTTTTCCATAGCTGAGGGGCAATCAGAGGCAGGCTTGCCTGGAATCCGACGGAGTAGGAGTTGTCGAGGCCGACTTTCATTCCCGACTCCATGCCTTTGCTTTTCGACATCTCTGCGTTTTCTTTGCCGCTACCTTCTCCGGCCGCGCCCCCAAAAGCGCCGATGTCCATATACATGGTCTGTTTGGCAAGGGTACGGCTATAGTTTCCGCCAAAGTCGATAGAGGGAAGCAGTTGGCCTATTACTTCCTTTTTGGAGTAGTCCATGCGTGTTACTTCCAAATCCGCAACACGGATCGTGGGATTTTCGCTGAGGGCTATCTCCAGACATTCGTCGAGGCTCAGTGTCGGAGTGCTTTCTTCGGCACTGAGAGTGCATGGCGCGCAGCTAAAAACCGCCGCTGCCGCAACGAGAATAATGCTTTTGAAATATGATTGCATAAGGGATGAGTGAATTTTCGCGACACAAAGATAACGAAACAGGAGGAGAAAATTGTGCCTTTATTCAAAAATAGGCAGATTAGGCCAATATTGTTCCCAAAACATCCAATATCCGTCTTGTACCCTACGAGGGGCAGGGCCTAATACGAACTATGGTTTTTCCTACTCTGAGGCCGATATGCTTCGCAGGCAAATATCATGTAATCAGCGAAAGTGTATCTAACGCCATTTACTTGTAGCCTCTAATCCGCTCAACAATCGACCTCAGGTATTGCTAATTTTGCCATACGAACCTAAAATTTCATAACCCATGAAAAAACTGTTTATACTTCTAATGGCTTTGATGGCCGGGGCGGTCGGAAGCAAGGCGGCGACTTTCAAGGCGCAAGTTCCGGACGGCACGAAGAAGTGTTTCGTGTGCGGCTCCTTCAACGGCTGGTCGGCCGTGGATGCGCATGAAATGACGTCCGACGGCTCCAACCTTTTTACTCTCGATTTGCCCGAAGTCTCCGCTGCCGATGTGGCCGGAGGCTATAAATATCTTTGCGGACCCGACTGGGCTTATGTCGAAAAGAGTGCTTCGGGTGCCGAAATCTCCAATCGTACGGCAATTGGCGATCCTGATGTTGTCGGCTCATGGGCAGCAATGCCGGAGTGGGTGGTGGAGAGCTGCGAGATAATTGTCAACGGCCTTCCGCGCCTCATTAAGGTTTACGTTCCCGAGGGCTATGAAGAGACGTCGGAGTTCTATCCGGTGATATATTACAACACCGTTCAGCAGCGCTACAACGACGCCGGCTCCGATTCGGATTGCGGCGACGATTTTTTCGGCGTCCGGTCGTGGAACGCCAACGAGGCCATGGAGGCAGCTCGCCGGGATGGAGGGCCTGCTTACGTTATGGTGCAGATTTCTTCGATGTTGGCTGAAAACACTCTCGAGCCCAACGACGAATTTGCCGGCACGGGCGATATGGACCGCTATCTTCATGCTTTTATCGACGAGATGATGCCCTATGTCGAGAAGACGTGGCGGGTGAAGAAAGGCCCGGACGCCACGACAATCGTGGGTGCTGACTTCGGGGCTCTGTTCAGTCTGTATGCAGCCATGGAGCGCCCGGACGTTTTCGGCAGATGTGTTGCCATGTCGCCGATGTTGTGGATAAACGATGGCGTGCTCGAGGCTCATGCATCGACCCTGGATGCTGCCGTGAAGCAGGCGGATTTCTACGTGTCGGCGGGGGGGCTTGAGCCTCAGTCGATTATAGCCAACGCCGAAGCCATGGCGGATGCCCTCAGGGCGCTTCCCGGAGCCAAGGTCTATTATACGCTTTATCCCGGTGCCGCTCACAACGATGAGGCATGGGGCGACTGTTTCCCCTCGGTGCTTGCGGCAATGATCGAGGGCGGAGCCCCCGAGGCTGTCGCGCCTCGTCGCTCTGCGCCAATGACCCCGACTGCCTTCGAGTCGACCGTCTTCACTCTTTACGGCGGCGAAAATTCCTCGGACCTCGAACGTATCGGTAGTTTGGTCTATACCGACGATTTCCGCCGTCAGGGCAGCGCCGAGCCGGTGGCTGCGTATGTGATTACGAACGACATCCCTGCATCAGTGAAGGGCAAGTATTACTGGAACATAGCTCTTGGCCCCGAGGCTGACAAGTGGCAATACCCAAGCAATCAGAGCATAAGTTTCTCGTCTAAGAAAAGCGATATTTCATGGCAGAATATTGCTGTTTTCGACACCGGTTCCGTAAAGCAGATTGCCGCTTCCTGCGCCGGCTTCAAGGTGTTGGTTGGCTCGGAAAGCTATCCAATGACCCCTTCGACCGGCCACTTGGCTGAAGCTAAGGTCAAGTTCCCGGGTAAGGATAAGACCTTCGTCATCAATTTCGGCAGCGTGAATACCCGCACGGATATGGGCGCCATGACGCCTTCGTTGTCTGTCAGCGAGGATTGCGTCGAGGCCGAGATTGTCTATGATTTCAATCTCAACAAGGTTTCCGTTACGGAAACGCAGTTCGGCAGAAGCCTCGACGACGTGGCCGTGCTCTCTTTCTCGGCTGTGCCGGCGGTGTGCCGTGCGGGTTCGGATGTGCATGTGAATCTCGAGCTTTCATCGCCCTGCGATGTCGAGCTTGAGTGCATGCGCGATTTCGGAACGCCCGTCGCCCTTGATGCGAAACATCCCTCCGCCACATGTTATGCCATGGACCTGAGCGACCTGGCCGAGGGCCTATATACGATTTCGCTCAATCTGGTGGCAGGCAATAATCGGCTGGACAATGCCGCGCAGATATCCGTGCGCGTCCTCCCGGAAGGAACGACGGAGAACAAAGCCTTGACCGTGAACGCATACACGAATGTCGACTGGGCCTCTGTCGGGCGATATAAGGCCAACTTCCACACCCACACGTCCCAGTCGTTCGACACGAAGTACACAACGACACAGGTAGTGGACCGCTATCACAATGCCGGCTACAGTATTCTTGCGCTCACCGACCACGACGCAAACTCCTATCCATGGTCGATGTTCAGCCTCTACAATCCCTTGGCATCCGATCGCGACCCTGCAGACATGGGCATGCTTGCTATACCCGGAAACGAGTTGAGCAAGGACCGCCGCAATTCCTGGAGCGAAAAAACGGGCGGCGACTTCAATCATCACAACGATTTCTTCACCGGCCGCAAAGGTCAGGAGTTCATGTCGCTGCGCGAATCGTATGCTTACACTCAGGCTATCGGCGGTCTGCAGATCATCAACCACCCCGGTCAGTATTGGAATCTCGCCACGGAATATGTCCCTGGAGCCAAAAACTCTCCTGAATGGCATGCCGAAAACTTCCGGCTCTATAATTCGCTTATCGGGCTCGAAGTATACAATCAGGGCAACCGCCGCCCGAACGACCGCATACTCTGGGATCAGGTGCTCGCGATCAACATGCCCGGAACCCCCGTCTGGGGCTACTCCTGCGATGACACCCACACCACGGAGCAATATTTCCGCAACTATCAGTTCATGCTCATGCCCGAACTTTCTACGGAAGCCCTGAAGGACGCGATGAAAGAAGGGCGCACGGTGTTTTCATACGAGTTTACGGGTTCGGGTAATGCTCTCGCTCCAAGAATCGAGGCAATCACGATCGACGAAACGGCCCGTACGATCTCGATAGATACAGACGATGCCGCGACGATCGAGTGGATATACTCCACTCATCGCACCGACCCCGCTTCAGCAGCCTCCTGCAAAAGCACGGTCGTGGGATATGGCAAGACTTTCGACTACACCGGTTTCCAAGGGTCGTACGTGCGAGCGCGTCTGATCAATAAATATGGCGAAACGGCCACGCAGCCCTTCGGGTTTGAAGACACTGCCGTGTCGGCCATCGCTTCTCCGATGGCCTCTCAGACTTGCCGTCTGTCGGCTTGCTATGATTCGGATGCTGCAAGCCTGTCGCTAAAGTGTGGAGAGCCGATGCTGCGCACCACGCTCGTGAATGCTGCCGGCATAGTTGTAAGCTCCACGGAAATAGGCGCTCTCACCGATGTTTCGATTTCCGGTATCTCGCTTGTCCCCGGTGTCTATGTGGCAGTCGTGGCCACGGAAAAGGCCGCATACACGGCCGTGTTCTCCGCAAGATAAAATAAGGTAAATAAATATTAAGGTTTGACGGCGACGCTCATTTTCGGGCGTCGCCATTTTTTTTTGAAAAAAACTGCATAAAAATTTGGATAACTAAAATCTTAGTTATAACTTTGCGCTGTAACTAAAACTTTAGTTTATGGTAAACACAAGAAAAGGATCAAACAAACTCACCGAAAAGGAATCAGAAATCATGTCGATGCTCTGGCGGGAAGGGCCTATGAGCGTGCGGCAGATGCTCGAAAGGTATCCCGACCCCAAGCCCCACTTCAACACCGTGTCCACCACGGTCCGCATCCTCGAGGACAAGGGATATGTGTCGCACGAAGCCGTCGGCAATACTTTCCGCTATTTTGCCGTGGCCGACATGGCCGACTTTCGCGAGCGCTCCTTCACGCAGCTTGTGAAGAACTATTTCAATAATTCATACACCTCGGTTGTGTCTGCGCTTGTCAGGGATGAAAAAATTTCCGTAGATGAGCTCAAGGAGATAATTCGCATGATCGAGGACGGAGGCCCGGAGGACTGAAGAAATTATGGGCGCTTTCACTGCATATTCCCTTTCCGTGGCTGTGTTCCTGCTCCTTGGACGGGCCGTCTATCGTTTAGCCCTCGCCGGGTGTAAGCAGCCGGCCTTCAACCGCCGCACAATCCTGGTCATCTATGCTCTATCGTTTCTTGCTCCTCCCATAGGGGCGGCTTTAGGCGAACTTGCAGCATGGATTGGTCGTGGCCAAGCCCCTGCAATTGGCCTTGGCATGCCCGAGGCTGTGTTTGGCACCGTTGCTCCCGCCTCCGGGCCGCTGTGGCCATCCGCTATTGTTTCAGTCTATATTGCCGGAGCGGCGATTGTGGCTTTGCGTGTCGCTGCCGGGCTCGTGGGGGTGGTGTCAATAATCCGCAAAGGCGAGCGCAAGAAAATGGAAGGCTTCACTCTGGTGCTTGTCCCGGATTCCGGGCTCGCCCCTTTCAGTTTCGGACGCTTTGTCGTGGCGCCGGAGGCTATGTCGGGCGAGGATTCGCTGGTGCTTCGCCATGAGCTCGCTCACATCTCCCGGGGGCACCGCTACGACCTCATCGCCGCCAACCTTGTGTGTATCCTCCAGTGGTTCAATCCCGCGGCATGGCTCTTGCTCTCCGACCTTCGCTGCATCCACGAATACGAGGCCGACGAGACTGTGCTGGCCAAGGGTGCCGACATGCGCAGCTATCAGCGCATGCTTGTGGGAAACTTTATAGCTGGACATTCGAATGTTTTGACAAACAGTTTTAATAGTAACCTTAAAAAAAGAATTGCAATGATGTATCAACTTCCATCTTCA
>CAMWQB010000009.1 GCA_947176295.1 uncultured Porphyromonadaceae bacterium
GACCAGGAGAGGGTGATGTTGAAGTGGTCGGCGAGGGTGGCTATTAGGTCGAAGCCGAAGGCTTCGAGGGAGGGGCGCATTTTGAGGGGATGGCGACAGGGTTGGCCTTGCGGACGGGTGCATCGGGGACAGAGGGTGCAGCTTCCGCCGAAGTAGAAGGCGTGGCCTTGGAGCCGGTCTTCGAGTTCGAGGAGGGAGGTGTTGAGCCGCCGGCGAATTGGGGCTATGGTGTCGAAGTCGGGGCTCTCGCTAACTGTGAATGTGCATGCGATGAGGCGAATGCGGGTGTAGCGGGAGAGGAGACTTGGTGCGTCGAAGGCGAAGGGGGGGCAGGCCCATGTGGCGGCGTGGCGCGGGCAGGCGCGGCAGGCCTCGCTTACGGGGAGGGGGTTGTAATAGCGGGCTATGTATTCTTGGAGGTCGAGGTCGCGTTCGATGCGTGTCATTTGGTCTCAGGGCTGATAGAGACAATGGACTTTTCCGACGGGGAGCTTGCCTTCGAGACGCAGGGGGATGCGGGCGGAGTCGGCGCTGATCCATGCGTCCATATCGTCGGATGATTTCTTTCCTCCTTTTGAGGTGAAAATGAATGTTACGCGATAGCATTCGCGGGGTGTACCGTCGATTTCGACGGGTTCGCGGCCGATGTATTTTATTGTGAGGAGTTCTTTTTGCTTTCCGGAGAAGAGGTTGACGGCGACGGTGTGGCCGGGGGCCCATGTCTGGAAGGGAAGGGAGCGCATGTAGAAGAAGCTTGTGAGCATGTCGACGGTTGTGCCGTATGCTTCGAGCTGACGCTGTTCGTCGATTTTGAGGTTTCCTTTCTTATCCCAGACTTTGCGGATGCAGCTTGCTTTGACGGAGGGCCCGATGCGCTGATAAAATACTTTGTCGTGCTTGCTTTCGCCTCCTTCGTGTGCTATTTTCTCGTAAAAGACGGGCTTCCATTCGCCCGGGGAGAGGTTTCCGCGAAGGGTGTCGCGGACGCAATAGAATTTGTCGGCCCACGGGGCTGATGCTGCTGTGAGTGTGGTGATGAATCCTCCGTTTCCGTCGGGGCGGAGTGTAAGTGTGGCGGAACCGGCTTGCTTGTATATGAGGCCCCACTTGAACATGACTTTATAGTGGAGTGTCTCTTTTCCGTCGGGCTTGTAGGCGGGGGATGTGGCGCCGATGGCTGCCGGAAATATGGCGAGGAGAAGGGCTGCGATGAGGATAAGGCGATGCGTGCGGGTGGGGATAAGTTTCATAGGTCAAAAAGAACGGTTTCGCCCCTTTGTCAACAGGGGATTTTGATGCAGAGCTTCCGATGGTTTCCGAGGCCTATATTGGGGGCATGCGCGTCGTGGGGGAAGAATATCGCGGCCTGACCCGGATGGACGTGTAGGATGCTGTGGGCGCTGTCGCCGAAGAATTGGATGTCGCGCCCGGGATCGTATGGGCCGTGGGGATGCTTGAGTGTGCGGAGGGGTGCCCACCCTATTCCTTCGACGCCTTTGAGGGGGACGTGGATGTCGATGAATCGCTGATGTGCTTCGAGGGCAACGCGCTCGCGTGGCATCATTGGGGGTTCTTCGCACTTGACGGTGATGGGCCCAGCGGGGGATTGGATGATGGTCTCTCCTTTGACGAAGGGGTCGGAGGCATGGGCCATGAGCCACTCGATGGCGAACCGGAGGGCTTCGGGGCTTGTGCCTACGTATGTGGCGAGGTCGGGAATTGCTGCAAGAATCATAGGGCTGCCTCCTTTTCGGGAATGTTTTCGCCGAGTGATGTGGTGGCGTGGTCGAGTTCGTCGTCGAGGAAGGGGAGGGATGCGCGGCGGCTCTGTTCGATTCGTTTGTTTCGCCAGCATTTGCGGCAGACGGCGACGTAGCGATCGTCTCCGCCTATTTCTACCTGCTCGCCTTGTTCGACGAAGTTGCCGTTGGCATCGATTCGGGCGTTAATGATTGTTTTGCGGCCGCAGTTGCACGTGGATTTAATTTCGTCGATTGTGTCGGCGATTTCGAAGAGGCGTCGGGAGCCTTCGAAGAGGTGGCTCTGGAAGTCGGTGCGGAGGCCGTAGCAGATGACGTTGATGCCGAAGTCGTCGACGACGCGGGAGAGCTGATCGACCTGCGCGGGGGTGAGGAACTGGGCTTCGTCGACGAGGAGCCACTCGACGACACGTTCTTCTGTTCGGCAAAGCTCGCGGACGAAATCGTAGAGATTTGTGTGGCCGTATATCCATGCGCATTCGCGCTCGATTCCGATACGTGAACGGATGACGTTGCGGGCCTCTCGGGTATCGATGACGGGCTTGAGGCATTTATATGCCATGCCGCGCTCTTCGAAGTTGTATGCGGTGGTCAGGAGGAGGGCGGTTTTGGCGGAGCCCATTGTTCCGTATCTGAAATATAGTTTGCCTTTTCTATACATGGTGTTGAGACTGCAGGTGATGGAAATGTGATGAATGTGTGATTTTCGGGTGTAAAGATACGAATTAAAATCGAGACGGGGGCATCCGCGAAGAGAAAAAATGTTTAATTTTGCATCATGAAAAAGAAGAGACTTAAGGCATGGGTGGAGGCAATCCGGCCACGAACGTTGCCTGTGAGTGTTGCAGGTGTGGTGTGTGCGTTTGCATACGCTCTCGAGGGGGGATATTCGATAGGCTGGCCGGGATGGGTGTGTCTTGTCTTCGCCCTGCTGTGCCAGACGGCATCGAATTTTGCGAACGAATACTTCGACTACCGCGCGGGACGCGACACTCCTGGGCGTGAGGGGCCGCGGCGAGGGGTAACGGAGGGGGACATAAGTCCGCGGGCGATGATTGCGGCGACGTGCGTGGTGCTTGCGCTGGCGTGCGGGCTGGGGCTGAGCTTAATCTTGCGCGGGGGCTGGTGGATGATTGCCGTTGGAGCGGCAGTGGTTGCAGGTGTTTATGCTTATAGCGCCGGGCCGTGGCCTCTGAGTACTCACGGACTCGGGGAGGCGGCTGTGGTCGTGTTTTTCGGTCTGGTGCCTGTATGTCTTACGTATTATCTTCTGACGCTGAGTATGAGGCCTGAGGTGGTGGCAGCTGCTTGCGGCATGGGGCTTCTCGGGGCTAATGTACTTGTGGTGAATAATTTCCGCGATATTCCTGACGACGAGGCTGTGGGGAAACGAACACTTGCCGTGCGCTTCGGGCGAAAGGCTATGGTGTGGCTTTACAGGATAAACGTGGTCGTGGCAACTGCCTGTTTGCTACCGGGATTCGAGTATTCGCTGGGAATATGGAACGGTTTTGCGGGGGGAATAATGGTGGCAGTGGGGCTGGGCTATGCGGAAATTATAAGCAAACTTGAGGGGCACAGGCTGAATAAGTGGCTAGGTCGGACGGCGATGTTCATGGTATTGGTGTCGATGGGGCTTCTAATATCGGCACTCGCGGGCTAAATTCCCGATTTTTTCGTAACTTTGCACATTCATTTCTTCCACATTTCACATACAGAACACTTACGCATTATGTCGACGGGAT
The DNA here is from genome assembly GCA_947176295.1 of uncultured Porphyromonadaceae bacterium. Lineage (GTDB taxonomy): Bacteria > Bacteroidota > Bacteroidia > Bacteroidales > Muribaculaceae > CAG-873. The sequence continues at coordinate 3,506 of CAMWQB010000009.1, forward strand.
TTGACAACGACAAGTATATCAAGATTCAATCTGAGCACATCAAGGAACGCATAGCCCACTTCAAGGGAAAGCTCTATCTGGAGCTTGGCGGAAAACTTTTCGATGACTACCATGCGAGCCGCGTGCTCCCGGGATTTCAGCCGGATTCGAAGCTGAGAATGTTCAGCCAGCTGAGCGACCAGATTGAAATCGTGATAGTGATAAGTGCCGAGGATATAGTGAAGAACAAGGTGCGTGCGGACCTTGGGATTACCTACGACGAGGACGTGCTGCGTCTGCGCGATGCTTTCATCGGGAGGGGATTCAAGGTTGGATCGGTTGTGATCACGCACTACAACGGGCAGAGCGCCGCGGACGATTTCCGCAAACGTCTGGAGCGAATGGGCATACGGTCGTACGTTCACTATCTTATCGACGGGTATCCGCTGAATGTGGAACTGATAGCGAGCGACGGTGGCTTCGGGAAAAACGACTATGTGGAAACGGAGCGTCCGCTCGTGATTGTCACGGCTCCGGGCCCGGGCTCGGGGAAGATGGCGGTGTGTCTGTCGCAGCTCTACAATGAGAACAAGCGAGGTATAGAGGCTGGTTATGCTAAATTCGAGACGTTCCCGGTGTGGAATCTACCGCTGAAACATCCGGTGAACATAGCCTACGAAGCAGCGACTGCCGATCTGAACGATGTGAACATGATCGACCCCTTCCATCTGGAGGCTTATGGGAAAATAGCGGTGAACTATAACCGCGATATAGAAATCTTCCCGGTTCTGAATGCTTTGTTTGAGCAGATCTACGGCGCGAATCCATACAAATCGCCGACGGATATGGGGGTGAATATGGTCGGGTTCTGTATAAGCGATGAGGATATGTGCTGCCGGGCATCGAACAATGAAATAATCCGCCGATATTATGATGCTACCAACAAATTTGCCAACGGGGCGAACAATGATGGTGAGATTCAGAAGATAAAGCTACTTCTGAACCAGGCAAAAATAACAACGGACTACCGGCGTGTTACCGTAGCGGCGCGCCAACGCCGCGACCTTTGCGAACGCAACTGCGCGGCCATCGAGCTCTCGGACGGAACGATAATCACTGCCGAGACCTCTGATCTGCTTGGGCCGAGCGCAGCGCTGATTCTTAATGCCACGAAGCATCTTGCGGGGATAGACCACGGGGTGAAACTTATCCCTCAGGCGATGATCGAGCCTATCCAGACAACTAAGGTGAAATATCTCGGAGGACGGAATCCGAGGCTTCACACGGATGAGGTGCTTGTTGCCTTGTCGGTTGTGTCGCAGGCCGATGAGAACTGCCGGCGTGCGCTTGCCGTCCTTCCGGAGCTGAGGGGCTGCCAGGTGCATTCGACAGTAATGCTCTCGGAGGTGGACCGCAAGATCTTCAAAAAACTGGGAGTAGACCTTACCTGCGACCCTGTGAGGAAAAAGGCGTGGTAGGGAGAAAACCACGAAAAGTAGGGAAAAATCCATGCATTGGTAGGGAAAAAAGAATAAATTTTGCTGAAATTATCGATTTTGAAAAGCAAATTGGAGGAATTGGTATGGAGATACCGCACCCTTGTCATAGACCAACAGCTGGACTATGACAAGTTTTATTTGAACTCATTAATCACACATTCGACGGCTATAGAAGGATCGACCATAACCGAGCTTGAGAACCAGATAATGTTCGATAATGGCGTTGCGCTGAAAGGGAAAAAGATGACCTTGAAATATTCCGAAAATTCATGAACGAGACAATGGAGCATCATCTTTCCAAGAGTATCAAAGCATTCGAGGAGTCGACCGGCGAGACCACTTTCGCCTATACAGCCATGTCTACCACGGACAAAATTCTTAAGCTGATAGCTGAGAATCCAAAGCACAGTGCTCAGTCACTGGCAGATATAGTAGGTATTTCCGCCAAAGGTATAGAGAAGCAGCTGTCCAAATTGAAATCTCAAGGACGTATCAGACGAATCGGGCCAAACAAAGGGGGGGGACATGGGAAATATTGTAGAAAAAGACCAATCTGTCTTTTTGTGGGGGAAATTTTTGATAATTCGGGAGATTTTGAGTAATTTCGGGGCACAAAACCATTAATTAATCCAAGCCCGAGCATTCCGAAAGGGATTATGCTCAGAATATCTTTACCTGAAAATGAAAAAACTACTATTTGCGTTAGCGTCGGTGTCGATGATAAATATCGGGACGCTTGCGCAGAGCGCATGGAATGAAGTTCCGGCATTTTCGACCTACACCAACGAAAGCAACCCGGTCGAAGCCGGAGGCAACAACATGCTCCAAGGCGCCACTTTCCACGCCAACATCATGAACGACAGCTGGAAATCGCTGGCCACAGAGGGCGGCGAGGTTGTGAGCTACGACGGAAATCAGTTCACCACCGGCAAAATCCGCTACACTGTGCCTCAGGGCCGGGGAAACAAACAGTGGACGGCGCAGATGTGCTTCGAGACAAACTACAGCATGGAGCCTACGAAGAAATACGACCTTACCTTCCACGTGAAGTCTTCGGCTGCAAACAAATTTACAGTGAAGGTGGAAGACAGCGTGGATCCGGACAATAAGAACATGGCTTACAATTATGTGGTGCTTCCTGCCGGGGAGGAGGTGTTGTTTGTTATGCACAATGCCTCTCCCGAGATGACAATCGATGAGGCTAAGCTGATGTTCGATGCCGGAGGCGCCGAAGTTGGCTCGACTATAGAGATCTACGACATCATCCTCCAATCGACAGATGAGCTGGGGACGCAATCAGGCGGCCCCCGCGAACTGGCGTGCGCGCCGGAGGGATATGTGCTGGTGTGGGAAGATAACTTCGACGAGAATTCGCTGACCACCAAATGGAATCCTCAGAACTGGAAGTCCGGCCACGTGAACAATGAGAAGCAGAACTACCGCCCGGGGTCGCAGACAATCACAGCGGCCGACGGCTCGCCGATGCACACGGCTGAGGTAAGGGACGGTAAGCTCGTGATAAACTGCTTCAAGGGGGCAGACGGAAAGATCTACTCGGCACGCATGGATTCGCACGAAGCAGGCGGCAAGCACAGTGGCTATGCGGCCTGGCGATACGGCTACATGGAGGCCCGCATCAAGCTTCCTTCGGGACGCGGCACATGGCCGGCATTCTGGATGATGCCCGAGGGGGTGAACTGGAGCGATGAAAACTGGCCCCGCTGCGGCGAAATCGACATCATGGAGGAAGTAGGCTCGGACCCGAACCAATGTGTGTGCTCGCTGCACGCCGAGGGCCACTACCATGCCAACGGAACACAGGTGAGCGCCAGCAAGCACGTGGACAACATGGAGGGGGGCTGGATTACTTACGCGATGCTTTGGGACAAGGATAATATTTCGATGTATGCCGACGGACAGCGCATCCTGAGCTACAACAATGACCACAACGGCTACGTGAACTGGCCTTACGACCGGCCCTACTACATAACGCTGAATCTGGCCTGGGGCGGCGACTGGGGGGGCGCCAAGGGCGTGGACGAGAGCGTGCTGCCCGTGAGCATGGAGGTGGACTACGTGCGCGTGTATCAGCTTCCGGACGAGGCTGAGATGGCGGCTGACGGCTCGGGCGTGGTATATGTCCACGGGCCTTACAACGGCGTGGCGAAAGACGGAGTGGTTCCGTCGTCGACATTCAACAGCTGGGTCGACAATCATTTTGCCATCGAAAGTGAAGGAAAGGTCTACACCAAGAAGTTTATCGTCGGGAAGAGCCTGCACGGCACCCGAGGCCAATTTAAATTCTGCACGAGCGCCGACGGCGTGGCCGAGCATACCTTTACGCCCGGGGGTGAGAACTACAGGGCAACGATCGAACCCAATGACTTCCTGCAGATGGACCAGTCGGGGCTGATAACGCTCAAGAGCGAGGCTCATCTTCGCAACAACGACGAGCTGACAGTGGTGCTTGACCTCAGCAAGGGCACTGACCGGGGCGTGGTCCGCGTGGACTGGAAAGAAGGCGTGCCGGAAAAGAAAGATTACTACCTTATCGGGGCCAAAAACTCCATCTGGCCGGGGTATATCGGCACGTCGGACACGGGCTGGGACTGGAACTGCAGCTATAAGCTGGACCAGGACGGGTACAAGCACAGCCACACCTTCACCGTGGGAGAGGATATAGACCCCAACTGGGTGAACTTCAAATTCATGCCACAAAACAGCTGGAGTGGCGGCCAATTCGGCAGCAACGACGAGTGGCGAGGCTACACGGTGAGTTATGACGGAGATTTTTTCGTTCTGGGGCGCGGCCAGAGTGTGAACGGAATAGATAACGGAAACATCAATCTCGCGCCAGGCAAGAGCCTTGAAGGATTGGACCGTCTGACGGTGACTCTGGATGTGAGCGACGGCGATGAACATGCCAAATTCTACACAAATCTCGACGCTGCCGGAATAGAAGGCGTGGAGGTCGAGGAAGTGGACGACACCGATGCTCCATGGTATGACCTTTCAGGGCGCGTAATCGAGCGTCCGCGACAAGCGGGATTCTATATCCACGGCCGCAAAAAGGTGTTCATCACCAAAGCGATGAATTAAGGACAGCGGGCCGACCCTGATGCGGGTCGGTCCTATTTTGTGCTTCATTTTTCCACAAGGCTTGTGGCAGAGGAGTTTTTTTTGTATTTTTGCAGGAAATTTTATCCGTCGCAACGCGGAATACAACCAGAACTTACTTCAAAAAAAGTGGAAACCAAGTACATATTCGTAACGGGAGGCGTAGTATCGTCTCTGGGCAAAGGGATTATCTCGTCGTCGCTGGCGTGTCTTCTGAAGGCCCGCGGCTACAGGGTAACAATTCAGAAGTTTGACCCATACATCAACATCGACCCGGGCACGCTGAATCCTTACGAACACGGGGAGTGCTACGTAACGGAAGACGGCCATGAGGCCGACCTGGACCTTGGCCACTATGAGCGCTTTACGAATGTGCATACTTCGCGCGCCAACAACGTAACGACCGGCAGAATATATCAAAGCGTAATCGACAAGGAACGCCGGGGCGACTACCTCGGGAAGACGGTGCAGATTGTGCCTCACATCACCGACGAGATAAAGCGGAGCGTGAAACTGCTTGGGAACACGGGAAAATATGATTTCATCATCACGGAAATCGGCGGCACGGTGGGCGACATCGAGTCGCTACCGTTCCTGGAGAGTGTGCGTCAGCTGCGCTGGGAGCTTGGGCAGAACAGCCTCTGCATCCATCTCACCTACGTTCCGTTTATCAATGCTGCCAAAGAGCTGAAGACCAAGCCTACGCAGCACTCGGTAAAAAATCTGCAGGAGGTGGGCATCCAGCCCGACATCCTGGTGCTACGCACTGAAAAGGAGATACCTGCTGACATGCGCCGGAAGATAGCCTTGTTCTGCAACGTGTCGCCGGATTCGGTGATTCAGAGTATCGACGTGAACTCCATCTACAAGGTGCCGATGAAGATGCATGAGCAGCACCTGGACGAAATCGTGCTCCGCAAGACGGGGATACAGCCCGAGGGCGAACCCGACATGGGCCCGTGGCGGAAGTTTATCGAGAAACTGGACACGGCAACCGAAAGCGTGAACATCGCCCTTGTGGGGAAATATGTTGAACTGCAGGATGCATACAAGAGCATAAGCGAGAGCCTCCTTCATGCGTCCACGTATTCCGACCGGAAGTTGAATCTGACTTACGTGCACTCGGAAAAGCTGAGAGATGCGAACGTGGAAGAGGCGCTCAAGGACCAGGACGGCGTGATAATAGCTCCCGGCTTCGGGCAGCGAGGTATCGAGGGAAAATTCGCGGCTCTGAAATGGTGTCGCGAACATGATGTTCCGACCTTCGGCATTTGCCTCGGGATGCAGTGTATGGTGATAGAGTTCGCACGCAATGTGATGGGGCTCGAGGATGCAAATTCGACGGAGATGAACACGAAGACTCCGCACAATGTGATAGACCTTATGGAGGAGCAGAAGAGCATATCGAATCTCGGCGGGACGATGCGCCTGGGTGCCTACGACTGCGAGCTCCGCGAAGGGTCGAAGGCAGCTGAGGCTTACGGGAAAACGCACATCAGCGAACGCCACCGCCACCGCTTCGAGTTCAACAACGACTACCGCGAACGGTTCGAATCCGCGGGGATGGCCTGCGTGGGCGAAAATCCGGCCACGAAGCTTGTGGAGGTTGTGGAGCTGCCGGGTAAACGATGGTATATCGGGACACAATATCACCCGGAATACTCCTCGACGGTGCTTTCGCCGAATCCGATCTTCCGTTCGTTTATCGAAGCCGCTATCGCCTACAAGGCAGAGAAGGCCGCCGACGCGGAAAAGAAATAAATCACTCGTTAACACATACACACATACTTGCAAATAAATGGATAAATCCACCCTCACCGGACTGCTGCTGATGGCGGCTGTGATGTTCGGGTTCATGTATCTCAACAAGCCAAAAACGGAGGATGCCGCACCTGCCGGATCGCAGAATGTCGAAGCTCTGACAAACGATACTCCGGCCGAACTGCTGACGTTCGCTCCGGGCGACAGCTCCGCACTGGTGAGCGCAATAAAGAGCGCCGGCACGGAAAACGACGGCACCTACAGCTACAAAAGTTCGGAGCTCGACCTGAGCTACAATGCAGAAACAGGTCTGAGCGGAACTGTAGGCGCGGACACAACGGCCAGGGACATCCGCCCGCTACTGAGCGGCCGAAGCGTACTCGAAGGACCTGCACAGCTGAAGGCCGTGCGCGCCGTTCGCGAATTTATCGACCAGACGGCGAAATATCAGGGCTTCGCGCGCCAGCTTGGCGGCGAAGGGCGCGAACTGACGCTTGAAAACGAGCTTCTGTCGGTGAAAATCAACACTAGAGGCGCGATGGTTAGCGAGGTAACGCTTAAGAAATATCGGTCGGAGGTCCATGGCGACACGGCCCTGGTGCGCCTTTTCACGCCCGAGACGGACAGCTACTCGTTCCGTTTCAACACGTCGGACCAACGCATCGATACTCGCGACTTCGACTTCAAGGCTATTGCCGAGGGGGATTCGGCCGTGATGCTCAGCCTGGAGCCTGAGGCTGGCGCAAGCTGGGGCATCCGCTATGTGCTGAAACCCGACAGCTATGTGCTCGGGATGGAGCTGGTGCAGAACGGAATGTCGAAGGTGCTACCCGCGAGCACGGCGAGCATGGATTTCGAGTGGCATCAGAAAATGGTGCGCAACGAGCAGGGCCGCACCTTCGAGGAGCGCAATTCGTCGATAATGTACAAGTATGTAGGCGACAGCCCCGACGAGCTGAGCAATGCCAAAGAAGACGATGAAGACCTGAACGGCAAAGTCCGTTGGGTTGCATTCAAGAATCAGTTCTTCTCGTCGCTTCTTGTGGCCCAGACGCCCTTCTCTCAGGCCACGCTGGTGTCGATTCCTCTGAAGGACAATCCCGACTACCTCAAGGACATGAGCATGGCGGCGTCGATGCCTTACACCACGGCCGACGGAACTTCCGCACGCTTCGATTTCTACTTCGGGCCTAATGACTATCCCCTGCTGTCGGATCTCGAAGACGAGCTTTGCCCAGACGAGGACCTGTCGCTGACGCGTCTGATACCTCTGGGCTGGGGCATCTTCCGCTGGGTGAACGTGATACTGATAATCCCCGTATTCGATTTCCTCGGACGCTTCATTTCGAGCTACGGCCTGATAATCTTCCTTCTGACGGTATTTATCAAACTGATTCTCTTCCCCTTCACGTTCAAGAGCTACAAGAGCCAGGCTCGCATGCGCATCCTTGCTCCCGAGGTGAAGGAAATCAATGACAAATATCCGGGCAACGAGAACGCGATGATCCGCCAGCAGAAGACGATGGAACTCTACTCGAAGGCGGGCGCCAACCCGATGTCGGGCTGCCTGCCGATGCTTCTGCAGATGCCGGTTCTGATAGCGATGTTCTCCTTCTTCCCGTCGGCCATCGAGCTCCGCGGCCAGAGCTTCCTCTGGGCTCACGACCTTTCGGCTCCGGATTCGATTCTGACGCTGCCTTTCACCATCCCCTTCTATGGCAACCATGTGAGCCTCTTCTGCTTGCTTATGACAGTGGTGAACATCGTGTACATGCACATTTCGATGCAGAACCAGCCTGGCGGACAATCGATGCCCGGGATGAAGGTGATGTCGTATATGATGCCTGTGATGTTCCTGTTCATATTCAACGACTATGCCTCTGGCCTGAGCTACTATTACTTCCTGAGCCTACTCATCACGATTCTTCAGACGTGGCTGACGCGCAAGTTCATCAACGAGGACAAGGTGCGTGCTGAAATGGCAGAAAACGCCAAGAAGCCCCGCAAGAAAAGCGGCTTCATGGCACGCCTGGAAGAGGCCCAGCGCCAGCAGCAGGCGGCCATGCGCGCCCAGCAGAAGAAAGGGGGCCGCCGCTAAGGCTGCGCCCTACCCTCCTCTCTCTCCACAATTATCAATCTCAAGCAATAGAACAAAACAATGAGCGATATACAAATCCCGAAACGGGAAATAGTGCTGAGCGGCATCCGCTCGACCGGCAATCTGCATTTAGGGAACTACTACGGGGCCCTGAGCAAGTTTGTGAAGATACAGGACGACTACGACTGCAACTTTTTCGTGGCCGACCTCCACAGCCTGACAACTCACCCTGACCCGAAAATGCTGCACTCCAATGTGAAGAACATCCTTGCAGAATATCTGGCAGCGGGCATCGACCCGGAGAAGGCCACGATTTTCGTGCAGAGCGACGTCCCTGAAATCTCGGAGATGTATCTGTTGATGAACATGCATGCCGGCGTGGGCGAACTTATGCGCACTCCCTCCTTCAAGGACAAGGCCCGCAAGGCCCTGGGCATCACGACATCGGCCGAAGGCAAGGACGACGACGAGGCATTCGAAAAAGAGATAATCGGCGCAGAAACGAACAAGCGCGTAAACGCCGGTCTTCTTACCTATCCTACTCTGATGGCGGTGGATATTCTTATCCAGAAGGCCACGAAGGTGCCCGTGGGCAAGGACCAGCTGCAGCATCTCGAACTTACTCGCCGCTTCGCCCGTCGCTTCAACTCGTTCTACGGTGTTGATTTCTTCCCCGAGCCAACCGATTTCGACTTCGGCGGGGCACCGGTGAAGGTTCCGGGCCTGGACGGCTCGGGCAAGATGGGCAAGAGCGAAGGCAACTGCATCTACCTTATCGACGAGCCCAAGGCGCTGCGCAAGAAGGTGATGCGCGCCGTTACGGACGAGGGTCCCCAGGCGCCCAATTCGCCAATGAGCGAGCCTGTGGCCAATCTGTTCACGCTTCTTGAGCTGACCTCGACGCCTGAGGTTGTGAAGCACTTCAGGGATGCATACGCTGATTGCTCGATCCGCTACGGCGACCTCAAGAAACAGCTTGCAGAGGACATTCTTGCCGTAACGACTCCTATCCGCGAACGTATCACGGATATAGCCAACGATGATGCATACATCGGCCGTGTGGTGAAGCAAGGTGCTGAAAAGGCACGGGAACGTGCGTCGAAGACCCTGGCCGAGATGAAGGAAATCATGGGTTTCAAAAAATTTTATTGACCATATAAGAGATTAAGTCAGAACATCGGGGAAGCTGATGATTCTGACGCGTCTTCGCGGGACTGAGCGATGGAAGACACTTCACTTAGGCTCACACAGGAGCAGAAACTCCAGCAACGGCTGTCGCCCCAACAGGTGATGTTCGGGCGGCTGCTGGAGATGTCGGCGCCCGAGGTCGAGGATGAAGTGCGCCGCGAAGTCGACGACAATCCGGCGCTTGAGGTCGTGGACCACGACGAGATGCAAGCCACAGCCGAGAACGACTTTGGAGAAAGCGCCGAGGAGCTGCAGCGGGCCGACTACGGCAGCAGCGAAGAGGTGCCATTCTACGACCAGCAGCCGAGAGGAATCCGCAGGCAGGCTTCGGCGGATTTCGACCCCATGAGCATCGTTGAGGCCGATGCACCGGACGAAGGCTCGCTGAATGCGGCGATGAACGTGAGGCTGAGCGAACTCGACCTTAATTCCGAAGAGCGACTGATTGCTGAGTATATCATTGGCAATCTCGACGACAATGGCTATCTGCCGCGGACCTTATCGGCTATTGCTGCGGATATTGCTGCGGCCGAGGGTCGCGATCCGGACATATCGAAGGTGAGGGAAGTGTTTGCGAAAATCCGCACCCTCGAGCCTGCAGGAATCGGAGCTGTGGACCTCAGGGACTGCCTGCTTCTTCAGCTCGACCGGATGGAGCGGAGCCTGCCCCAACGCGTGGCACGCGAAATAATCGCGGAGAATTTCGATCTGTTCTCAAAGAAGCATTTCGACCGCCTTGCAGGACGCCTTGGAGTAGACAAAGCTACGATAGAACAGGCACTGGTCCTTATCAGAACTTTGAACCCGAAACCGGGGGCCATGCTCGGAGGGAGCTCCGCCGCCGACCGCGCGAGCCACATTATCCCCGACTTTGCGGTGGAACGCCACGGAGTAGACGGCCCCTTTACGGTGATGCAGCTGAACCGCACGCCCGAGCTGGCAATCGAGCGAAGCTTCATTCCGGACCCGGCATCCGTCTCCGAGACGAGGGGCAAAGGAGCGGCTGAGCGCCGATTGCAAGAGGCACAGGCCTTCATAAAGCGGAAACACGACGATGCGGCGCTGTTCATCAAGATGCTTGCCGACCGCGGGCGCACGCTTCAGGCCGTGATGGAGGCCATAGTGGGCCGACAGGAGGCATTCTTCACGAGCGGGCAGATGACCGACCTCCGACCCATGATACTCAAGGACATATCCGGAGATACAGGCTTGGATATATCGACCATATCGCGTGCGACCTCCGGAAAATATGTGTTGACCCCTCACGGCACCTTCCCCTTGAAACTCTTCTTCAACGAACGGCCGAAAGCCGAGGCCGACACTTCGACTCACGAAATCCTTGAAGCACTGCGGGGCATAATCGATGGAGAAGACAAGCGGCACCCTTTGAGCGATGAGGCTTTGAAAGATGCGCTCGTGACCCGGGGCTACGACATAGCCCGGCGTACGGTGGCCAAATACCGCGAACGCCTCGGTATCCCCGTGGGGCGACTTCGCAAGAGCTTCGAAACCATGAGCACCGACACTAACAACAGCAACTAAGAATAAACATAGCAACGAATGACCGACCGAAGCATCTCCTCCCCTACCCCTGCGAGCAACGACAAAGGGCTGCGGCTCGCGGCTCACATCCTGAGCGATGTATTCTCGCCGATGCTTGTGCCAACAATAGGAATGATAGTGTCCATGACCCTTACAGGCCTTGTGGTGCTTCCCGCGTCGACCCGCGCAGGCTCGACTTTAGGGGTTTGTTTCATCACATGTCTGCTTCCGATGCTTCTCATCTTCGTTCTGATAAAGACGGGCAGAGTGTCGGACACATCGATATCCGACCCACGTGAAAGGACGATTCCCTTCATCGGGACGACCTTGTGCTATCTCGGGGCGGGACTCTACGTCTACACCCTTCATGCTCCTATCTGGTTGATGCTCTTCTTTATCGGAGCCGCGCTCGTAACGGCCGTGTGCATGCTTATAACCCACTGGTGGAAAATCAGCGCCCATACCTCCGGGCTCGGAGGACTGACAGGAGTGGTGCTGTGGCTCGCATGGAGGGGGATGTTTGTTGTGGACGCAATGATCGTGGTGTCGGTGGCGCTCGTGCTTCTTGGATGCATGGCCTCGGCACGGCTGATCTTAGGACACCACACCTTAGGGCAGACCGCCGCGGGAGCCCTGTTGGGGATGGCAGTGGAGTTCGGGCTGCTGTGCTACTTAGGCACCCCGGCCCTCAATTCATAAACTCGAAATATATCAAAGACTATGAAACCTATTGTGAGCATAATCATGGGAAGCACATCCGACCTTCCCATCCTGCGCAAGAGCGCCGATATACTCGAAGAACTTGAAATTCCCTTTGAGATGCACGCACTGAGCGCGCACCGCACTCCCCACGAGGTGGAAACATTCGCGAGCGAAGCCGCCGGGCGGGGCATCAAGGTGATTATCGCAGCAGCGGGAATGGCGGCCGCACTTCCGGGGGTGATTGCCGCACTGACGCCGCTTCCGGTAATAGGGCTTCCGATAGCTTCGAGCCTCTCGGGGGTGGATGCCCTGTGCTCTATCGTGCAGATGCCACCTCAGATACCTGTGGCCACAGTCGGCATCAATGCCGGGGCTAATGCGGCGGTGCTTGCCGTGCGGATACTTGCTCTGAGCGACGAAGGTGTGGCACAACGCTATGCCGCCTTCTGCTCGAAACTTTCGCAAAAGGTTGTGAAGGCCGATGCCGAGCTGGCAGCGCTGAACGATTGGAAATTCAAGGCCTGAGATATGGGACGCTATAATTACGAACGCCGGCCGAGCCTTCGCGTGGCTGTGGGGAATACGGCCATAGGAGGGACCGAACCTATCCGCGTCCAGTCGATGACGAATACACCGACACTCGACACGGAGGCAAGCGTGGCACAGGCGTGCCGTATCGCCGAGGCCGGTGCAGACCTCGTGCGGCTCACGGCCCAGGGTGTGCAGCATGCAAGAAATTTAGGGAATATCCGCCGGGAGCTCCGCGCCCGGGGAGTGGAGACCCCGCTTGTGGCCGACATCCACTTCAACGCAACGGCCGCCTTCGCAGCAGCGGAGGAGGTGGAGAAAGTGCGAATCAATCCCGGCAACTTTGTCGACCCGGGGCGCACATTCAAAAAGCTGAGCTACACGGAAGAAGAGTATGCTGCGGAGATAGAAAAAATCAGGGAAAAGCTGGTGCCTTTCCTCGAGCTGTGCCGCGAGCACGGGACAGCTATACGTTTGGGTGTGAACCACGGTTCGCTGTCGGACAGGATAATGAGCCGCTACGGCGATACCCCAGCCGGGATGGTCGAGTCGGTGATGGAATATCTTCGGATATGCCGCGAGGTGGGTTTCAATGATATTGTCATCAGCATCAAAGCCTCGAACGTGGTGGTAATGACGGAGACCGTGCGTCTGCTTGCAGCGACCATGAAGGATGAGGGCATGAATTATCCTCTGCATCTTGGAGTAACGGAGGCTGGCGACGGCGAAGACGGCCGAGTGAAGTCGGCCGTGGGCATCGGCTCTCTCCTTGCCGACGGTCTTGGCGACACGATACGTGTGAGCCTTAGCGAAGCTCCGGAGGCAGAGTTGCCTGTGGCCCGCGAGCTTGTTGCACATATCTCCCGCATAGCATCGGCGCCAGAAATTACGGGCGCGGTCGACCGCTGCCCCCACAAATACGGCGAACGCAGGATGTCCGAGGCCGTCGGAGCCATCGGCGGAGATAATGTTCCTGCCGTTGAGGGCGTGGACTTCCGAGGGGATGAACTCGGCGAGGGAATAATTGTGGTGAGCTCGGACCACGACAATCGAATTGGCGATATACGGGCGCAAATAGATGCAATTGAGCCCGAGGACAAGCGGCCCGTGGTGATACGTCTGCGCTATCCTGAGACGATGAGCGCCGAGGAAACAAGCCTTGCTGCGGCAACCGACTTCGGAGCGCTGCTCCTTGAGGGCTACCGCGACGGAATATGGCTCGAAACGCCCTCCCTGACGGAAGAAGAGGCCCGCAGCCTTGCAATGACCATACTCCAGGCTACACGCACGCGCATCACGAAGACGGAATTCATTGCATGTCCGGGCTGCGGACGCACGCTTTTCGACCTTCAGAGCGTGCTGGCGAAAATCAAGGCCGCCTGCTCTCACCTGACGGGCCTTAAGATAGGAGTGATGGGCTGTATCGTGAACGGCCCGGGCGAAATGGCGGATGCGGACTATGGCTACGTGGGTGCAGCGGCTGGAAATGTGAGCCTCTACAAGGGGAAGGAATGCGTGATGAAAAACATTCCTGCAGATGAGGCACTCCCTCGCCTTATAGAACTGATAAAGGCCAACGGCGACTGGAAGGACGCATGAGAGGTCAGGAAGAAATCGTCGTAGAGGAGCTGTTGGACGGGCTGAGGCTCGTGTACACACGTCGTGCCGGCGCCCGTGCCGGCATTCTCGGTGTGGCCGTTCGGGCTGGAAGCGCCAACGACGGCCCCGGGCGGGAGGGCCTGGCACACTTTGTGGAACACACAATTTTCAAGGGAACTCAGCGGCGCTCGTCGTGGCATATCATCAACCGCATGGAGGCTGTGGGAGGCGAACTGAACGCCTACACGACGAAGGAAGAGACTGTGGTCTATACGATTTTCCCCTCGGGGGAAGCGGCGCGCGGTGCAGAACTCGTGGCGGACCTGATCGTGAACTCCCGCTTCCCGGAAAAGGAACTGTCAAAAGAGCGGGAGGTGGTGGCTGATGAGATAGATTCGTATCTCGACACGCCGTCGGAGGCCGTGTTCGACGATTTTGAAGACCTGATGTTCGAAGGGACACCTGTGGGCCACAACATCCTCGGCTCGAAGGAAAGCCTCAGAGGCTTCACACCGGAGATATGCCGGGAATATCTGCGCAGCAACTACGTGAGGAGCAACATGGTGGTGTTCTACTCGGGGAGCCGTCCGCTCGCTGCCATACGGAAACTTGTGGAACGATATTTCGGGGAAGTGCCGCCAGGGACTGTTTCGGCTCCGGCATGGAATGAAAGCAGGGAAATACCTGCCAAATTCGATATACACAAAATAATCGACAGCCACCAGGCCCATACGGTTCTGGGGACCCGTGTGCCGGGAATTTACAGTTCGGACCGATATGCGGTGGCTCTTCTGGCCAACATTCTCGGCGGGCCCGGAATGAATTCGAAGCTGAATGTGGAGCTTCGAGAGCGGCGCGGGCTTGTCTACTCGGTGGAGGCCTCGACGGCCATGTTCGCCGAGGGCGGTGCGCTGTGTGTTTACTACGGCTGCGATCCGGAAGATGCGCCGACTTGCAGGAAACTGTGTGCGGACGTTTTCGCGACCATACGCGACAAGGGCCTGAGCGGCCGACAGCTCGATGCTGCAAAAAAGCAATATACCGGTCAGCTGCTCCTTGCGGGCGAAAACAGCGAGAACCGCATTCTTGCGGCGGCGCGAGCTGTGCTATTCCGCGGGCATGCTGCCACACATGAAGAGACAAGCACTGCCATTCAAGCAATACAGAGCGCAGACCTCCAAGCACTTGCAAGCCACCTTGCCGACAGCTGCTCCTCCCTCACCCTCGGGCCGGTGTGAAGCAGAATGATGGGAAAGGTGGTGTCAGGAGTTTACAGCGGTAAATTATAAGTCGGACGCGTCTGAGACTTGACACGCCGCAGGTCGGGGACGACCTGCTCTCCTTTCGATTGATATCATTTTCTTTCCGGCAGCGGGGGTGGAGGAATTGACTTTTCAGGGGATTTTTTGTATCTTTGCAAGCTGAAACACATAGAAAAGAAATATATGAAAATGGAAAATATCACTCGACATGGCGGAAGACTTGTGCTCTTGCTTATCTTTCTATGCATGATGGCTTTCGGCGTGAATGCCCAGGGGCAGCAGGCTCCGGTGAGATGGCGGACGCTGGTGAAAATGACGTCGCCGACGGAAGGCGTCATTACAATAAAATGCTTTCTCGCAGAGGGCACTCACGTGTACGGGATGAAGCTTCCGGAAGGTGGCCCGAAGGCTACGACTATTGATTTCGCGGGCTGCGAGGGATTGAAACTTACAGGAGCTCTCGAGGCCAAGCCTGCCGCCACGGAGATGGAGGACCCGATGTTCGGGATGAAACTTGAGCAATGGACGGGGAATTTCGAGCTGACGCAGCGCTTCAAACTTACCGGGAGCGCCGAGAAGGCCAAGATGTCGGTGAAAATCCACTACATGAGCTGCGATAACAAGAACTGCCGTCCGCCAAAGGCGGAAGTGTTCACTGCCAAAATCCCGGAGTTTAAGAAATAAGCTATGAAGCAGAAGAAGACAAGTCTGAGTTCCGGGGTGCTTTCCCTGATGATGACCGCCATAATCCTCTTGGCGGCGGGAGGGCAGATAATGGCTAAGCCGATGAGCACCCACGCGACATGGAAAGCTGAAATCATCAAGGTGTCGGATCGCGAAGGCATTGTGCGCGTAACGGGCACGGTGGAGGACGGGTGGCACGTGTATGGCACGGTGATGCCAGAATATGACGAAAAGGCTGCCGCTCCGGACCCTACGACACTGACCATCCTTCCGACCAAGGGCGTAACGGTTATGGATGCCGACAAGCCCGCTGAGTGCAGCGAGGAGGCGAGCGTCCACTTCGATGAGATAATGCAGCTGAATTTACCCTGGCTGACGGGGACTTTCACCCTGAGCCGGAGTTTCCGGCTGGATGATGGCGTGAACGGGGCGACGATAAGCGGGGAAGTGGGCTACATGAGCTGCAGCTCGAAGGCCTGCATCTCGCCGTCGAGATATGAGTTCTCTCTGCCTTTCGGCACAGCGGAGGCAACTGCCGCATCGGAGCCTGAGGAGGCAGCCGAAGCGACCGGTGGGCATGATGCGCTCATAAAAAGTGCCGGCGGCATTCCGGCAGAGAAAATAGCGCAATGGTGGGAACCGGTGGAGAC
The DNA here is from genome assembly GCA_947176295.1 of uncultured Porphyromonadaceae bacterium. Taxonomy (GTDB): domain Bacteria; phylum Bacteroidota; class Bacteroidia; order Bacteroidales; family Muribaculaceae; genus CAG-873. Next base: position 20,115 of record CAMWQB010000009.1, read on the forward strand.
CGAGGCCCACTCGACATCGCAATCATATTGGCTGATATTTATCTTCGGCTTCCTGGGAGGGCTTGTGGCGCTGCTTACGCCCTGCGTGTGGCCCATGATTCCGATGACGATGAGCTTCTTCCTGAAAGGGAAGAAGAGCCGCAGACGCTCGATTGCCGACGCCGTGAGCTATGCTCTGAGCATCATCGTGATATTCCTGCTCTTAGGGATTGTGATAACCTTGATATTCGGCCCCGGAAAACTGAATGAGATTGCCACGAGCGCAGTGTTCAATGTTTTGTTTTTCCTTATCCTGGTGGTGTTTGCGCTATCGTTCCTGGGAGCATTCGAGATAACACTTCCGGCGAAGTGGAGCAACGCCATGGATGCGAAAGCAGAGAAGACGACAGGCTTCGTGAGCATATTTTTCATGGCTTTCACGCTCGTGCTGGTGAGCTTCTCATGCACGGGTCCGATTATAGGCACGCTGCTTGTGGAGGCCTTCTCGGAGGGGAACCTTATGGGTCCGCTTTTGGGGATGGGAGGCTTTGCGCTTGGTCTCGCACTGCCGTTCGGGGTGTTTGCGTTCTTCCCCTCGATGATGAAGGAGCTCCCTCGCTCGGGGTCGTGGCTTAACACGGTGAAAGTAGTGTTAGGCTTTATAGAGCTGATACTGTCGCTGAAATTCCTTTCGGTTGCTGACCTGGCCTACGGCTGGGGCATCCTCGACCGCGAGATCTTCCTCGCCATCTGGATAGTGCTTTTCATACTGCTCGGGATGTATCTTTTGGGGAAACTCCGCTTCCCGCACGACGAGCCGTCGGAGGGCCCGGAGCGGACGGGTATCTTCCGCTTTTTCCTTGCGGTATGCTCGCTGAGCTTTGCGGTGTATCTTCTTCCGGGCATGTGGGGCGCCCCGCTCAAGGGCATCAGCGCTTTTGCTCCGCCGCTCTACACTCAGGATTTCAATCTCTACGGAGGTGAGTTCAAGGAATACGACAACTACGAGGAAGGGATGGCTGCGGCGGCCGAGCAGAAGCTCCCCGTGCTTCTTGACTTCTCGGGCTATGCGTGCGTGAACTGCCGAAAGATGGAGGGGGCTGTGTTCGACACGCCTGCCGTGCGCGACATGATCGAAGGCAACTACGTGATGATAAAGCTGATGGTTGACGACAAGACAGCACTTCCGGAAAACGTGAAAGTGGACGAGGGCGGCCAAAGCATAAGTCTGCGGACCGTCGGCGACAAGTGGAGCTATCTCGAGCGCCACAAGTTCGGCATCAACTCGCAGCCCTATTACGTGCTGCTGGACAACGACGGGGAGCCCCTGACATCGCCAAGGGCCTATAATGAAAGCATCGACGCCTTCCTGGAATGGCTCCAGACGGGCATAGAAAACTATAAGACCAAGAAATGAAACCGGAAATAAGCTACGACTATAGTCCGCGGCACACTCGCGCGGAACAGCTTGAGGCCCTGGGCCGAATACTCGACACACTCGACATCCTCCGCGTGCACTGCCCGTGGGATGCGAAGCAGACCAACGAGAGCCTGCGCCCGAATACGATAGAGGAGACCTATGAGCTGGCTCAGGCACTTCTCGACGGGAAGAACGACGAAATCAGGAAGGAGCTGGGCGACGTTCTGCTGCACGTGCTTTTCTACTCGCGCATAGGCGACGAAAAGGGCGCGTTCGACATTGCCGACGTGGCCGATGCCCTGAATCAGAAGCTTATATTCCGCCACCCGCACGTGTTCGGAGAAATCCATGTGGACGATGCACACGAGGTGGAGCAAAACTGGGAACAGATAAAGCTGAAGGAAAAGGATGGCAACCGCTCGATTCTTGCGGGAGTGCCTTCGGCTCTGCCTGCGCTGGTGAAGGCTTTCCGCGTGCAGGAGAAGGCTGCGAATGCCGGCTTCGACTGGGAAAAGCCTGAGGACGTATGGGCGAAGGTGAAGGAAGAATTCGCGGAGGTTTCGGAAGCTATAGCATCGGGGAAGCAGGAAGATATCGAAGGCGAATTCGGCGACCTGCTGTTCAGCGTGATCAATGCGGCTCGGCTCTACAAGGTGAATCCGGAGAATGCCCTGGAGCGGACGAACCGGAAGTTTATCTCGCGCTTCAACCACATCGAGGAGGGCGCCAAGGCCCGCGGGCAAAAGGTGAAGGACCTCTCGCTCGAAGAAATGGAAGCGCTTTGGGAAGAGGCTAAAAAGAAATAATCCGAGGAGCTACGCTGCCATATGAAGGTCTGTGTCTGCGAGAAACATAGTGTGGCCCAGTCGATAGCCCACATCGTGGGAGCCGATGCCAAGCGCGACGGCTTCTACGAGGGAAACGGATATGCCGTGACGTGGACCGTGGGCCATCTGTGCTGCCTCCTCGAGCCACACGACTACTCGCAGGGGTGGAAGTCGTGGAGCCTGAGCGCCCTTCCGATGATACCTCAGAAATTCGACATCAAACTAATCGAGAACGATGGCTACAAGCGTCAGTTCAGGGTAATTGAAGAGCTGTTCGGAAAGGCGGATGAAATCATAAACTGCGGTGATGCCGGGCAGGAAGGCGAACTCATCCAACGCTGGGTGATGAAGAAGGCGGGGGCGACATGCCCCGTGAAACGTCTGTGGATTTCGTCGCTGACGGACGAGGCTATACGCGAGGGGCTTCAACACCTGCAGCCTCAGGCCGACTACGACCGTCTGTATTATGCGGGACTGTCGCGCGCTATCGGCGACTGGATTTTAGGGATGAATGCCACGCGGCTGTATACGCTGAAGTATGCCGGGCGCGGGGAGGTTCTGTCGATAGGACGCGTGCAGACGCCAACGCTGGCTCTGATCGTGAAGCGGCAGCATGAGATAGACACCTTCGTGCCGAAGGATTCATGGGAGCTGCGGACGCTCTATCGCGATGTAGTGTTCACATACACGGGCGAGCGCTTCGAGACCGAGGGGGCGGCCTCGAAGGAGGTAGAGCGCATTGCCGACGAGCCGTTCACGGTTACGGACGTGAGCAAAAAGAAGGGACGCGAGGCACCTCCGAGGCTCTTCGACCTTACGTCGCTGCAGGTGGAATGCAACAAGCGGTGGGGCTGGAGCGCCGACCTGACGCTAAAACTTATACAGACGCTTTACGAGAAGAAGCTGACGACATATCCGCGTGTGGACACGACTTATCTGAGCGAGGATATATACCCGAAAGTGCCTGAGATTCTGCGCAAGATGACGCCATACGCATCGCTGACGGCACCTGTTCTTGCCGGAAAGATTCAGAAGAGCAAGAAGGTGTTCGACAACTCGAAGGTAACGGACCACCATGCCATCATCCCCACGGGAGAGTATCCGGGCGGCCTCGAAGGCGATGAGAAAAAACTGTATCACCTTATAGCGCTGCGGTTTATCGCAGCCTTCTATCCTGACTGCGAATTCATGCAGACTGTCGTGCTGGGCAAAGTGCTGGACTTCGAGTTCAAGGCCACGGGCAAGGTGATAGATAAGGCCGGCTGGCGCGTGCTCTTCGAGAAGGATAAGGACAAAGACGCTGAGGCTTCCCAGACTGATGATAAAAGCGACGACAGCATCCTGCCCGCTTTTACCAAAGGGGAGAGCGGGCCTCACACGCCGTCGCTGGCTAAAAAGACGACGCAACCTCCGAAGCCTTATACTGAGGGTACGCTGCTTCGGGCTATGGAGACGGCGGGACGAAATATCGAGGATGAGGAGCTGCGCGATGCGATGAAGGAGAACGGTATCGGCCGGCCTTCGACACGTGCGGCCATAATCGAAACGCTCTTCAAGCGCCGCTACATCCGCCGCGAACGCAAGAGCATAGCTCCGACGCAGGCCGGGAAGGACCTTATCGCCACAATCCACGACGAGCTGCTGAAGAGCGCGAAGCTGACGGGGATATGGGAGAACAAGCTGCGGCGCATAGAGCGGGGAGAATACTCTCCGGCGGCTTTCGTGCGCGAGCTCTCGGCGATGATGCATGAGATAGTGCTGACGGTTCTGCGCGACCGGTCGGACCGCCACATCCAGACGGGCTCGGGAGATGAGAACACAAGCTCCGGGGCCAAGTCTGCCGGCGAGGGCGAGGCTGCGGAGAAGCCCAAGGCCCGGCGCGCACCGGCAATACGGAAATACGAACAGATAGCCTGCCCGGAATGCGGAGAGGGCCACATCGTGAAGGGGCGCACGGCCTTCGGCTGCAGCCGCTACTCGGCGGGGTGCCACCTCCTGCTGCCCTTCACGGAATATCCGGACACTCTCACTCCGGCCAAACTGGCTAAGAAACTGAATACTAAAAAATGAACTGGCAACTTGCGGCGGTATATGCGATAATCGTTCTTGCAGTGGCGGCCTTCGTGCGGAATGTCTTCTTCTCGAAGAAGCACGGCTGCGACTGCTGCGAGCATCGGGACAGCTGCCCGGGGTGCACGTTGAAAGAAAAAGAAGGCTGCGCAAACTGCCACAAAAACAATACAAAGATATGACTGACATCGAACTCATCCTCATCAATATCTCGGGTATGGACCGCCCGGGTGTGACTTCTGCTCTGACGGAGATTCTCGCGCGCTATGATGCTCAGATTTTAGACATCGGTCAGGCCGACATCCACCACTCGCTGTCGCTGGGAATTCTCTTCAGGACCAACTCGAAGATGAGCGGCGACATAATGAAAGACCTTCTCTTCAAGGCCTCGGAGCTGAATGTGCAGATCCGCTTCTCGCCCATTGGCCTTGAAGCGTACGAGGAATGGGTTGGCCGTCAGGGAAAACAGAGGTGGGTTATAACCATACTGGGGCGTCGGCTCACGGCGCGGCATATCGCGCTCGTAACGGACGAGATAGCGAAGCAGGGCATGAACATCGATTCGATAAAGCGCCTGACGGGCCGCATGCCTCTGCGCGAGAACGAGGACCCGAAGTCGAAGTCGTGCGTGGAGTTTTCGGTGCGCGGAAATCCTACGGACAAGCAGGCCATGCAGGACCGCTTCATGCGCATAGCTTCGGAGGAGGATTTCGATATATCGCTGCAGGAAGATAACGTATACCGCCGCTGCCGCCGACTGGTGTGCTTCGATATGGATTCTACCCTTATCGAGACGGAGGTTATCGACGAACTGGCTCTTCGCGCGGGCGTGGGCGATAAGGTGAAGGCCATCACCGAACGGGCCATGCGCGGGGAAATAGACTTCACGGATAGCTTCCGCGAGCGTGTGGCGCTCCTGAAGGGACTGGATGTGAGCGTAATGCAGGAGATTGCCGAGAAGCTCCCCATCACGGAGGGGCTTGAGCGTCTGATGACCCAGCTACACCGCACGGGCTACAAGACTGCTATCCTCTCGGGCGGCTTCACCTATTTCGGCAACTATCTGAAGGAACGCTTCGGCTTCGACTATGTGTATGCAAATGAACTCGAAGTGGGGCCTGACGGGAAGCTGACGGGCCGCTATCTCGGTGATGTGGTGGACGGTCGCCGCAAGGCCGAACTGCTCCGCATCCTGGCGCAGGTGGAAAAAATCGACATCGAGCAGACGATAGCCGTGGGCGACGGTGCGAACGACTTGCCTATGCTTGCAACTGCGGGTTTAGGCATCGCTTTCCACGCCAAGCCTAAGGTGAAGGCTACTGCTGAACAGAGCATCTCGACCATAGGGCTCGATGGTGTGCTCTACTTCCTGGGCTTCAAGGATTCGTATATGTAAGCAGGGCTTATCCGGCGGGGTCGACGTCTTCGAGGCTGACCAGATGGTGGAGAATGGCGTAGATCGTGAGACCTGCTGCGGAATGGATGCCGAGCTTGGCGCAGATGTTCCGACGATGGGTGGTAACGGTGTTGACCGAAAGGCACAGCCGGTCGGCAATTTCCTTATTTGCCCACCCCTTGGCCACGGCTACGATAATTTCTTTCTCCCGCGGGCTGAGGGCATCGCCGGACGCTACGGGGCATTCGTCGCTCCCAGGCTCGGCTTCGGCGGCAGCATGGCTGAGGCGGGAGCGCAATGAGTTCTCAAGGGCCTCTACGGCGGGAACGAACAGGGAACGCTCGACTTCGAAGTGGCTCAGAAAGTCTTTCTCGCAGACAATGACATCGAAAAGGACGCTGCTGAGGCGAGTGTTGTCCTTCTGCTTGTAGTGGTAGATGAATACGTCCTTGAGCTCGCGGAGCTTTGTGGCCATGTGGCCGTGGTTGACGGAGAAATCGGAGATGGAGAAGGCTTCGTCGATGCGCCCGTCCATCAAGCGTCCGACATACTCAAAAATCACATCGTTTTCGTGGGCCATGTGCTTGCGCACTTCCTCGACATAATCGTCGTAGAATTTGATGAGCTGGAAGGCTACTTCGTCGGTGGCGGAGTAGTTTATGGAATCGATAAGCTTGTGGCGAAGCTGAGGGAGGGAATAGTCCAGAAAGGTGGAGTGAGCTCGCTTGAGATAATCCATCATCGCGGGAAGATGAATTTCGAACCGCGAGAAGTCGTTGCCGCTGAGGAGATTGCAGACAGCCAGGAAGGTGTCGGTGTGGACACCGTTTGCCTCGCAAGCTTCCTGCACGGTGCTTTCGCCGAAACCGAAGGCGATATTGAACCTGCTGATTGCCATAAGCAGGAGATTATTGTCGCGTATCAGCTGCCTCATGGTGTGGTGAGGCTTGTAGAGATGAATCGAGCCCATAACAGACGCAAAGTTAGCAATAAACCGCGACCGGAGCAATACCCAAAAGTGAGTATTGCTCCGGTCGGTGAAGAATGTGATTCGCGAGGGTGGATTACTTGGCAGGCACGAGGATGACGGATGCATCCGCGAAGGCGGCAGCGTCGTCGAGGACCTTCATCATTTTTGGCCAATGCGCCAGAGGGACATCTGCGAGCTTGTAGCGGATTACCGAGGTGAGCAGGAGTTCGCCGTCGTCGGTGATTCGCGGATCGACAACAAACTGAATGGCCGGATCGTTGACGTGGCGCGCGAGGTCGCTGACAGACTTTTCGTCGAAAACGTAGCCCTCCGGGGCTTTTACGAGCAGGGTATGCGTCTCCTGGGCTATGAAGGGGAGCATCACGTCGAGGACACGCTGGCGCTCGTTCTCCGTTAGGGGCTCGGGCATGCCGGTGAGCATGCCGACATTGAGACTTATATCGTCGCCGAGGCGCTGCACAAGTCCGTCGAATTCATTGCGGCTACGAATAATCATATCCTTTGAATCGGGGCGGATGCCTCGGGCGAGCACAGATGCGAAGGTAACGCTGTCGGGGCAGTGGGCATAGAACACGTTGCCCATCGATTTGAGTTCCTTGCGCAGTTCGGCAGGACGATTTTCCGGGTCGAATTCCTTATTCTTGTATCGTTTGGCTTCGGGAATCCCGAAGTATTCCTCCACCTCGGCCGTCCACTCGGCAGGTTCGATGATGGAGGAAAACATGGATTTGATGCCACCGGTAAGCTTAATTGAGGAATCAATGACGACCATATCGTTGTCGGTAATCGTAACCGTGTCCTTTACAACCATGCTGTTCTCGGAGAACCGCTTGGCAGGGACAACATAGTCGGCAATGATGGTATGATTATCGATTTTCTTCCTGTCGCCGGGGAAAATTGCAGCTTTCTCGCCTTTGTACTCACCGGGGAGCTCTCCGGGAGCAATAGCCAAGTGGGAAGGCATGAAATAGAGGGCATCGGGTGTCTTGACGACAAAATTCGATTCGTTCCATGCAGAAATATCGTGTGTGGGGACGTCGCTTCTGGGATTGATGATGCCTATTCCCAGGTCTTCGTCGGCATATACCTTGAGCTTGCGAAGAATATCAACAAAAGCAATTGCGCGATAGAATGAAGAAGAGATAACGTCGTCTTCATTCTTGGCGATACGATTCTGATAATTCATTGCCAACCAAGCTGCATCGGCAATCTCAGCTGGAGTTGCCTCGGGATGAGAAGCGAGGAAATAATCCTTCACTGTCTTGACGGCACGGCCGGTGATGGGGCCGTCGTAATCGACGGCACTGAGATAATTGCCCAACTCGGATATTATTTTTCCTGAATGGATATTTCCAAACAGGCCTCCGGAACGGGCATGGGAGGCGAGGTAGGTCTTGCCGACATTATTCAAGAACTGGATACGCACGAAGGGAAGCTGACGATACTCCTCCAAAAACCGGCTGAAGTTTACGCCGGGGATATTCGACAGCTCAAGATCCGCCGTGTATCGTCCTTTCTCATTTTTGCCACGGGTGAGATTGGGGACACCGTTGTAGCACTTATATTCGACGGTCATGTCGGGATGAGAGACAATGGACAGCCGGCGATTCAGCACCGGGTATTTTGCACCGAGCAATATATTATCCGGCGAGAGGTTGAAGCTCTCGGCCACTTCGTCCTGAAAGTTGAAGAATTCCAACACGTCCCCTACTTCGAGACCGGGGATTGCAATCTTATAATACCGCTCATCCTTCGAGGTCTTTTTGTCGGCGACTTCTATGGCATCGTCGAGATTCACTTCAATTACACGGCCATCGGGCTTGTGCACACGAGCCCCGAAAGCGCCGTTCAACTGATACACGAGAAGGCTTCTGTTGATTTTGACTTCTTCCTGTTTGCCAAACTCGAAATTGTTGTAGCGGTCGATCGCGCTTTGGTCGAGCAGCTTGATCATCACGTGCTGCAGATGGGTTTTCTTCAACTGATTCTTCATGCCTGAGGCCGTGAATGAAGTGTTCTTGACAAGATGATCTACGTCGATATCGTCTGACCAAGCTATTATGACGGCAGAATTGCCGGCAGCAATCGAATCGGGGATATAAGTCGAGGGAAGGAAAACAGGGTTAAATTCATTCCATACTTTATCGGCGATGGTTTTGTAATATTTTTTGTCGATGCCGGCAAAAGCAGAAACAGAGACTGCCGCACAAAGCAGCAGCACGCATAAAAGCGAGCTAAGGCGGGAAAGCGTCTTCGAATGTTTCATTGCGTTAGTGTGTTTATATCCCGGAGGAGGGTTAGGATTTATTCGTTAGTCAGGACTTTCTTTAATACAATCGGCGCGGAAGATATCTTTTCAATCTCCTTGACAGCTTGGTTCCAAAGAGCAACTTCATCGGCTCGCCCTTCCGAACGTATGCATCGCAGGAGGGCGTCGCATGTCAGACTTGTGCCGTCGTCGGAAAGAGTATACTCCACGAATCCTTCGAACCATGGGGAATGAATTTCCTTTGCGGCGGGAATCGTCTCAATGGCCATGTCGTCGGGCAGTTTACAAACAAGCCGGGTCTTGAATGTTGCTTTCATGCCGAGGTCGATATCACTGCTGCGGTCGCGGACATCCAAGGAGGGATAATTCACAGCCCTAAATGGCCTCAAGAGGACATAAGTCTTCCCTGCCGACAGTTCACGCACGCCGGATGGGTCGCACTCGTCGTACTCAACAAGGGAATAAAGAGCATTCTCTCCGGGCGTGGAGATAGCGACATTTTCGGGACGGACACCTTTCCGGCCATAGGAGACAAGGGCCACGAGGGCGGCTTTGCGCTTGGGGGCACTCAGGCTCTGCAGATAATTCTCCAAGCCCATTCGCATCTCGCCCGTATATTTCGCCGAGTATCGTCCTTCGAGGCCGGAGGGGGCGACAGCAATTTGGCCGGAGAATTCGATAGTATTTGAATCCGGAGGCAGGTGTGGCAAAGTGTCGATCATGCACTTGTCGCCATTCAATATAAGACATTCGCGTCCGGCAATCGAGGAAGGGATAAGTCCGGCGGGAGCATTTGCTATGGTGCCGTCGATATAAATGGTCGTATCCGGAAGTATTGCCGCAGCTATCATGTGGTTGCCGGCCGCCAGAGAGGGTCGGAGCGTCCATGAACCGAGAACGTCTCCTTTGGTGCCAATCCAGACGAGACGGCCGTCAATACCGACGGACCTGAGCATTGTGCGTATAAGGTTGGCAGACCCTTTGCAATCGCCGTATCGCTTTGTGAGGACGGCCTCGGCAGCGTCGGGACGATAGGCATATTCGCCGTGCTCCACGGCAATATACCGGATATTGTTCCGCACCCAAGATGCAATTGTGTCTATCCGCGCTACATCGTTGTCAAGCCCCGCACAGAGTTCCCTCGCAAAGGCCGCCACTGATTCGGATCTCTCCTCATCCGAGACTTTGCTATGCAGGAACTCGTATATGGCTTCGGTGTCGGTGAAATAGCCGGAGACTTCTATTCGCGGGACATATTGCGCAGCGGAGGTTCCGAGCTTCTCACGGACGAACTTTTTCTCCTCATCGAGGGAGACGGTGTACAGTCGGTCGCCGGAGGGGAGATATTCGCACTTCAGCTCGGTTCTTTCCGGAAAATTGTGAGGATTAAGGGTTATTACGGATGCCAACTCGGCTGGAACTTCTATCCGATAGGTCGACTTGAGGGTCGGGTACAGCGGGGATGCGAGGATGATATCCGTGAATTGTTCGGGCGCCGTGAAGGTGTGCTCGAACTGAACTTTCGCGGGCTTGCCTTTCTTGAGACTGAGAGGGAGGACGCACACTCGCGAGCCCGTATAGAAGATGTCGTCATCCTCTCAAGAGCGATATATGGGCGTGGCGCCCGGAGCAGAGGCCTTATCGATTTTTATGCCGTCGCCATAGAAGGTGATGGCCGCAACGTCGGCATCGGCCCGACGGGCGAGGAAGCGGGATGTTTCGATGGTTTTAACACTCGCAAGCCTCCCCTTCGATGCCCGAAGGCGGATGTCCATCGATTTTTCTTCGACGACAACATTATCGTCTATCGCAGCAAAAGCAGCGACGGACCCAAGAAATAATATCAGCAGCCAACTTATTCTCATATCTTAAATACAAAGATATGACATTATTGTGATGATTGCAAATAAAATATTGCAAGAGGCTGCGTCAATATATCCGAACTCGGGCACTAATGGCAGAGCGGATTGTTTTGACACAGCCTCTCGAGACTACGTGTGGAGCGGGAATATGTTTACTCCCACTCGATTGTTGCCGGCGGTTTTGAGGAGATGTCGTAGCAAACGCGGTTTACGCCGCGGACTTTGCGGATGATTTCGTTGCTGACGTTGGCAAGGAATTCGTAGGGGAGGTGGGCCCAGTCGGCTGTCATTGCATCGGTGGAGGTGACTGCTCGGAGGGCTACGGCGCGCTCGTATGTGCGTTCGTCGCCCATTACGCCTACGCTTTGGACGGGTAGGAGAATCACTCCTGCCTGCCAGACTTTGTCGTAGAGCCCGCTGTCGCGGAGGCCCTGGATGAAGATGTGGTCGGCTTCCTGAAGGATGCGTACTTTCTCGGGGGTAATGTCGCCGAGGATACGTACTGCGAGACCGGGGCCTGGGAAGGGGTGGCGGGTGATGAGATGCTCGGGCATGCCGAGGGCGCGGCCGACGGCGCGGACTTCGTCCTTGAACAGGAGGCGGAGGGGCTCGCAGAGGCTGAGCTTCATTTTCTCGGGGAGACCGCCGACGTTGTGGTGGCTCTTGATGACGGTGCCGGTGATGGAGAGGGATTCAATGCAGTCGGGGTAGATGGTGCCCTGGGCGAGCCACTTGACGTCTTCGATCTTGTGTGCTTCTTCGTCGAAGACTTTTATGAAGTCGGCTCCGATGATCTTGCGTTTGCGCTCGGGTTCGGTTACGCCTTCGAGGTCTTTGAAGAAGCGGGCTGACGCATCGACGCCGATGACGTTGAGGCCAAGGCACTCGTAGTCGCGCAGGACTGATGCGAATTCGTCCTTGCGGAGCATTCCGTGGTCGACGAATATGCACGTGAGACGCGAGCCGATGGCCTTGTTGAGGAGGACGGCGGCGACGGAGGAGTCGACACCACCGCTGAGGCCGAGGACAACTTTGTCGTTGCCGAGCTGACGGCGGAGCTCTTCGACGGTGGAGTCGATGAAGGATTCGGCGCTCCAGGTGCAGTGTGCGCCGCAGATTCCGACGGTGAAGTTGCGGAGGAGTTCCATGCCGCATGTGGAGTGGAATACTTCGGGATGGAACTGGACGCCCCACATGGGACGGTCGGCGCTGCGGAAGGCTGCGAAGTGTACTTCGGGAGTGGAGGCGAGCACGCGGAAGCCTTCGGGGAGTGCGGTGATTGTGTCGCCATGGCTCATCCACACCTGCGCTCCGGGCTCTATGCCTTTGAAGAGGGGATCGGCGGAATCGACTTCGGAGAGGTGGGCACGGCCGTACTCGCGCGAGGGCGCGGGCTCGACGGCGCCTCCGAGGGTGTAGGCCATGAGCTGGGCGCCATAGCAGATGCCGAGCAGGGGATAGGATGCGGCGAGGCGGGGAAGATCGACGCGGAAGGCCTTTTCGTCGTAGACGCTCAGGGGGCTTCCGGAGAGAATCACGCCTATAATTCCGTCTTCGTTGCCGAAAGGAAATTTGTTGTAGGGGAGAATCTCACAATAGATATTGAGTTCGCGCACCCGCCGGGCAATGAGCTGGGTGGTCTGCGACCCAAAATCCAGGATAATGATTTTTTCCTGCATGTTATGTCTAAATGTATAATGGGGAAATTTGCTTTTTGTGCCACAAAGTTACTAAATATTTCGCTATTTAGGGGGCGGTGTATGGATTTTCGGGCGATTTTTTGTATTTTTGCGCTCTTAAAAAAAGTTTCCAAGGGTATCTGACAGACACTTTAAACACCGAAACGCATCCTACGGATATGGGCCGCAGCTTACGAGCACTGATATTGAGCCTTGTGTTCCTCCTGACGGCAGGGATACAGCAAGCGAGCGCAATCTCGTTTGCGCTTGACTCGATTGCGGCGTGGGGAAAATTTCCAAATTTCTGTATAGGTGTCTACAGATGGGGGGATAAATTTTTCAACACTTACGACTCGACCTACGTGCAGGGCACGGGGTATAAGTTCAACGGCAAGGTTACGGCCGACTCGTGGATGGATGTGTACAATTTCCGGCTGCCCAACAATACGAACATCAACATGCACTCGGATGCGTCGACGTCGATGGGTCTGCATCTGACGTATCTTGCAGTGTCGGTGGGCTATGACGTGAACTTCAGCAAGCTCTTCGGGGGGCCGGACCGTTCGCGCCAACGACTGCGCTTCGGCTTCAACTGCGCTCTTTTCGCAGCGGAGGCCTACTTGTCGAAAAACGATGTGGGAGCTCACATGACGCGCTTCGGGGGCTACCGTCTGAGCCAACCTTTCCATGGCATCAACAACGAAAGCTGGGGCCTGGACGTGTATTATTTCTTCAACAATAAACGCTACTCGGAGGCGGCGGCTTTCAATTACAGCAAACTCCAGCTGCAGAGCCAGGGGTCGTGGTGCGCGGGGCTGTCGCTCTACTCTCAGAAATTGGACTTCGACTTCAGCGAGCTGCCGAAATTCATGCGCGACGAGCTCCCGACGGACTGGGTAGACTATCATTACAGGGTGGACACGGACAATTATGCCATCCGCTTCGGCTATGGCTATAACTGGGTGTTTCATGAGGGGTGGCTTCTTGGGGTGAGCGAGACGCCTATCGTGGGGCTCCGCAAGGGTTATATCAATGAAGCTGAGCGGAAGTGGTCGATGTCGGTGTATAACCGGTTCAAGGCCTCAATCGTGTGGAACAGCGGGAGATGGTTTGCGGGAGCAACTCTACGCTTCGATGCGGCGCTGATCTCGAACAAGCAGACCTTCTATGCCGGAGGGGTGCTTTCGGGAGAGGCGGCAGTGGGCTACCGCTTCAATTTGTGGTGAAAATATTTGGCTGTGTAAGAAAAAAGTCGTAATTTTGCGGCCGAAAAGCGTAACCTCTGGCAGGACATGCAGCCTGCGAATGTTGCGGAGTGTTAACAACTAAACTCACAGACAAGACAATGGATCTGATTAAGATTGCCGAAGAAGCATTTGCAACCGGCAAGCAGCACCCCGATTTCGGCCCCGGCGACACCATTACGGTGGCTTACCGCATCAAAGAGGGTAACAAGGAACGTATCCAGCAGTATCGCGGTGTAGTAATCCGCATCAACGGCGAAGGCGCCAAGAAGCGCTTCACAGTCCGCAAAATGAGCGACAACATCGGTGTGGAACGTATCTTCCCGATCGAATCTCCGTTCATCGACTCCATTACCGTGAACAAGTACGGTAAGGTTCGCCGCGCAAAGCTCTATTATCTTCGCGCTCTCACGGGCAAGAAGGCCCGCATCAAAGAGCGTCGCCTGAAGAAGTAAAAGCTTCTGAAAGAACACTTTCGCCACACGACGAAATTCCGTCCTCCCGTTTCCGTCCGGATTCGGGAGGATTTTTTTAAAAATTTCCGCGCGAAAGTCTTGCATATTTCAAAAATAAGCACTAATTTTGCAACGCAAAAGGCGATAAGGCCTGAGCAGACATAAGAAAAAGTACCTGCTTCAATAGCTCAGTCGGTTAGAGCATCTGACTGTTAATCAGAGGGTCGTTGGTTCGAGTCCATCTTGAAGCGCAAAACATGAACGAGTGCTGCAAAGTAGCGGCACTCTTTTTTTGTGTGAATTCACAAAATTTTCCGTATTTTTGCAGGACAAAGCTTGTACATTAGACTACGATATAGCAATCCTTGCCATGCAGACAGAAATCTCTCATGATGCTAAAGTTCTTGAAGCCAAGAGCACTCCTATCAAAAGTATTACATCGGGGCCTCGCCAAAGCAATATTGAATTGCTTCGCATAGTAGCGATGCTTTTGGTGCTTGTGGTCCACGCAGATTTCTTAAGCCTGGGGCGTCCGTCGAGCGCTGACTTTGTCGCTGCTCCGGCAGGGTCGTTGAGCAGGATGTTCTTTCAGGCATTATCGATTATCTGTGTAAATGTATTTGTTCTGATTTCCGGCTGGTTCACAATCAAACCTTCGCTGAAAGGCTTGTGCAATTTCCTGTTTCAGTGCCTGTTTATATCGAATGTTATAGCTATTACAGGTTATTTATGCGGCGCATACGACAATGGGATTCCCCGTTTGGTCTTTCAGAATATCTTCCTAAAATACAGCGGATATTGGTTTATCAAAGCCTATATTATTTTATATATCGTTTCTCCCGTTCTAAATGCGTTTGCCCAAAACGCATCTAAGCAACAAATGCTATATTTCTTGATATGCTTCTACTTGCTTCAAACTGTGTGGAGTTCCATAGAGTATATTGACGTTCCATATTATTCAAAGGGCTTCTCGCCTCTGTCATTTATCGGATTATACCTCCTGGCTCAAACAATTCGCCGTCATTATTCGGGCTTTACGATGAAAACCGCGTGCAGGGTATTTTGCATTTCATTAGGAATCATATTTGCAAGCACTTCTATAGTTTTTGGCCTCGGAATATCAAAATATATCCCAATTTATTTCTGGGCGTACTCGAATCCGATTGTAGTTGCAGAATCCTTGGGGCTGCTGATGATATTTGTCAGGATAAGGCTAAAGCCCCATAAAATAATCAATTGGATTTCAGCGTCGGCATTCGCCGTGTATCTTTTTCATATCAATCCCGTGATATTTGATCGTTATCAGGCAGCAGTCCAAACAATTTACCGGAATACAGAATCTGTGGTAACACTTTTGGCTATACTTGGATTTATCTGCTGCGTATTTATGTCCGGGATCATTTTAGACCAAGCACGCAAGTTCTTGTGGCGCATGATATGCATTGTTGTCAACTTTGATGCAAAACTGCCATTTTTTTTGGGGGGGGGGAGGTAAAGACTTGATTTTTAGCACATTACCTACAACTAACAAAATCTACCGCCTTTCATATGCGATATAACTGAACAAAATAATAAAACTCCCTATATGAAATACGATTATCTGATCGTTGGAGCCGGACTATTCGGCGCGACATTCGCATACCTCGCAACACGCGCAGGCAAACGCTGCCTGGTGATTGACCGTCGTCAGCATACGGGCGGAAACATCCACTGCACCGAAATCGCCGGAATCAATGTGCATGAGTACGGGGCACATATTTTCCACACATCCGACAAAGAAGTGTGGGACTTCGTGAATAGCCTTGTTCCCTTCAACCGTTATACAAACTGCCCTGTGGCGTCGGCTCCGGACGGGAAGCTTTACAACCTGCCTTTCAACATGAATACATTCTATCAACTGTGGGGTGTGCGAACCCCGGTAGAGGCAGAAATAAAACTCGACGAGCAGCGACATGAGGCACGCGAGAAATTACGTCTTGAAGGGATTAAGGAGCCTCGCAATCTTGAAGAGCAGGCCCTCAGCCTTATCGGTCGCGACGTGTATGAGTTGCTGATAAAGCACTATACCGAGAAACAATGGGGTCGGCCATGCACAGAACTACCCGCATTTATTATCCGTCGCCTGCCGGTGCGTCTGACTTTCGACAATAACTACTTCAACGACCTGTATCAAGGCATACCGGTTGGCGGCTATAATCGTTTGACGGATGCACTCCTCGAAGGATCGGAGGTGCGAACAGGGGTTGATTTCGCACAGATGCGCGAAAATTGGCATGAGATAGCCGAAAAGCTTGTGTACACAGGAGCTATTGACGAATACTTCGGATTCAAACTCGGGCGGCTCGACTGGCGCACCGTGCGTTTCGACACAGAGGTGCTTGACACGGCTAATTTTCAAGGCAATGCTGTGGTAAACTATACTGATGCCAAAACACCATGGACGCGAATCATCGAGCACAAGCACTTCGAAACATTCGGGAATGCCGTATATGACAATCCCAAGACCGTCATCTCACGTGAGCACTCCACGGAATATCAGCCGGGTATGGAACCTTACTATCCCGTTAACAACGGACGAAACAACTCCCTTGCAGACGAATATCGGCGTCTTGCATCGGAAGAACAAAACGTAATCTTCGGAGGACGCCTGGCCGAGTATAAATACTACGACATGGCCCCCGTAATCTCCCAAGCCTTTGAGGCATGGAGAGCTGAGAATAATCAATAAGTAATAATATCTAAACTTTTTTGGAGATGATGAGGAGTGTTGATGTGGCAAGGGGGCTGCGGGGTGTGAGGCCTGTGCGGGTGCTGTTTGTGTGCTTGGGGAATATTTGCAGGAGCCCGGCGGCTGAGGGGGTGATGCGCTCGGTGGTGGCTGAGCGGGGCGCTGAGGACCGCTGGGTGATTGACTCGGCGGGGACGGGGGATTATCATATCGGGGAACTGCCTGACCGGCGGATGAGGGTGCATGCTGCCCGCCGGGGATATGAGCTTACGCATCGCTGCCGCCAGGTGTGGGAGGGCGATTTTGAGGATTTTGACCTTATCGTGGCAATGGACGGGCAGAATGAACGGAACCTTCGCCGCGTGGCTCCTACGCCTGAGGCGGAGGTGAAGATCGTGAGGATGGGCGACTTTGTGCGGCATCTTGCGACGCGCTACGACCATGTGCCTGACCCCTACTATGAGGGGGCTGAGGGTTTTGAGCTTGTGCTTGATATGCTGGAGGATGGCTGTCGGCATTTGTTCGATATTGTGGAGGGGTCTGAGGAATGAGGGTCTGCAGGATTGCGAGCTATCCTCTTATTGCGGCGTGGCTTGCGCTTGGGCTATTTGCGGCTATACCTGCCTTGGCGGGGATCCGGGATGGCTGGCGGGAGTATCTGTGGTTCGGGGCGGGTGCGCTGGGATATGTTCTGCTGAGGCAGTTGCGGATTTTCAGCAAGAATGAGGAGTGGCTGCAGGTGTTCAGCCATGAGTTGGCACACACGGTGGTGAGTATTCTTTTCTTTCAGAAGATCAATTCGTTCAGCGCTGATTCGAAGGCGGGTCGAGTGAGCTACAGCGGCTCGGGAGTGGGGGATCTGTTTATTTCGCTTGCGCCTTACTGCCTTCCTCTGGCGACGTATATTCTGCTTGCGTTGAGGCTCTTGAGCGCGAGTGAGAGTTTGTATATCTACGATATTCTTATTGGCTTTACGGCGGCGTTTTACGTGATGTGTTTTGTTGCGCAGACGGGGCTGTATCAATCCGATATCCGCGAACAGGGTAGCGTGCGGGGGATGATGTTCATTATCGCAGCATGGGTGTTCAATGCGACGATTGTGCTGGTGTCGATTCGGGGAGGTCTTGTGGGGGCACTGAAATTTGTGTGGACGGAATATTCATCGGGTGTAAAGCTTGCGTGGGAATGGATATGCGGAATGTTAAACTGATTTTTTTTGCTAAAAAATTTGGAGGAATAAAATATAAGCCTTAACTTTGCAGGCGAAAAAGGGTGCCATGGCCGAGTGGTTAGGCAACGGTCTGCAAAACCGTGTACAGCAGTTCGAATCTGCT
>CAMWQB010000010.1 GCA_947176295.1 uncultured Porphyromonadaceae bacterium
TTTTTACCATCGTCTTGCCGCCCGACGTCCTCTTGGCTAGTACGTCGGTGCCTGCGATGTCAAGATGCTTCCGGGAGAGGGGTGGGGGGACGTGAGGACGAGATGACGGGAGCGGTCGATGAATGCGCCTTTACGGATGGCATAGGAGCCCCACAGGAGAAAAACTATGCCTTGGGTGCTGTCGTTAAGGAGGCGCACCACGGCATCCGTGAACTGCTCCCATCCCCGGCCTTGATGAGAGCCGGGACGGTGCTGGTCGACGGTGAGAGTGGCGTTGAGCAGGAGTACGCCTTGCCGTGCCCAAGCGTCGAGATTGCCGCTGGCGGGGATGTGTCCCGGGGCGCCCATGTCGTCGGCCACCTCCTTGAAAATATTAACGAGCGAAGGGGGCATGGGGATGCCGTCGGCCACGGAGAAGCAAAGTCCGTTGGCCTGTCCCGGGCCGTGGTATGGGTCCTGACCGAGAATGACGACCTTCACCTTGTCGAGGGGGCATGCATCGAATGCGGCGAATATCCTTGCGGGAGCGGGCCACACGGGCCCGTTGCGATAGGCGTCCTTGACAAAGTCGGTGAGTTGCTTAAAATAAGGCGCTTCCCACTCATTTGCGAGGGCTGTGCGCCAAGAAGAATCAATCCTAACGTTCATTTTTTTGCAAATCTACAAAAAAAAGCGTAAATTTGCATCGCAAAAGAAGGAAAAAGCCCTTCGACATTGTGCAACGAGCCTCTGTAGTTCAACGAATAGAATAAAGGATTCCGGTTCCTTAGATCAGGGTTTGATTCCCTGCGGAGGTACAAATATTTTTAAACCACCGACTTATGCGAAGGCATTGCGTCGGTGGTTTTTGTTTTCTATTGTGCTATCATGCTGATGGCTGCTGCGTATTTAGGGAGCGTTGTGGCTTTGCGGATTGCTTTTGCGGCTTTGTGGCCAATCTCCGGTTCGGCGTATTCCCAGAATGGTTTTATTTTCGATAGAATCTGGGAGGGCCCGCAAAGGGTGGCGTTGTAGTGTTCGAAAAGAAGGGAGTGGAAGCGGAGTATGTGTTCGAGGCGTTTGGGGGCGTCCCATTCCCTGCCTTCGATATACTCGGAAAACAGCGAGGGTCGCCTGAGGAGCCCGCGGGCACACATGACACCGGCAATGGCGGGGAAGCCGGTGCGTGTGGCCTCGATGTCGGCCGGGGTGTGAATTTCACCGTTGTATATTACCGGAGCGGGAGCCGAGTGCATGAGTGCAGAGAATTGGTCGAGATGCAGAGGGCCTGAATATTGCTCGCGTGCGGTGCGGGGATGCACGGCTATGTGTCTGAGGGGCACATAGCGCAATCTGTCGAGGACGGGTCTCCATTGGTCGGGGCTGCCAAGTCCGAGCCTCATTTTCACAGATAGGCTTATTTCCGGGAAGCGGGCCATGATTTCCGGAAGCGGGTCGAGGCAATCGGGATGATCGAGTATTGCCGCGCCACGTCCTTTGGCTGTCTGGAGTGGAAAGGGACAACCCAGATTGAGATTGACACGGCTTGCGCCTGCGTCTCTGAGAGCGGTCAGGAGCACGGCGAGCTCGTCCATGTCGCGGAATATGACCTGAGGCTCGAGGTCGGGGTCGTCCGCGTTGAGGGGCGAAGTGAAGTCGGCCATGTCGCGGCGTCGCGGGTCGCCTTTTTCGAGGCGAATGAAGGGGGTGAAGGACTGAGCGACGCGGCCGTAAACTTCGCGGTGGAATTTCCGCCAGGCGGCATCGGTGTGGCCCTGCACAGGCGCTATGTATAATTCAAATGCTTCCATACCCGGCAAAGGTACGAAATAATTTAGACCCAGTTCCCCTGCCTTAACAAATATTGGGGAACAGGGTCTTAGGAATTTTTAATGTCGAGCGGTCGGGTGCGGGTGGCGTGGAAGGAGATGTTCTTGAATGCAAATATAGGAATTGTGCCGCCTATTGTAAGGCTCAGAAGGATAGCGAGGCATGTGAGGCCGTTTGATGCGAATAGGCTGTGGTAGTGGTCGAATGCTTCGGGGGTTGCGCTGAGGATGCTCATTGCGAGGCCACCGAAAGCTTTATATGCATAGATGCCCGGAATCATGGGGAGCAGGGCGGGGAAGAGACCGGTTTCGGCGGGAGTACGGGTAACCGGGGAGAGGAAAACAGCAAGGAGGCCTACGACCAGTGCGGCAATGAGGGTTGCGGGCACGATATGGAGGGGTTGGGATATTACGTTTGTGAGGATGAAACGCAGGGAGTGGCCTATCGCTGCGGTGAGGGCGCAGGCCCAGTAAGCGCGCCCGGGCGGGTGGCTGATGGCGGCGAAGCCTGTGGCGGCTATTGCGGCGAAAATGGCGTCCTGAAGTATTTCGGCAATCATTCTTGTAGATTTTGAGGATTAGAACATGCCGGCCTGCATGGCGAGGAGGCCGAGGCAAAGCCCGAGGGAAAGGCAGCTTGTGAGGATAAGCGCATCGCAGAAGCGGCTCATGGCACACAGGTAGTGGCGGTAGAGCATGTCGCTGAAGGAATTGAGGAAGGGGATGCCGGGCACGAGATATAGCACGCTGGTGGCGATGGCTATCCGTGGGGTGGCACCGAGACCGAAGAGCATGTCGGTGCAGCCGAGGACAGTTGAGACGAATGCGCATACGATAAAGATGATGCGGACGTCCACCTTGCGGGCGGCGAGCTCGGTCTTCAGACGGAATCCTGCGAGAGTGGCGATGAACACTACGGCCATGGCCACGGGATCGCCTCCGAAGAGGCGGCAGAAGGCGGCGTTGGCACAGGACACGAGCAGCAGCACGATATTGGCGTTGGCCCGCGGAGCATCTATAATCTTGTGGAGGTCGTTCCACGCGCGGTCGAGAGGGAGTCCGGTGTCAGCTATCTTCCATGATAGTTCGCTCAGACGTGTATTGATTGTGAAGTCGATAGGCATGGGCTTCACGGAGATGTTGAGTGTAAGACAGTCGAGCTCGTTGGCTCCGTTGTAGACAGAGATCTGAATGTGGCGTGTCATCGTTGTGATTTCGGCGCGCTTGCCGTAGGCTCGTGCAATGCGGTTGACGTTTTTTTCGATGCGTATGCAGGTGGCTCCGCACCCCATCAGGCAGGAAGCGTAGTGGGCGAGGAAGCATCCGACATCCTTGGTAGAGGTGTCGGGGCAGACGCAGGACGAGGTAGCGGCGGCAGACATCAGATTCTTGAACGGGCTTTATCAGAGGTCTTCATCGAGGTCTTCGTCGTGGAGGGCATCGCCGGGCACGTAGAATTCTTCGCGTTCGCTGCCCATGCGGATGATGTGGTGCTTGCTGAGGAGAATTGCGTGCATTATGTTTGCAATCAGGAGAAGGACGAGGAGGCCTGCAACGGAGCCCCAAATTATAAGAGGAGTTGACATATCGGAGAGATTTTATTGTTTTATATTTATATAACGCAGGGGGTGCAGACAAGTTTCCCGGAGGTCCGATTTTGTGGCCAAGTTCGAAAAATGTGAGAATACGCACATTTTCCTAAGATGCCGGGGCGGATTTTGGATGCGGTGGGGAGCGGAGATGCGGAAATTAATTTGTAACTTTGTGAGAAATCTATACCCCTTTTAATACAATACATTGCGATGAAAAAAATCTTTCTTGCGGCTGCGGCGATCCTGGGCTCGCTCTTGGGCGTTGATGCGCAGCACATTGCGGTTCTGTCGGATGTGCACGTTACGCCCGGCAACGCCAACGAGCAGGCTCTTCGCGAGGCCGTGCGCGAAATCAATGCCGGCGGCTTCGATTTTGTGGTGATGAACGGCGACCTGAGCAATGAGGGCTCGGACGTGGAACTTGCTAATGTGAAGTCGATACTCGACTCAATCTCTGCGCCGCTCTACGTTCTGCCCGGCAATCATGAGAGCACCTGGAGCCAGAGTGCGGCCCATACGTTTCCGCGCCTGTGGGGCATGGACCGCTTTGTCGACACGATCGGCGATTCGCTCGTGATCGTGGGCATCGCCAGCGGGCCGTATATGAAGATGGGCGACGGCCACATCAAGCAGGAGGACCTGCATTGGCTCCGCAAGACCCTGGAGGAAAGGGTGAAGCCGGGGATGAAGGTGCTTTCGTTCAACCACTATCCTCTTCTCGACGACCTCGACAACTATACTGAATATATAGAGGTGCTGCAGGACTATCCCGTCATCGGCCATATCTGCGGCCACTATCACCAATGGCGCCACTACACTGCGGGCGGGAAGGACTCCGGCTCGGACATCGAGGGTGCGATATTCCGCGCGCTGGACATGCGCAACGGCAACTACGGCTATGCCGTGGTGGATATTTCGCCGGATTGGGTGGCTGTGTATGAGAAGGTGCTGGGGCAGCCCCGGGAGCCTAAGTATGCGATGCCCGTGCGCACGAAGCACACGAGGGTGAATCCTCGCGAGAAGATGCCGGTCGTGGCTCCCGAGGGCTATGAGGTGGCCCGCGTGTGGGCCGACAGCGCTTCGGTGTTCACCCGTCTCGGCATCGATGGCAAGAATGTTTACTTCGGCACGTCGACCGGGCATGCCCGCGCAGTGGACAAGCGCACGGGCGAGCTTGTGTGGGATGTCCCGACCGAAGCTTCGCTCTACAGCCGCCCTGTGGTGCTGCCCGGCGGACGCCTCGTGGCTGTTCCGGCCGACGGGGGCATTCTCATGCTCCGCGCTTCCGACGGTCACCTGCAGCGAGAGCTGCCGTCGAAGGAAGGCCCGTATGTGGCCGATGGTGCAATTACGCCTGACGGCAAGACATATCTCCAGGGGGGATACAAGCGCTTCGAGGCCCGGAGGCCTTCCGACGGCAAGCTCCTTTGGTCCTATGATTCGATATTCAACTATTGTCAGGCAGCTCCGGCGGTGGATGGCGATGACGTCGTGTTCGGCGCGTGGGACACGAATCTCCGCTGTGTGGACCGTCGCACGGGCAAGCTCAAATGGGTGTGGAACAACGGGAAGTCGGCCAATATGCTCGGCCCCGGCAATGTGGTGCCCGTGATTACGCCGGAGCGTGTGTATATCGTTGCGCCTGACAGATATATGACGGCCATCGACCGACGCACGGGCGCCACCCTGTGGCGCGACAATTCCCACCGCTATCGCGAAGCCCTGGGCCACAGCGAGGATTTCGCGCGCATCTATGCCAAGACGATGGATGGCGAGCTCGTGGCCGTGGATGCCACATCACCCGATTTCCGCGAGCTCTGGACCGTGGACATGGGGCTTGGCTATGAGCATGCGCCGTGTGTCGTGGTGGAGAAGGACGGGGTGGTCTATGCCGGGAGCCGCAGGGGCCATGTGGTGATGGTGGATCCGGCATCGCAGAAAGTGCTGGCCGACCTGCCCTTGGGCGTGAGCGAAGTGAACGGAATCGACATTGACCCGACCACGGGCGATGTGTACGTTTCGCTAATCGAAGGCTCGGTATGGAAAATTTCGCCCCGAAAATGAGCTTTTTTCGCGAAAAAGCAGTAATTTTGCAGAGATAAGAGACATATAACCCAAAACAACATACAGAAATGACTATCGACAATTTCAACTTCGCAGGCAAGAAGGCCATCGTTCGTGTGGACTTCAATGTGCCTCTGGACGAAAACGGCAAGATCACCGACGACACGCGCATCCGCGGTGCGCTTCCCACGCTTAAGAAAATCCTCGCTGACGGCGGTTCGCTCATCATCATGAGCCACATGGGCAAGCCCAAGGGCAAGGTGAATCCCAAGATGAGCCTTTCTCAGATCAAGGAAGCTGTGGCCGCAGCTCTCGGCGCACCTGTGGAATTTGCCGAGGATTGCGCCAAGGCAGCCGATAAGGCAGCCGCGCTGAAGCCCGGTGAGGTTCTCCTTCTCGAAAACCTCCGCTTCTATCCCGAGGAAGAAGGCAAGCCCGTGGGCATCGATAAGGAAGATCCCGCATACGACGCAGCCAAGAAGGAAATGAAGGACCGCCAGAAGGAGTTTGCAAAGACGCTGGCTTCGTACGCCGACGTGTATGTGAACGATGCCTTCGGCACCGCTCACCGCCGCCATGCATCCACGGCAGTCGTTGCCGACTACTTCGACGCCGACCACAAGATGCTGGGCTACCTCATGGAGAGGGAAGTTAAGGCTGTCGACAATATTCTTAAGGACATCAAGCGTCCTTTCACGGCTATCATGGGCGGCTCGAAGGTGTCCACCAAAATCGGCATCATCGAGAACCTGATGGACAAGGTGGACAATCTGATTCTCTGCGGCGGCATGACCTACACCTTCGCCAAGGCTATGGGTGGCAACGTTGGTCAGAGCATCTGCGAGACCGATAAACTCGACCTTGCCCTCGACATCATGAAGAAGGCCAAGGAAAAGGGTGTGAACCTCGTGCTCGGCACCGACTGCATCGCAGCCGACGCTTTCTCGAACGACGCCAACACGCAGGTTTGCTCGGTTATGGACATCCCCGAAGGCTGGGAAGGCCTCGATGCAGGTCCTGAGACCCGCAAGCTCTTCGCCGATGCTATCGAAGGCTCCAAGACCATCCTCTGGAACGGCCCGGCCGGCGTATTCGAATTCGACAACTTCACCGGCGGCTCGCGCGCTATTGCCGACGCTATCGTGAAGGCTACGGCCGAAGGCGCTTTCTCGCTCGTGGGCGGCGGCGACTCTGTGGCTTGCGTCAATAAGTTCGGCGTTGCCGACAAGGTGTCGTACGTATCCACCGGTGGTGGTGCGCTCCTCGAAGCTATCGAGGGCAAGGTGCTCCCCGGCGTGGCTGCCGTGCAGGCATAAGCTCTGCGGACAGGAGGAGGGTGTGCCCTACACATTCCATTCTTCTGCATGACGAAATACAAAAACTATAGGTTCGGGAGCGGCGTTAATAGTCTAAGGCAACGTCGCCCCCGAATTTTTATATCCCCAACTATCGAAATGACAGATTTCCCGACCTCCTTTTTTTCGTGGATAAACGACCACCTGTCTGACAATCCCGCCGACTTGCGGCTACGCTTTGCCGGCAAGCCCGGCCCCGCTGAGGTGGACATTCCTTTTGCCATCCTGCAGGTGGAATGTCGCCGCAAGTGCGCGCGCAAACTTGCCGACACCTTAGCGTCGTTTCCTCGCTTCGTCTTCCCCACGGCGCTGAGCGCCGAGCAGTGCTCGTCGGACCGCCTTGCGTCCTTCCATGCGTCGCTCGTTCCCGAGGGGGCATGCACTGGCGTGGACCTCACCGCGGGGCTGGGGATAGATGCGATGACGCTCGGTCGGCGGGGGCTGGCCATGACCGCTGTGGAGCAGGCGCATGAACTTGCCAAGGCCTTGCGCTACAACTCCCGGGGATTGGGCGTGGAGGACTTCGAAGTGGTGGAAGGCGACTGCCGCGAGTGGCTGTCGCGTGCTGTGGCCGAGGGGCGGCGATATGATGTGGCCTTTATCGACCCAGCGCGCAGGAGCGAATCCGGAGGTAGGCTATTCGCCCTGGAGGCATGCTCGCCCGATGTGCTGGCCATGCTTCCGGATCTGGCCAAAGTGTGCGGGCGGCTAATCGTGAAGGCGTCGCCTATGCTCGATGTG
The DNA here is from genome assembly GCA_947176295.1 of uncultured Porphyromonadaceae bacterium. Lineage (GTDB taxonomy): Bacteria > Bacteroidota > Bacteroidia > Bacteroidales > Muribaculaceae > CAG-873. The sequence goes on from CAMWQB010000010.1 coordinate 7,561, forward strand.
ATCCACACGGCCGCAGAGCTTACCCCTCCCGGTGCCACCGAGCTAATCGCCGCGGGCACGACCACGGAGTGTAAGGAGCTCATTGCGGTGGTGGATTTCCCTTCAGCCGGGACTGCACTTCGGATTCGGAGCGTAACGCTCCTGCCCGACGGCACGGCGTCGGAATACTCATACACGGTCGCCGATGAGCGCGAGGCGCCCTCAGTAGCTGCCGGCCCCGGCATTGCGCCCGGAATGGTGCTCTGCGAGCCCTATCCCTCGACGATGAAATGCGGCGCTCACAGGGCCTTGGCTGCGGCTTTCGGTCTCTACGGCTTCGACGCCAACACACGGCTCTATTATGCCACCGAGGCTCCTGACGGTTTCCCCGGCGAGAGTTTCGATGTGGTGGACGTGCAGGAGTACGCTTCGAAGAACATCAAGCGCTTTGCCCGGAAATATCCTGCGATAAGCGTAACGGCGCGCAATTTCGGGCTTACGGCCGAGGAATTGCGGCGGAAACTGGCCGTCCGCGATGGCGACGGGCGCCTGCGGGTGTTCGGGCTCACTGCCGCCGATGGGCGCCGATTGCTGATTGTTGGCCAAAATGCAAGCAAAAAATCCGGTACAACCGCGATATAATGCAAATAAAAGTTAAATCTAAGCAAATTTCCATCGAAAGACTTGCAAAATCAGCAAAACGCACTTAACTTTGCATCGTGTTTTTCATGGTATAGATTTAAGGTTTGAAAGATTGGTTGTCGCGACGACAATCAATTTTTTTTTGTACCTAATGAAATACTCAAGCTTCTCTCAAAAAAGAAACTTAGAGCCCGGTGTCGTGGAAGGTGCGGTAGAGGCGGGTTGTGGAGATGTCCATGTTCGGGGCGGCTTGCATAGCCTTGTCGAGAAGCCGTTTTGCTTCGGCGGACTTTCCTTGTCCGAGCAGGATGTCGCCTTTGGCTACGAGCATTGGGGCGTTGTCGGGAAGTCGTCCGAGGCTTTCGTCGATAAGGGGTTCGAATTTGCTGATGTCGGCATTGAGAGCGGTTGCCGCTATCAGAAGTGCGCCAGTGCAGATGTCGGCCAGAGGGCCTGAGGCGTCGTTGAGAGGGAATACTTCCGCAAAAGTGTCAATGAAGGGAATGGGGCTGACGCCTGCGGCATGTGTGATGCTCAGAAGAGAGAGTGTGTTCTGCAACAGAGAGGCCATTGACGCGTCGGCAGTGGGAAAGGCGGAGGTGTACGTGCGCAGATAATCGCGATAAGCACTGATGGCATCGGGGGCGCCGGGACGGAATATCTCGCGCGCGATGCAGATGGTCGAAAACGAGTGATACGAGTCTTTATATTGCTCGGGGTCTCCGGCGAATAAGTTGAGGCATATCGCCTTATAAGGCTCGCTGATGTGGTCGAAGTCGCTGAAATCGTGTCTTGACAGGAGCGATGCGAGATACATGGTGGCGACACCGATGGAGGTATTGCCGGAGGTTTTGTCGTCGCCGTATCTTTTGCGGATTTCCTCAGCATAGTCGAGAATGGCTTTCTGGTCGCGGAGCAGCAGGTCGGGGGAGGAATAGAGATTGTGGAGGCGCTTGTATTCGGAGACCATGACCATTGCAAGCTGTTTTGACCGGTGCTGTGTGAGCGAGGCCGGGCGGAAGTCGGCGATTTCGGCGAAGAAAGTGTCGATGTCCGCGGGCGAGAGATTGAAGGATTCCGGGTTTATGAGGGCTATGCTGAGAAGGCAGATTCTCAGCTCGGGGTCTTTATGGGAGAATTCGGAGGCAAGCATCTCTTTGAGTTTCTCGCCCGACACGAATCCTGCGTTTCCCGAAAGGATGGCGGAGGACTGGATGAGGAAGCTGGCCAGATATTTTTGCGAGGGGTCGCCGTGGCGCAGTGCCCGGCCTGCATATTCGATTGTGGCGGAATGGTCGTCGCGGCCCTGCAGGAATGAGGCCAGTTCAAGGGCTGCAGTGGCGTCGGTTGTGTCGGCGTCGGCCAGACGTTGCAGGAGGCGTCCCACGCGGGCCATGTTTTCGCGTCCGCCGGCGAGCCGGAGGGTTTCGATCTGACGCATCACAGTGGTTCGGAGTTTATCTGCATTCGCCCTCTTTTCCTCGGAGGCTTGGCTTATGGCAGCAGCGGCGATGTCGAGTTTGTGAATGTCGCCCATCTCGGAGCAATAGCTGCCGATGAAGTCGAGTTGGTCGTAACGGGCAATTGCATCGTCGATATTTCCTGCGCGGACAAGGTCGATGATTTCCTGCTCGGCGGCGGAGAGTTCGGTCATGTCGATGCGTGCGAAGCGGTCAATGTAGTTTTCGAGTTTGTCGAGCTGCTGCTCGTAGTTTTCAGTGAGCTCGAGCAGGCTGCGTTGATATTCCTCTTCTTTGAGCTTCCCTTCGGCTCTGAGGCGTGCGAGTGCATCCTGTTCTTTCTTCAGCTGGCGGGCATAGCTTTGTGATGAGGCCTTGTGGTATGCGTCGCGGATGCGCTTGAAGCGGTCGGAGCGGCACATCAGGATTGTGAAGGGTGTGGCCGGGTTTATGTTCCACTGCTCGACGGCTTCCTTGTTGAAAATCTCGTATCCGTTTTTCTCGATACGCCTGACGTTTACTTTCTCGCCGGGATTGAGTGTGAGGAATTCGAGGGTGAAGCTCCCGTCTTTAGCGGAGACGGTGCTGTTTGCAGAACGGACGTTCAGTTCCACTCCCGCAAGCGGGGTCTTTGCGGCTTTCTCGTTGTATTCCCGGATTATGCCTTTCTGGACAGTGCGCCCGGCGGCTCCGAGGGTGGCGCAGAAGAGCGTGAGGAGGAGACAGAGGATAGTTGTAGTTCTCATAGAGTTGTACTCCCTGGAAGGTGAGCTCGGACAAAGATACGGAAAAATCCTGATTTTTTTGCGTATCTTTGCCGAGGTTTTAAATCTCTATGAATCTATGGCAGAAAAAAATAGAATCGAAGCGGCACGCGAAGGCAAGGCGTCGGGGAAGTGGAATTGTGCTCAGGCCGTCGGCTGTGCTTTCTGCGAGGCGACCGGGGTAGGGGAGGAGACGATGGCGCAGGTCGGCGCAGCCTTCGGCAACGGTATGGGCTGTATGGAGGGCACTTGCGGGGCGCTCACGGGAGCGGGTCTGGTGCTCGGGATGCACTATGGCGGGAAGCGCGTTGAGGCGATGAAAGCCATGCGCAGGATAATGGCGAAATTTCAGGCGCGCAACGGCGCCACCATCTGCAAGGTGCTGAAAGGCGTGGAGACGGGGCGTCCTTTGCGCGCGTGTGCCGACTGTGTGGCCGATGCAGCCGAATTCCTTGAGGAAGAGTTGGAGGCCGGAGGCTAATCTTCCTCGTCGAGCAACTTTATCTGAGCAAGGATTGCTTGGGTGTGGTGGTCGATTGCGCGATACAAGAAGAGTACCACGACAAGTCCGAGGGCAAACCCGAAGGCGACGATGATGGCCCAGACGGCTCCGGCGGCAGGCCCGAACATTCCGCTGCCTCCGAATAGTTCGAAGAAAAACCACACGCACCACAGGCATAGCAAGGGAATCTCGACGGCCATCTGAATCTTGCGGCCGCGCATCTGGCGAAGGATTTTGCGGCGCAGGTCGAGCAGGGAGAGGTTTGCGAAGTCGGAGGGTGGCAGGCGCAGGACGTGGTAGTCCCAGTAGAGGTCGACTACGAACATGACCATAGTGCAACCGTAGAAGAGCCAGGACGTGTGCATGGCAACCTTGATGAAAAGGAAGAGGAGGACCGAGGCCGGGAAGATGAGGAACATCTCGTATTTGAACAGGCGGTTGAGCCATGATGCGTCTCCCTTCATGATGCGATGGAGGAGATTGTGCGATACTATTTTCTGAGTTTCCAGCGAGCGGCGCAAAGCGGAGAGTTCGTCGCGCAGGATGTCGAGTTCGTCTTTCGGAGGATTTATGTTGGCGTTTTCCATAACGTTCATTTTTGAGATTTGAGTTTTTCGCGTATTCTGACGAGGCGCACCCCGACGTGGCGAGCGGAGATGCCTACGATTTGGCCGATTTCGTCGTAAGACATATTCTCGAGCCACAGGAGCACGATGGCACGGTCGAAAGGCTCGAGGCAGCTTATACGCTCGCGGAGCATTTCCACCTGTCGCCCTGTGGCGGAGGCGGGCGAGAGGAGCTCGGGCTCGATGTCGAGTTCGGCTGATTTGCGTCGGCGCTTCTTTCGGTCGAAGGATATGCATGTGTTCAGGGCGGCCCTGTGGACCCATGTCCGGGCCGAGCTCTCTCCGCGGAAAGTCGCGAAGCCTTTCCAGAGGTTTATGAGCACCTCCTGAAACAAGTCGTCAGCTTCATCGGCGCAGTCGGCGAACATGAGGCAAACGGAATATATTGTTCCTTTCTGCTCGACGACGAGGCGCTCGAATGCTTTGTCTGTCTCGTTCATTGGTCGTTGTTTGTTGTTCATTTTGTTCTTTAGACTCACGAACCCACCGAAAAACTACAGTCGCCCCCGGAAAAAAATCGGTAGAAAACCGCAGGTGTGCGAAGATGGGATATTGTTCTTTTTGCACTTTTTGGGCGAAAAATTTGCGCATATTGCCAAAAATATGTAATTTTGCAGTGCAAATTTCCAATAAGTACATTCCTGTTCCGGATGAAAACAACAGAAGTTCTCGCCGATCTGAAGCGGCGATTCCCCAACGAGCCCGAGTATCATCAGGCCGTAGAAGAAGTGTTAACCTCCATCGAGGACGTTTACAACGCAAATCCCCAGTTCGACCGCTACAACCTAATCGAGCGGCTGTGTATCCCCGACCGAATTTTCGCGTTCCGCGTGTCGTGGGTCGACGACCAGGGCAAGGTCCGCAACAACATGGGCTATCGCGTTCAGCACAACAATGCCATCGGCCCGTATAAGGGCGGTATCCGTTTCCACTCATCGGTGAATCTGTCTATCCTCAAGTTCCTTGCCTTCGAGCAGACGTTCAAGAACTCCCTCACGACGCTCGCCATGGGCGGTGCCAAGGGTGGCAGCGACTTCTCTCCCCGCGGCAAGAGCAACATGGAGATAATGCGTTTCTGCCAGGCGTTTATTGCCGAGCTGTGGCGCCAGATCGGTCCCGACACCGACGTGCCTGCCGGCGATATCGGCGTGGGCGCACGCGAAGTGGGCTTCATGTACGGCTACTATAAGAAAATGGCCCGCGAGTTTACGGGCACCTTCACGGGCAAGGGCCTCACTTTCGGCGGCTCCCTCATCCGTCCCGAGGCTACGGGCTATGGCAACTGCTATTTCCTTGAAAGCATGCTCGCAACGCGCGGCCTTGATGTGAAGGGCAAGCGAGTGGCCATCTCCGGCTCGGGCAATGTGGCTACATACACCGCCAAGAAAATTATGGAACTCGGAGGCAAGGTTGTGTCGCTGAGTGATTCGGGCGGCACGGTGATTGCACCCGAAGGCTTCACGCAGGAGCAGTTCGACTATATTTTCGAGCTCAAGACCTTCATGGGCGGCCGCATGTATGAGGTGCCCGAACGATTCCCCGAGCTGAAATATTTCGAGGGTCAGCGCCCCTGGAAGCTCGTTCAGTGCGACATAGCCATGCCGTCGGCCACGCAGAACGAGCTCGACGGCGAGGATGCCGAGGCACTGCTTCGCGGGGGGTGTATCGCCGTGAGCGAAGGCGCCAACATGCCCTCGACCCCCGAGGCCGTGCATCGCTTCATCGAGGCCCGCATTCTCTATGCTCCCGGCAAGGCTGCCAATGCAGGCGGCGTTGCCACTTCGGGCCTTGAGATGGCGCAGAACTCGCAGAAGCTGTCGTGGACGGCCGAAGAGGTGGATCGTCGCCTCCGTGGCATCATGGCCGATATCCACGCCAAGTGTGTGGAATTCGGTCGCGTCGACGCCGACTATGTGAACTACGTCCGCGGAGCCAATATTGCCGGGTTCATGAAAGTGGCCGAGGCAATGATGGCTCAGGGCGTCCTATGATTCAACCTCAAATATGTCTGCGGGCTCGTGCGGGATTGCATGGGCCCGCAGTTTTTTGTGTAAAAAAAGTGGGGTAGATGCTTGTAAGGGGGGATATTTTGTTGTATCTTTGTGTGGATTATAGCCTCCCGGCCGCAGCCAGGTTGGAGCGCTGTGGTCGCCACGTTTTGAAAATCAGTCTTATATCAAATATATTTGCAAATGCTTAAGCGTTTTTTTATCTCTTTGCTCGGCACCGTTGCGGGCATCTGGATTTCTTTCATGTTGATAATTTTCGGAGGCCTGATGATTGCCGGTCTCGCCGGCTCGGATGGCGATACGGGAATCCGCAACCATTCGATTCTCTACCTCGACTTGTCGGGGATGATCGAGGAGCGGCAGCAGAACGCTTCATTTGCAGATGTTGTGCAGGGGAATATTTCGAATTCTCCCACTCTGCGCGAGTATATCGAGGCTCTGGACAAGGCTAAAGACGACGACCGCATCGAGGGCGTGGTGCTGAACTGCGCCGGCGCCGGGATGGGTTTCGCCACATGCGAAGAGCTGCTTGAGGCTCTTTCGGCCTTCCGCGAGGAAGCCTCGGACAAGTGGGTGTATGCCTACTCCGACGGCTATGAGCAGGGCGATTATCTCCTTGCCACCGTGGCCGACAAGATATTCATGAATCCCCTGGGCGGGGTGAACCTCCATGGCATTGCCTCGCAGATTCCCTTCTTCAAGGGACTGATGGACAAGGTGGGCGTGCGGATGCAGATTGTGAAGGTGGGTTCGTTCAAGAGCGCAGTCGAGCCGTTTATCCTCACCTCGGCGAGCGAGCCGTCGCGGCTGCAGACGCAGACTTACGTCGATTCCATATGGAGCTTCATGCGGGATGTCGTGGCCGCGAACCGCGGTCTGGAACCCGAACGCGTAACGGCTCTTGCATCGGAATTTCTTGTGGCCCGCGGCGCCAATGCAGCGCTTGAGGCCGGACTTGTGGATTCGCTGGTATATTTTCGCGGATTCGAGGACTATCTGCGCGAGCTCACGGGCATCGAGCGCGACGACGATCTGCGCTATGTGAGCCCCACGAAGCTTCTGGGTGAGGTTTCGGCTGATGCCGCTAAGATTTTCGAGGCTGCGATGGCCCAGAGCCGGAATGCCGACAAGAAGAAAGCCGACAAGCCCGCACATGGCGAGCACATCGCGGTGCTCTATGCCACGGGCGATATCACGGACAATGACGGCAACGGAATCGTAGGCTCTCAGATGGTGCCTGAAATCGTGGCACTTGCCGACGACGACGATGTGCGCGCACTTGTCATGCGCGTGAATTCGGGCGGCGGTTCGGCCTTCGCTTCCGAGCAGATCTGGGAGGCTCTGGAATACTTCAAGTCGAAGGGCAAGCGCTTCTACGTGTCGATGGGCGACTATGCAGCTTCGGGGGGCTATTACATCTCCTGCGGGGCGGACTTGATTTTTGCCGACGCTACGACGCTCACGGGCTCTATCGGCGTGTTCGGAATGTTTCCTGATGCCTCGCAGCTGATCACCGGCAAGCTCGGGGTGAACTTCACGACCATAGAATCGAACAGCAATGCGATGCCCCCGTCGCTGGTGTCGCCTCTGACGGCCGAACAGGCTTCGGCGCTGCAGGAGAGCGTGGAGGCAACCTACGACCTCTTCACAAAGCGAGTGGCTGCCGGCCGCAATATGCCTCAGGACGAGGTGAAGAAGATAGCCGAAGGCCGCGTGTGGGTGGGCACATCCGCTCTGCAGCTCGGCCTTGTGGACCGTCTGGGCTCGCTTGAGACGGCCATCGCCAAGATGAAGGATGAGTTGGGCGACACGCATATTTCCGTGGTGTTCTATCCCGAGGCGGAAGAAGACTTCTGGACAATGGTGGCCCGCAGCGGAGCGCTGGAAGATGTGCGCACGGCGTTTGCGCCTGCCACTCCCGCTCTCGACGCCGAGACGCTCGAGCTCCTGGAGTATGTGGCGCGCCTGCGGACGCTTGCTCCCGTCCAGGCACGGATGGAGCCCGTGATATTCGAAAAATAATTCCCGTCCCCCCCTCCCTCCGTGAGTGAAGCTTAAAACTCTATTCGCAGAACTTGTGTTGCTGCCCTGTTCGAAAATCTACGGGGCGGCGACATATCTGCGCAATAAGTTCTTCGAGTGGGGGATTCTGAAAGAGGTGAAGTTCGACGTTCCTGTCATCGTGGTGGGCAATCTCTCGGCCGGAGGCACCGGAAAGACGCCTCATGTGGAGTACGTGGCCGGTCTTTTCGAGAGGACGCACCACGTGGCCGTGCTGTCGCGTGGATATAAGCGCGAGACCAAGGGCTTCGTTCTTGCCGACGGGAGGTCTACTCCGCGGACGATAGGCGACGAATCGTATCAGATATATCACAAGTTCGAGGGGCGCGTTAGGGTTGCCGTCTGCGAAGACCGCGTGGCGGGCATCCGCAAGCTGCTGGAAATAGATCCGAAAATCGACCTTATCCTATTGGACGATGCGTTCCAGCACCGCTACGTTCGACCGACGGTGAGCATCCTCGTGGCCGAATTCAATCGTCCCATCTACCGCGACAAGCTACTGCCTTACGGGCGCCTGCGCGAGGGCAAGCGCGGAATCTACCGCGCCGATATACTGGTGGTGACGAAGTGTCCCGAGCATCTGCGGCCGTTCGACTACCGTGTGGAGACGCGCAATTACGACCTCTATCCCTACCAGCATCTCTTCTTCTCGCGCTTCGCCTACAAGCCTCTGCGGCCGGTTTTTCCGGACAATGCCACGTCCTTCCCTTATCTCGACTATATGACGGGCCAGGATTCTCTGCTTGCCGTGGCCGGAATAGGCAATCCCCGGCCTTTCGTCCGCTTCCTCAAGAGCTTCGAGGCAGTGGTGAAGGTGGATGTGTATCCGGACCATCACAACTATACGCGCAAGGATTTCGACCATCTCCTTGCCCGCTACCGGGCCCTGCGCGGGCGGCAGCGCATCATCGTGACGACGGAAAAGGATGCGGTGAGGATGACGAACAACCCCTATTTCCCTCACGAACTGAAGGCCGTGACCTACTATCTTCCCGTGGAGGTGGAGATGGTGGACAACCTGAGCACGGCCACTACCGACAAGAGCCTCGAGGAGGTGCTCCGCGACCTTATCCGTCGCACCTGACACAAGAAATCAAACCCCGGAGCGCATCCGGGCGTTATATACACACCTAACATAAACCACAGACGAAACACAATTCCGACATGCTCGAAAAAATCAAAGAAACCGCCGATTTCCTCCGCTCGAAAGTGGAGGGCGCAATGCCTGAAATAGCAATAATCTTAGGGACGGGCCTGGGCCCGCTGAGCGACCACATCACCGACAAGCAGGTGATTCCCTACCACGATATTCCCAATTTCCCGGAGAGCACCGTCGCCGGCCACAGCGGCAACTTCATCTTCGGAAGCCTGGGCGGCCGTCGCGTCATAGCCATGCAGGGCCGCTTCCACTACTACGAAGGCTACGATATGAAGACTGTAACCTTCCCCGTGCGAGTGTTCAAGGCTCTGGGCGTGAAGACACTTTTCGTGAGCAACGCTGCCGGGGGCATGAACAAGGAATTCCAGGTGGGCGACGTGATGGTGATTACTGACCACATCAACCTCTTCCCTGAGAATCCGCTCCGCGGCAAGAACTTCGAGGAGCTTGGCCCGCGTTTCCCGGCCATGACCGAGCCCTACGACAAGCGCCTGATTGCGAAGGCTGATGAAATCGGCCGCGAGAAAGGGCTGCGCCTGATGCACGGCGTGTATGTGGGCACGACGGGGCCCACCTTCGAGACGCCTGCAGAATATGAATATTTCCGCATCATCGGCGGCGACGCCGTGGGCATGAGCACCGTTCCCGAGGTAATCGTGGCCAAGCACATGTCGATGGAAGTGTTCGGCATCTCCGTGATCACCGACCTCGGGGGCAAGGATATAACCGATGTGCCCTCGCATGAAGAAGTGCAGAAGGCGGCCGTGAACGCACAGCCCACTGTCGTGGCGCTGATGAAAGAAATGGTAGCCCGCTGCTAAGGAAAAGACAAGAACAATGACAGAAATATCGCAACTCGGCGAGTTCGGCCTCATAGACAGGCTGACCCGCGATTTCCCCATCCGCAACACCTCCACCCTCAAAGGGGTGGGGGATGATGCTGCGGTGCTCGACTACAAGGATACACAGGTGCTCGTAACAACGGACCTGCTTCTGGAGAACGTGCATTTCGACCTCACGTACGTGCCTCTGATGCATCTTGGCTACAAGTCGGCCGTGGTGAATTTCTCGGACATCTATGCCATGGGAGGCACACCGCGGCAAATCACGGTGGGTCTGGGTGTCTCGGCCCGTTTCACGGTGGAGCATCTCGACCAGCTTTATGCCGGCATTCTTCGGGCATGCGAGGAATATGGCGTGGACCTCGTCGGGGGCGATACATCCGCTTCGCATCAGGGACTGGTGATAGCCATCACCTGCATAGGCGATGCACCCAAGGATGAAATCGTGTACCGCAACGGCGCGCACGACACCGACCTGATATGCGTGAGCGGCGACCTCGGGGCTGCTTACATGGGTCTGCAGGCGCTCGAACGCGAGAAGGTAGCCTCGGCCGGCCGGCCTGACTTCCAGCCCGATTTTGCCGGGAAGGAGTACCTGATCGAGCGTCAGCTCAAGCCAGAGGCGCGCAAGGACATCATAGGCTTCCTGCGCAAGGAGGGCATACGGCCCACGGCTATGATGGACGTGAGCGACGGCCTCTCCTCCGAGCTCCTGCACATATGCAAGCAGAGCAACACGGGCTGCCGAGTGTATGAGGACCGCATCCCCATCGACTACCAGACGGCGGTGATGGCCGAGGAGCTGAACATGAACCTCGTAACGGCGGCGCTGAACGGCGGCGAGGATTACGAACTGCTCTTCACCGTGCCGCTCACCGACCACGAGCGCATCAAGAAGATTCCGGGTGTGAAGCTGATAGGCCACATCACGAAGCCCGAGCTCGGTTGCGCGCTGGTGACGCGCGACGGCGCCGAGATACCGCTGAAGGCTCAGGGCTGGAACTCGCTTGCCAATGAAGACACGCCCGAGGCTCCCGAGCCCGGGAGCAGCGCCGCAGAGGCCGGTGCGGAGAAATGATGATTTTGCCATATCGCGGGAATTTCGTACCTTTGCAGCCGAAACGATAATGACGCACATTTTCATATATGATAAACCGTAGTTTAATCCGCATCAAGACCGTCCAGATTCTCTACTCGTATCTGTTGACACGCAACGATTTCAAACTCATCGCCGCCCCGGACCCCTCGGAGTCCACGCGCGACACGATGTATTCCTACGAGGTTTATCTGAAGCTCATATCCCTTCTGACGAAGCTTGCAGGCCGGAAGGCCAACAACCGTCAGCGCATAGGACTTCCCGGAATGATAGGCCGCGCCCTTGCCGACGACCCGATCGTGCGCGACGCGATGCTTGCCCACCGTGTGGCCACGGCCGGCACGGATGCCATTGCCGACGCTCTCGTGCCCGTGATTTACGACTCCTCGCTCTTCGCCGACTACAAGAAGAAGAAAGAGCCCATCATGGCTGAAGAAGTGCAGTTCTGGCGCGTGGCCTTCAAGAGCATAGTGGAGAAGGACGAGGCGGTGGACGCAGCCTTCCGTCGCGACAAGAACTACAGCCGCAAAGGTTTCGAGGCCGGCATCGAGCTCTTCCTTGAGTCGGTGGCCTCGCTCGAGAGCGACCGCGGTTCTTACCTGAACGCCAAGCGTGCGTTGGGAGAATCGCTCCAGAGCGCATACGACCTTTACATCAGCCTCCTTGCGCTGCCTCTGCGGCTGACGCAGCTGCAGGAACGGCGCTACGACGAGGCCAAGCACAAGTATGCTCCCACGCCCGAGGACCTGAATCCGCCGCTGCGCTTCGTGGACAATACTTTCGTGGCCGCTTTGGCTGCCGACGAGGCCTTCAACAACTATCTTGAGAAACATCCTGAGGCTGATCCCGCGCAATGGCGCCGCGCCGACGAGCTTCTGGGCTCGCTGCTGGATGTGGTGATGGCCAGCGACATATATAAGGAATACATGGCCACGTCGATGCCGGATTTTGCGGGCGACACACGCTTCTGGCGCGACCTGCTCCGCTTCGAGATAATGCCTTCGGTCGAGCTGGCCGACGCGCTCGAGCCGCAGTCGGTCTACTGGAACGACGACCTCGAGACGATGGCTACTTTCGCGCTGAAAACGCTTAAGCGGACGGGGACGTCGGCCGACGGACGGATCGAACTTCTCCCCCGCTTCATGAATGATGAGGACGAGCGCTTCGGCGCCGGGCTCTTCGAATATGTGGTGCGCAACCAGACGGAATACCGCGCACTCATCGACCGCTTCATCGACACGCGCCAGTGGGATTCCGAGCGTCTCCCGCTGATGGATGTCGTGGTGATAATGACGGCCATCGCCGAGCTCCTGAACTACCCGTCGATTCCTGTGGCCGTAACGCTGAACGAATATATCGAGATAGCCAATACGTATTGCTCGCCCAAGAGCGGGCAGTTTGTGAACGGCATTCTCTACTCGGTGATGCATCTGCTGAGCGAGGAAGGGCGTCTGCTGAAGCCGCTGCCTCCCACGCGCAAGTAAGCAGCGGGCGCATCGGCAAACCACACACACGAATATCAACCCTAAAAACCCGATAAGAAAATGAGTATTCTCCTCCAGGCCGGCGCAGCCGGCGCAGACTTCGGCGGCATTCTGATGATTGTTGCCCTGTTCGTAATCTTCTACTTCTTCATGATCCGTCCGCAGCAGAAGCGCCAGAAGGAAATCCGCAAGTTCCGCGAGAGCCTCGACAAGGGCTCGAAGATCGTAACCGCCGGTGGTATCTATGGCACGATCAAGGAAGTGAAGGAGACCTATTTCATTGTTGAAATCGCTCCCAACACGAGCATCCGTGTGGACAAGGGTTCGGTCTATCCTTCGGCAGAAGATGCCAATCAGGCCGGCCAGGAGAACGGTAAGTAATCCCCAGATACCGCAATCTGCCCAGTGTCCGGAGCTGACCGCATAAAGACTTTCATCAGACGCATCGTTGACCTTGGCCAATCGCGCTACGGCAAGGATGCGCTGATGTTTATGATCTTCCTCGCCGTGAGCACGATCCTATGGTTCGTGATGTCGCTGAGCGATGAAGAGCAGTTCGATATGCGTCTGCCCATGCAGATCACGCACGTTCCGGATTCCGTAACTCTCATCAGCCCCGGGCCGGAAGCTTTGAGCGTGAGCCTGACTGCCCACGGCACACAGATGCTTAAGCTCCAGCTGGGGAGCACGCCGACGGTGAACGTGGATTTCCGCGCTTACCGCACCAAGGGGCGGCTGTTGCTGTCGTCGGCGGATCTGAAGGCCCTTGTCCGGAGCGCGACCGACGGCTCGCAGGTGGCGGTTGTCTCTCCCGATTCGATAAATATCCCCTACACGACCCATCCCGGCTACAGGCTGCCTCTGCGGTTGGACAGCAAGGTGACGACCGGCCCCAACGCTTCGATAATCGGGCGTCCGCGAATATCGTCCGATTCCGTGCGTGTCTTCTTCGCGGGCGGGAAGGCGCTGCCCCAGGGCCTGCGCTACGTGAGCACGGAGCCTCTGCGACTTACCGACGTGGGCTCGTCGTTCACTCGCCGCGTGCGTGTGCAGGCCCCTGCCGGAGCGCGCGTCATCCCTGACAGCGTGGATGTGAGCTACGATGTGGAGCCTCTGATTATCAAGCACCGCAAGGTTGTAATCGAGCCCGTGAACGTGCCTTCGGGAGTGAAGCTTATTACCTTCCCGGCGCAGATCGACGTCTACTATATGGTGCCGATGAGCCTCTATGCCACGACGAATCCGCGCTTCCGGGTGCAGGCCGACTACAAGCTTGTGTCGCCATCGTCGAAGAAGCTTCGTCTGCGCCTGAGCGATGTGCCCGACGAGCTTGTGAACGTTCATCTTTCGGCCGATTCGGCTGAATACATCATAGAGCGATGAGCGGTACGAAGAGGGCCCGGAGGGTTGCGATATGCGGCGGCATAGGCAGCGGGAAGTCGGTTGTGTGCCGGGTGCTCCGCGCTATGGGCTACCGGGTGTTCGACACCGACCTGGAGGCGCGCAGAATCATGGACACGGATGCCGGAATCCACAGGAGGCTGAACGAGGAAATCCATCCTCAGGCCGTGGTGGACGGGCGGGTGGACCGCCGCAGGATAAGCGAAGTGGTGTTTGCGAGCGCTCCTGCGCTTGCTGCGCTGAACGGCATAGTGCATGCGGCCGTTCGCCGCGAACTTGAGGCGTGGTTCGAAGCACACTGTGGCGAAGGAGACGCGCTTTTCGTGGAGACGGCCATACTCTACCAAAGCGGGCTCGACCGCATGGTCGACGAAGTGTGGGAGGTGAAGGCTCCGGAGGAGCTGCGTGTGGAACGGGTGATGGCTCGCAACAATCTGAGCGCATCCGAGGTGCGCGCACGCATCGAGGCTCAGCGATTCGAGCCTGCCGAGCGGCATCCGCATGTGGAGGTGCTCATCAACGATGGCAGCCACCCTCTGTTGCCCCGGATAGAGGCGCTCCTGAGGGGTTTGGGGTGCTGACATAAACAACGAAATAAATACTAACAACATATATTCCTTAAAGACATGAAACAACGATTCAAAGGTCTCCTGGCCTCCGCTGCCCTGATAGTGGCTGTGGCCGGATGCTGCCTGCTTAGCTCCTGCTCGAAGAAGGCTCCGTCGGCATTGGTGCCTCTGGTGGACAAACTGAACCTCGACCTTGCCGCTCAGGCAAAAAACAATCCGATGTTTTTGAGCGACGCATCGGCTTCGATAGATTCGCTCACATCCGATATTAGCGTGAAGGTAGAGTTCTGCGATTCGATAATCGACGTGGAGAAGCTGTCGGAAGCTCTTGTAGAATACTATACGGCGATGCAGCTGAAGGCGAATCCCGGGCAGTCGCTCGATACCTTCCTGAACACTCTCAGCGCCGAAGAGGGCAAGATGAGCCTTGAGCTGAAGGACGTCTACGGCCACTCGAGGACCTACGAGATGAGCGGCACGCGTCTGAAGCAGCTCTTCCGCAGTGCTCCCATGCAGCTCGGCTTCAACGATGTGAAGGCAAATGTCATCGAGATTCTGGCCATGCGTTGCCCGGAATACCGCAAGGCAGCCAACGCCCTGGACTGCACCTTGGACATTGAGAGCGGTTTTGCGACCTACACGCTGACCTTCGCACGTGAGAGCAACTATGCCAACTTAAACCAGGGGAGCCTCAAGGGGCGCTATCTGCACTTCCTGCAGCCCACCTACGAGAACTTCGAAAGTTTCCGCCAGCCTATTGAGGAGCTTCTGCAATCGCTCCAGCTCGACGGCTACCGCTTTGTCTACGCCACCGAGGACGGTAAGGGCAAGGAACTCCGCGTGGCAATTCCCTGGAGAGATATTTAATCCTTTTTTCCTGCTGACACCATGAACCTGACTGACCGCTTTTTACAATACGTGAGTTTCGACACGCAGAGCGATGAAGAAACGAATATGACGCCCTCGACCCCCGGGCAGATGGAGTTTGCGCGCTATCTTCGCGACGAGCTCGAGCGCATGGGGCTCGAAGAAATAAGCCTCGACGAGAACGGCTATCTGATGGCTACCCTCCCGGCCAACGTGGCCGCGTCGGAGGCGGCCGAGATTCCTACGGTGGGCTTCATAGCACACCTGGACACGTCGCCCGATATGTCGGGGCGCCACGTGTCGCCGCGCATAGTCCAGAAATATGACGGCGGCGACATCGTGCTGAACCGCGAAGGGGGCATCGTGCTCTCGCCTTCGGAATTTCCCGAGCTGCTCCACTATGTGGGGCAGGACCTCATCGTAACGGACGGCACGACGCTTCTGGGCGCTGACGACAAGGCCGGCATCGCCGAAATAGTCTCGGCCGTGGATTACCTTATGTCGCACCCCGAAATCCGCCACGGAAAAATCCGTATAGCCTTCAACCCTGACGAGGAGATAGGCCTTGGCGCTCACAAATTCGACGTCGAGCGATTCGGGGCTGATTTCGCCTACACGATGGATGGCGGCGAGATAGGCGAAATCGAGTATGAGAACTTCAATGCCGCCGTGGCTAAGGTGAGCTTCGCGGGGCGAAATGTCCATCCCGGCTACGCCAAGCACAAGATGGTGAACTCGATGCGCATCGCCAATCAGTTCATAATAATGCTTCCCCGCTGGGAGACGCCCGAGCATACCGAGGGCTACGAAGGATTCTACCACCTCACGGCCATGGAAGGGACAGTGGAGAAGACGGTGCTGACCTATATTATCCGCGACCATGACCGCGACCGCTTCGAGCGCCGCAAGAAGGAACTCGAGCACCTTGCTCGCAAAATCAACCATGAGTTCCCCGATTGCTGCACGCTCGAAATCAAGGACCAGTACTTCAACATGCGCGAAAAAATCGAGCCTGTGAAGTATATCATCGACATAGCCGAGGAGGCCATGAAGGACGCCGGCGTAACCCCCGTGATTGTGCCCATCCGCGGCGGCACGGACGGTGCGCAGCTGTCGTTCAAGGGCCTGCCGTGCCCCAATCTGTTTGCAGGCGGGCTTAACTTCCACGGCCGCTATGAGTTTGTGCCCATTCCTTCGATGGAGGCTGCGAAGTCCACGATAGTGGAGATAGCACGCATCGTGGGCACTCGCAAGCGCTGAGCCATGGCCGTGTCTGCGGGACAAGATGGCTCGTCATCCCGGAGTTGCCGCCATGTGCTTGTGGTTATCACAGGCCCGACGGCGTCGGGAAAGACGGCCTTGGCCATAGAAGTGGCCGGGCGCCTTGGCTGCGACATCCTTTCGGCCGATTCGCGGCAGCTTTTCCGCGACTTACCCATAGGCACGGCCGCCCCTACGGAAGAGGAGCGGGCGGCCGTGCCCCATCATTTCATCGCCACGCTCGGGCTGGCGGACTACTACAGTGCCGCCCGCTATGAGGAGGATGCCCTTGGGCTTCTCGATGAGCTGTGGTCGCGCCCCGGTGCCGGGCCTTTCGAGGTGGTGTGCGGCGGGTCGATGATGTATTTGGATGCGCTGGTGAGGGGGATAGACGATATGCCCACAATCACGGACGCCACGCGGAGCTATGTGCGCTCGCTCCATGAGCAGCATGGGATGGAGGGGCTGCTGGCACAGCTTGAGCTCCTGGATCCGCAATATGCCGGCGAGGTGGACCGGGCGAATACGCGCAGGGTGATGCACGCGCTGGAAATATGCTTGCAGTCGGGGCGGCCCTATTCCGAATTCCGCACGGGAGGCAGGAAGGACAGGCCTTTCACGGTGCTGAAATTTGCGCTCGAGCTGCCTCGCGAGGAGCTCTTTGCGCGGATAGGAGCCAGGGTGAGGGCTATGGTCGAGGCCGGGCTTGTGGAGGAGGCGCGCCGAGCGTTCGGGATTGCGGGGGAGGATGCCAATTCGCTCAACACCGTGGGCTACCGCGAGCTGCACGACTATTTTTCGGGCGAGAAGAGCCTCGAAGAGGTGGTCGAGAAGATAGCGAGGAACACGAGGGTGTATGCCAAGAAGCAGCTCACGTGGCTTCGCCGCGACCCATCGGTGGTGTGGCTCGAGAGAGAGGGGGCGGCGGATGCTATTGTGGAGATGGCGCTGAGGGCTGCGCATGAATGAGTGCCAAGCAGAAGCGGACTTGCGAGAATGAACAGTATTTTTTGAAATGAGGAGATTTATATGGCGGCAGATTTTCTATCAGCACTGAAGAGAAAGCGATTCGGCCTTTCGCGCGAGGAGGGCCGGGCCGGTGTGTTCTTCTTCCAGATAGTTTTCGACGAGGGGGGCCTTGCGCGAGTGCGCACGGTGGATGCCTCCGGGCAGCTGACGCGCCCGGAGGGAAGGGTATCGAATCCGGCCGTGGCCGGAGCTCTGGATGTGTTCCGCAGCCCCGACCGGGAGTTGCAGGGCTGGGGCCGCGACCACACGGAGCTCGTTCTTGCCGACTGTCCTCAGCTGAGCTTTATGCTCATGCAGTGCGATAACGTAGTGGACGAGCAGATGCGGACATTGTTGTATGATCCCGCGCTGGTGAGCCCGATTCTGAGGTTCGACAGCGCGGGGCCCGGTGAGCTGAAGCCGCGAGTAGTTGTGGAAGGTGACGACGGCGAGGCCCGCGATGCTGCTTTTCTGACGGATTCGCTCGTGCTCGTGGGGAGGGTGCTGTCGCCCTGCCGTCCGGTGGGCGAAAATTTCCGCTACATGCGCTCTCTATTAGAGCCCTTTGCAGCCGACCTTGCGGAGACGTATCTTTCGGTGGTGCTGTCGGCTCTGCGGAACATGAGGGTGGCCTACAGTGGGCGCGCGACGGTGGAGACGGCCGAGGCTGCCGAGGCTCCGCTGCCGGGGCTTATTTTCGAGAAGGTGGATTTCGACAAGGCCTTGTTCTTGCGAGTGATGTCGGTGATTCCGGGGCTTTCGCCGGAGCTGTCGGCCGACTTTGACATAGACACGGTGGCGAGGATTACGGACGACACCGTGTATCTGCGGCACGTTCGCCCTATGGACATGCACACGATGGTGCGCGATTTCGAGGCCCTGCTCGACGATGCTTTCCGCACGCAGAAGGACCGCCGGGCTATCTATCGCGACGGTTCTCTCTTTGTGCTGCCTTACGCGCAGGCGTCGCAGTTTCTGATGAAGATGGTGCCGAGGCTTGTGCGGGAATATACGATTCTCGGGGCAGAGAAGCTGCGGGAGTTCAAGATTCAGGCTGCGCGTCCGAAGCTGAACGTGAGCCTCGGGGCGGGCATAGATTTTCTTGAGGGGGAGGCGACGGTGGACTTCGGCGAAGAGCGGCTGACGCTTGCCGAGCTTCTGAAGCAATACAGGCGCAACAAGTATATCGAGCTCAGCGATGGCTCACGTGCGTTGGTGGAGGATTCGTATATCAGGCGCCTGGAGCGTATTTTCCGGCCGGCGGAGGGCGACACAGCCGCCGTGGAGGTTTCGTTCTTCGACATTCCGGGTCTGGAGCATCTCTTGGGCGAGGGCGCCGACCTGCCAGCGTTCGAGCAATCGCGGAAGTTTTACAACGGCCTGCGCGCTCTGCCACAATTGCCCTACGAGGCTCCGGGGGTGCACGGGGAGCTGCGGCCGTATCAGCGCGAGGGGGCGAAGTGGATGGAATATCTGGGGGACAATGGCTTCGGGGCGTGTCTGGCCGACGATATGGGCCTCGGCAAGACGATTCAGACTATCGCGCTGCTGACGAAGGTGTGCGTTCGCCCGGAGGCTACTACCGTGCTGATCGTGATGCCGCGGAGCCTGCTGTTCAACTGGGGGGAGGAGCTGCGCCGCTTTGCGCCTGAGCTGAGTGTAGCCGTCTATCACGGCCTGAACCGCGATTTCGACGAGGCCATGAAGGCTCAGGTGGTGCTGACGACTTATGCGATGGTGCGCAACGATGTGCGCCTCTTTATGGAACGCGAGTTTGAATACATCATTCTCGACGAATCGCAGAACATCAAGAACATCACGTCGCAGACGACAAGGGCTGTGCTTGCACTGAAGGGGCGCTCGCGCCTGGCGCTGTCGGGCACGCCTATGGAGAACAATCTGCTGGAGCTCTATTCGCTTTTCCGCTTCCTGAACCCGCGGATGTTCGGCTCGCCGGAGGAGTTCAATCAGCGCTACGCGGGGCCAATCCAACGCGAGGGCGACCCGGAGGCGATGGAGGCGCTGCGGCGTAGGATATTCCCGTTTATTCTCCGCAGGCTCAAGCGCGATGTGCTCGACGATTTGCCCGAGCGCGTGGACGAGACGCTCTATGTGGAGATGGACCTCGAGCAGCGGCGCCTGTATGAACGGCGGCGGCAGTACTACCGCGAGCTTGTGGATGAGACTATCAGAAAGGAGGGCGTGCACCGCTCGCAGTTCGTGATGTTCCAGGCCATGAGCGAGCTGCGGCGCATAGCGTCGGTGCCGGAGAGCCTTTCGGACGGGCGCATCACTTCGCCCAAGCTGGAGTTGCTTGTGGAGCAGGTTGAGAAGTCGGTGGCGAACGGCCACAAGGTGGTGGTGTTCTTCAATTTCATTGCGGGTCTGGAGCTCGCGGGCGAGCAGCTGCGTGCGGCCGGAATCAAGACCGAGACGATGACGGGAGCTACGACGGGCCGCGAATCTGTGGTGCGCCGCTTCCAGACGAACCCTGACTGCCGTGTGCTTCTTATGACGATGAAGGTGGGGGGCGTGGGGCTGAACCTCACGGCCGCCGACATCGTCTATGTCTTCGAGCCGTGGTGGAACAAGGCTGCCGAGGAGCAGGCCGTGAACCGTCTGCACCGCATAGGGCAGAAGTCGACGGTGTTTGCCTATTCGATGATTACGCACGGCACGATAGAGGAGAAAATAAGGCTCTTGCAGGAGCGGAAGACGGAGCTTTTCGACGGGCTGATTTCGTCCGATTCCACTATGTCGAAGGCTCTGAGCGAGGAGGATATCAACTTTATATTATCATGACGGACCAATGGCGGAAGTGCAGGCATATTTTGTACACAAGAAATATCTGACAGAGCTACGGCTGACGCCGGCGGCAGAGCTGGACCGCCTGGAGACGCGTCTGGCTTTCTACTCTCAGCCTCAGCTGGCCCGCTTCTTCGAGCCCATGGCCCGGGTGCGCGAGTTCATCAGGTGGAAGAATGAGTCGGCTTTGCCGCAGGAGGCACGGGAGTTTTCGCTGGCTCTTGACAGTGTGGAGCGCGGGGCGACGGACAATCGCGACCTTCTGCTCCATGCGCTGGCACAGCTCGTGGCCGCGGGTAACATGCTTATGATCCTGAATGCTACCCGCCGGCCTTTCATCCAGTCGTTCATGGCCTTTGCGCGTCTGGGCGTCTTTGCCGCGGGCGATGCTAAAGCAGAGTTTGGGGGGGGATTTCAGGCGCAGACGGGTCTTCTGGCCTTGGGGAGGCTTTCCGGCGGGGACACGCCTCCGGTGTTTGTTCTTCCCGACCCCGTGCGCCAGGCGCTTGGGATAAAGACGGGCGACGATGCGCCGTCGGCGGCGAGAGGGGTTGCAGATGCAGGCCGGGTGGAAACCCCTCTGCCGGGAGCGGCGAAGCCTCTTGCTGACCGCCTCGTGATGATGGCTCCGGCGGGGCTGCCTCGATCGTGGGCTCTCGGGCGCTTTATGGTGGAGCACAGCCGTCAGCTCGGAGCCTCGGAGGTGAAGAGATTCGCGTCGATGACTGCTCTGCCCTCGATTGCGGGGGTAGAAGGCTCGGGGGGATACAAGCCGGTGATGCCGGCAAAGGTATTCCTTACGGCCACTGGCATTGCGCTCCGAGGCGAGAAACTGTGCAGGAAGGGTCGCGAGCCGTTTCCTCAGGTGCTTCGTTGCTTTATCGGCGCGTTCGACGACGAGGGCTCGTGTTTCGAGCTTGTATCGGAATGCGCGCGACACCTTTCGGGCTCTCTTTATTCCGTTTCGCGCACGGGCATCACGCGATTTTTCGGCCTTGTCCTGGGCAGGCTGCGCATGCTCGGGATGGATTCGTGGCATGAGGTGGACAATATTCTTGAGGCTGTGGAGCGGCAGGAGCCGGGGCTAAGGGTGGTGAGCGGCTCGGGCCCGTCGATGTTCAACACCCTTCGCACAAACCGCAATGACTTCTACGGGCGTTCGCGCCTGGACGAGCGCACTGACGTGCGTCGGCCCTATATGGGTGCTCTTCTGACGGCTCTGGCTCTATTGGGCATCGTGGATCTTGCCCTTGGGCCGGAGCCTGCGCCGGGCAAGCGATTTTCGCAGTATGATTCGGTGCGGGAGGTGAGGCTGACGCCTCTCGGGGCTTACGCATTGGGGCTCTCCGACAAGGCGCCGGAGGGGATGGCGGATTATGAAATTCCGTCGTGCCGGCTCGATGAGGAGTATCCGTTTATCTATGTTCCTGAGGATTTGGCGGCTCTCTACGAGCCGTATCTCCGGAAGGTGGGCAAGCCTATAGGCTCTACGCGCTATGCTGTGTCGGCCGAGACTTTTATGGAGGGTATTACCACGCGGAGCTCGCTTGAGGAGCGAATAGAGCAGTTTCGCGCTTTCGTGGGATATGAGCTTCCGGATGTGTGGAATGCGCTCATAGACAGGATTAAACGCAGAGCCTACAGTATTCATGGCGGCATCACGACTTATTATTCTCTGAAAATTGATCGAGACAATGACGAGCTGATTGATTTTGTGGCACACAACGAGCTGATAAACGAGGTGTGTGTGCGGGGCGAGGGCGGCTTGCTCTTTATCCCGGCTCCGCAGTTGGAGGCTGTTCTTGCACAGTTCACTCTTGCCGGTTTCCTGCCGCGGTGAAGAATAGGAGGGTGGGGGATTTTGCCGTTTCCGATTATATTGGTATCTTTGCAGGTGGAATTTAACTCACACAGCCACCAACACATTCTGAGATAAGATGAACGATTACTACGAAGTGGACTTCAGGATAGAGCCTCCGATGCCGGATGCGTGCGATCTGCTGGCCGATGCCTTGGGCGATGCGGGATTCGAAACTTTCGAGCCTTCCGACGAGGGCGATGCCATGAAGGCTTTTGTGCCGGCGCCTCTCTTTGATGAGGATGCAATCCGCGCGGCTATAGCTTCTCTGCCGCTCGAGGATGTGGAGGTGTCCTATTGCTTCGAATTCGTCGAGGGCCGGGACTGGAACGCCGAGTGGGAAAAGAATTATTTCCGTCCTATAGTGATAGGCTCAAGGGTGGTGGTGCACAGCAGTTTTCACACGGATGTCCCTGCGGCTGAATACGATATAGTCATAGACCCGAAGATGGCTTTCGGCACCGGACACCATGCCACTACTACGCTTATGGCCCTCGGCATCCTCGCGCAGCCTATGGAGGGCGCTTCGGTTGTGGATATGGGCACGGGCACAGGCATCCTTGCCATTCTCGCGGCAATGCGCGGGGCGGCTAAGGTCGTGGCGGTGGAAATCGACGGCTTTGCTTACGAAAATACTCTTGAGAACCTGGAGTTGAACGGTGTGGCTCCGCGAGTGGAAGCTGTCCATGGCGATGCTTCGGCTCTGGGTGCTCTTGCGGAGGGCTCGCAGGATGTGTTCCTGGCCAATATCAACCGCAATATTGTCGTGGCCGATATGCCTGCCTATGCCCGCACTCTCAAGCCGGGGGGCGTTATGCTCCTGAGCGGTTTCTATGTGGAAGATATTCCACATATCGACGCGGCTGCCGGGGCTTGTGGCCTTTGGCGCGTGAGCTATGAGGAGATGGATCGCTGGGCCTGCGTCAGGCTCGAGAAAAGAAGGATAAAGCACCTATGATGAGACGACTGGTTTTCTTCATGATTATGGTTCTTGGTCTCTGTTCGGCCGCGACAGTCCGGGCCCAGGGTGTTGCCGTATTTTTCTATTACCCCGACGAGCCTGCGGCCTCGGAGCCTGCGGCGTTGAAGACCACCTCGGCAAAGGATTCTCTTGCCCTCGGAGCTCCGGCTGCGGCAATGCATGCTGCCGGTGGAGCGACGGCCACGAATATAGTTGCGGACGCCAATGCGGCGCCTGCGCCGGCAAAGTCGATTAGCGAACTCGAAGCTGCATATATCATCGACAATCACCCGAGGGGCCGTTTCCGCTGGGGTGCTGATGTGGGTGGCACTATCGACCTCACGGGACAGGATGCGTCGAGCTACGACATCTCTATTTCCTTCGGCTTCTCCAGGAAGTGGATAAATTTCCTCGGCTTCGGAGCCAAGGCTGCTTTTAGCGTGAGCAACTCCAACCGCGCTTTTCCGCTGTTCCTCAATTTCCGTACCAACTTCAAGAACAGGCCGTCGATTGTTTTCTGGGACCTCAAGGGCGGCCTTGCCCTCAACTATCCGGGCGACAATCGCTCGCATGCGGGCGCGTACGCCTCGACAGGTGTTGGCTTCTACCTCGCGCGCAGCGCCACGTTCAGTTCCCACGTCCTTCTGGCTTATACATTCCGCCAGCAGGATGCCTCGTGGACGCCTGACGGAGCGCCTGCGCTGAAGGATCTGCACATGGCTACACTGAAAATCGGTGTAATGTTCTGAAAAACTTATTTATAATAAACCTTTTATATTTCGAGCAAGATGAAAAAGACCCTTTTGGCCGGCGCGCTGGCCCTTGCCGTTCTTTCGGCAGGCGTGCCTGCAGCAATGGCAAAAATCAATGTGGCAAAAGCAGCTTCCGGCCTCGGCAAGGTTGCGCAGGCCGTAACTCTCACCGATGCGCAGATGGCTGCATATGCCAAGGAGTCGGTGGATTGGATGGATACGCACAACAAGGTGTCGGACCCCAACAGCGAATATACCAAGCGCCTCAACCGCCTTACGGTCGGCCTGACCGAAGCTGACGGGCTGCCTCTCAACTTCAAGGTATATGAGGTGATCGACGTGAACGCTTTCGCTTGTCCCGACGGCAGCGTGCGCGTATTTTCCTCGCTGATGGACATCATGACGGACGACGAGCTCCTCGGCGTAATCGGTCATGAAATCGGCCACGTGGCAAAGCACCACTCCAAGAAGGCCTTCAAGGAAGAGCTGATGGCCGACGCCCTCAAGGACGGCATGGCAGCAGCCGGAGGCGTGGCTGCACAGCTCTCCGCCTCGCAGCTCGCAACGCTGGGCCAGTCGCTGGCAGGCGCAAAATACTCGCAGAAGCAGGAAAATGAGGCCGACGACTTCGGCTATGAATTCCTTAAGGAACACGGCAAGAATCCCTGGGGTATGGTCATGGCTTTTGAAAAGCTCGACAGCATGAGCGGCTCGTCGAAATCCAGCCTTATGGACCGCATGTTCTCCTCCCATCCCCAGACGGTGGATCGCATCGCCCGCATGACCAAGCGTGCCAACAAAGACGGCATCGCCCGCCCGCAGTAACATTTTCTACCCTCTCTCACGCGCAATGTGCCGAAGGAAAGTCTCCTAAAAGCGCTTGTACCCTCAAGCTTCTCCGGAGACACCCCTTCGGCACGTTGGATTGCAGGGATAGCAATACATTAACTCGTAAAGTATATTACCGCCATATAATTATGTTGTTATGACACAAGATTTTTTTGATTCTCCGTGCATTGATATGAATTGTATGAAATAGGTAAAGATTATATATATAAATATTTTCGATGATGCAAGAGGCTGAATCATATTTATTTCCGGATTATATCAGAAGAGTTGCCGACGAATTGGCTTTATCCTATTGGGATTGGAGTGCAATCATTTTGTCTTTGTCATCATTGTTTATTGCAGTATTGTCTTTTGTAGTTGCTAAAAGGACATTGAAATAGCAAAGGCTGTGGCTCCGCTATTTTTGCTTGGGAGATAGGGGATATTTGCTGTTTTTTTTGTAGTTTTGTACTCTCATGTATCCTTTTAAATGAAGCCTGTAATAAAATATAGAGGTGGTAAGTCGAGGGAAATCCCTCGGTTTATAAACTATATACCCCGATTTGAAGGGAGATATATCGAACCCTTTTTCGGCGGCGGTGCTCTGTATTTCTATCTGGAGCCTCAACGGGCGATAATCAATGATATCAATACAAGGCTTATTGATTTTTATCGTGGCATTCAGTTGGAGTATTCCGAAGTGAAGTCTGAATTGGCTGAGCTTGAGAAGATATACACCGAAAACAGGGCAGCATTTGATGAGTTGAAAAGACTCCACCCTGACAACCGCGTGGAGGACCGTAATGAACAGCTGTATTATCACATTAGAGACATGTATAATGGGCTGGCGGATTCGAGATACAGGTTCGCAACCCTGTATTATTTCATTAATAAAACGGCCTATAGCGGGATGATTCGATTCAACTCTAAAGGAGAGTTCAATGTGCCGTACGGGAGGTATAAGAACTTTAATACCGACCTTCTCACAGAAGAACACTCCAGGCTACTGAATGGTGCCGAAATCCATAATGGAGATTATTATGACATCTTTGAACTATCTGTTCCTGAGGATTTTATATTTTTAGATCCTCCATACGATTGTGTGTTCTCGGAGTACGGAAATGAAGAGTATAATGAACAGTTCGATGAAGAGAGCCACAGGCGACTTGCGGAGGATTTTATAAACCTGGGATGCAGGGCTTTGATGGTGATAAGTGCTACTCCTTTGACGATGGAACTCTACAGAGGTATGATTGTCGGGGAATACGATAAGAACTACTCTGTGAATATAAGGAACAGATTCCGGTCGGAGGCTGTCCATATAATTGTTACGAACTATGGCAACCTTCAGGAGTAAGGCTATAAATAGCAAAACTTTATTTTTTACCACATCGCCCAGAACGCCTTTAAAGGTCCTGCCTGAAATACAGCTGTTGGTCGATAACCTGGGAGGAGAGAAGTGGACTCCTGAAGCTCAGGCCAGATTCTACAGATTGTTGGGAGAAAATGATTTTTTTGAGGGCGCTGAATCCAAGACACCGGATCTTTCGGCAAGAGACAGAATAAATCGGATACCGAAGGCTCTCGGCCTTATAACTCTCCCTGTAGTAGGCCTGTCTGAGGCAGGAAAAGAATTGCTGGAGTCTGAAAACAATAAGGAGGAGATCCTGCTCAGGCAGCTTTTGAAATTCCAGCTCCCGTCGCCGTATCATCCTGTGGGCAAGTCGGCAGCGGACTACAATGTGAAGCCTTACCTTGAGCTTCTTCGCCTTGTCTATGATATGGATGGTCTTGAGTTTGATGAACTGCATCTCTTTGGAATGCAGCTGGTCAATTTCGAGCGATATGACGAGATTGTTGAAAAAATCAAAAAATTCAGAACACTCAAAGATCAAAACAAGGGGAGATACAAGGAGTTTAAGCAGCAAATATTTTATGATGAATACCGTGCGGTCTTCGCGGATGAAATTGCCAAAGGCAAATTAAAGACAAGAGAAAGCAAGACGCCGACTGTTGAAGCTTTTTTGGATAAGAAAATAAGGAATCTCAGGGATTATTCCGACGCGGTTGTCAGGCACTTAAGAACTACCGGTATTGTTAATGCGACGGCGATAGGGAAAATATTGACCATAGCGCCTGAGCGGAAAAAGGATGTAGAATATATCCTGGCCACAGTTGATAGGAATCCGGTGTATATAAAGGACCTTGCTGCCTATCAAGACTATCTGTTCAATCCTGCGCTTCCCAGACTCCTGACGGATGACATGGATGAGGTTATCGGGAAGTTGAGGGCTGAGTTTGACTTTGTTCCTCCTGAGGGCTTGTCCATTAATCGGCTGAAAGACTTGTTGAAAAGTAAGATTGACGAGCGAAAGGAAAAGCGCATAGCATCAAAAGTAAAGGAGCTCAAGAGTTATAAGCTCTATGCTGAAATTGAGGAAACTTTTGATACGTTGAATAGGTCCTATGAGCCTTCGCTCTTCTTTGAATGGAATACATGGAGAGCTATGACGATGCTTAACGGAGGTCGGATAAAGGCAAATCTGAAGTTCGACGACGAGGGGCAGCCGATGAGCACTGCATTAGGCAACATGGCAGACATCGTCTGCGACTACGGTGATTTTGACGTAACGGTGGAGGTAACAATGGCGAGGGGGCAATTGCAGTTTAAGATGGAAGGCGAACCCGTGCCAAGGCATATTGGCAAGCATAAGGAAGAGACTAAAAAGCCGACATATTGCTTCTTTATAGCACCAACAATAAATCCTGCGACTATCGCACATTTCTTCACGCTCTATGTAACTAATGTGGCGATGTATGGCGGAAAGTGCCGGATAATCCCTCTAACTCTCGATACATTCCGGCGGATGCTGAGACGTGCGGTGGACGCTCCCGAAAAGCCTACGCCGGATGACATCAGAAGGCTATTTGATGCTTCGGCTAAGTATGCCCGAGAGTGTGTCCTGAACGATGGAACGGAAACTGATTGGTATGGCAGGATTACCGAAAGGGCCGAAAATTGGCTCGTCGAGCCGTAGCCTTTTCTTCGTTCCATGTACAAAAAAGATTTCAGGCTGTGGCGAATTTGGGGATTCGGCACAGCCTGAAAGAGTTTATCGGTCGGTAGACTATTATTTTTCGTCTGGGGTGGTGAGATGGACGTCCATCTGGGGGAAGGGGAAGTTGATGCCGGCGGAGGGGAGCTCGTTGTATATGCGCTCGTTGATGTCGTAGAATACGTTCCAGTATTCGGAGGTCTGTGTCCAGGCGGAGATCTTGAGGTCTACGGAGCTGGCGGCAAGTTCGTTCACTTTCACGACGGGCGTGCGGTCGCTTTTGGGCATGAGGACTTTGGCGAGGGCCGGGTCGCCAGCCGGGTGAGGAAGGCCGCGGAGCTCGCGGTCGTCTTCGATGTATTGCTTGACGATGCGATCGTCGGAGGCAATGATTTCGAGAATCTTTTTGCGGGCGGCGTCGATGTTGTCGCCGTAGGAAATGCTCACGATCCAGTCGACGCGACGATAGTCTTCTTTGGAGTAGTTGTTGATGGAAGACGTGGAGAGCGGGCCGTTGGGCACTATTATGCTTTTGTTGTCGGGGGTGCAGATTATCGTGCTGAAAATCTGAATTTCGCGCACGGTGCCGGCATAGCCCTGGGCTTCGATGTAGTCGCCGATGCGATAGGGCTTGAGCAGAAGGATAAGAATGCCGCCGGCAAAGTTCTGGAGGGTGCCGCTCAGGGCCATGCCTATTGCAACGCCTGCGGAGGCAAAGAGGGCGATGAACGACGAGGTTTCGATGCCGAGGATTCCTATCACCGTAACTATGAGAATGAAGTAGAGCACGATGCGTATCATGCTCAGGGTGAAGGACGTGATGCTGGTATCGACCTTGCGGCGGAGCATTATGTTGCCTACCAGGCGATATAACTTGCCTATGATGAAGCGCCCGAGATAGAAAACGGCGATGGCTATGGCAAGGTTGATTGCGAATGTTACCGTGGCCGATACGAGCCTCTGGAGAAGTTCGTCGACAGGAAGGTTTTTGATCATCTCGAGCTCCTGATGGGCCGAGGGGATGCTGTCGGGCAGCTGGGGCTGAATGTCGGGAATCTGTATCATAATCTTGGGAATCAGTGTTGCAGGGTAGAGGCCACGTCAGCCCACCAGGCGAGTGTGTTATATCCGCGATCGGAGGCGGAGGAATAGCCCGGGAGGATGTAGGTGGAGAGGCCGGAGTGGTGTGTGAGTGCTACGACGCCCCATAGGTAAGGCGTGGCATCTTCGTATTGCACGACTTCGCTCAGGGCGCTCTCGAATTCGGCAAGCTTGTCGGGGCTTCCGGCTGCAAGATGGCGCACGTATTGAGCGAAGTCGAAGTAGTTGCATCGCTCGAGGCTGACTGCCGAGTAGCGCTGGGGTGTGAATCCGTCAGTGGGCATGCCGGCGCGGGAGCCTTCATATATGGCCTTTGTGGCAGCGGCGAGGCGTGGCAGGGCGGCTGTGCGCACTACGCTCATCGTGCACATGCGAGCCGTGCCGCTCAAGGCGTTGTAGTGGTCGAAGGTGGCTCGGGCAGCGCCTTCGAGGTCGGCGGCTCCCTCGGCAAAGAAGAAGGGCAAGGTCTTGTCGTAAGGCATTCCGGCCGAAGGGAGCTCGGTGGGGCTGCCTGCCATTACGGGGGCGACCTTGCGGAGCTCGTAGAGGCTTTCTATGCCCATCATGTAGCAGCAGTCGAAATAGAGAAAATCAAGGCCTCGGCCTGCGAGGACGCGGGCCATGGTGGTAATGTTCATTTTCTCGCGTCCGGAAGCTCCGAAAGACAGAGGAGCCGGAGCATTTGCATCGGCACGCGAGCCGTCGTCGGCGATGCCGTCTTCGATCCAGCCCGTGGCATGGCTCCAGAGCACGAGCCCATAGCTGAGGGCCGGAGCTTCGGCCTTCATGTCGTCAAGGACAGTGCTCATTGTGCCGGCTTCGACGCCGCAAGTCTCCGCCGGGTAGACTTTGAGCTCAACTATGCCCCCGGCACACACTTCCTTGAGCACGGGAGCAGAGCCGTCGGCTGGCTCGTGGAACACAAGCAGGCGCCCACCATCGCCCAGAGCGCCGTTCTCGACACCCACGAGCATTTCGCGTAGATCGTCGGCATCGAAGAAGGACGAGCCCAGGTTGTTGTTGGCGAGCATGTAGACAAGCACAGTGCGACGCCCCCGCTTCTCGTCGCCGGGCTTCTCCGGTTCATCTGATGAGTGGCAACTCGCAAAGCCGGCAATTGCCGACAAGGCCAAAATAAAGAATATGTTGCGGAATATTATTGACTTCATAATAGATACAAACGCAAGATATGGCAATATTATTGCCGACAATATGGTTTGCGGTCCACAAAAATAGAAAAAATCGTGACTGCAGTCAAAAAAACATCGAAAAAATTTGCAGGAATAAAAAAATCGCCTTAACTTTGCACCGCAAAAGCGAAGCAAGCCCTTCGCAGGAGTAGAAAAACACCTTGCCTTGTGGTGTAATGGTAGCACGTCGGATTCTGGTTCCGCCTGTGAGGGTTCGAATCCTTCCAAGGCAACAAAGAGCTAAGTCGCAAAGACTTGGCTCTTTTTCTTTTTGGTTCAGGGTTATCAGTGTAATAAGAGTTCTCAATTATTGGAAAAAAATTGTTATCTTTCCTCTAAAACATATTTCGCAGCATCTCTCAGAAAATGCCAGTAAAC
>CAMWQB010000011.1 GCA_947176295.1 uncultured Porphyromonadaceae bacterium
AATGTAAGATGTATCACCCCATTATACTCCATAGGCCGTATCATCGGATTCAAGGATACGACATATTTCGGGTAATTATCCTGAATCTTCAATAAATTCCCAAATTCGCGTTCCATTGTCTTCTCGTCAGCAATAAGATATGCCACCTGAAAATAAACCGGAGCTCTGCCCTTTTCTGCGACAAAATCGATTTCGCCATTGGGGATCACCCCCACGCTTATTTTATATCCAAGATTTTTCAGATGTAAATATACGGCATTTTCGATTACCTTTTCAATGTCGCCCGAGCGATTAGCCCCGGCAAGCATATTTCGAAGGCCCAGATCCTCGAAATAGTATTTGTCATTTGTTTCCAAAAGGCGTTTACCATGTATGTCGTAGCGCGGAACCTTGTTGATTATGTATGCATTTGAAGCGGCCTTAAGGTAATTTATTGCAGACAAGGGGGTGAGCTCCACACGTTGAGATTTGAGATATTTCGAAAGCGAAGTAGCAGACACGAGTTGTCCTGCATTGTCGCTTACATATTTCATCAGGTTTTCGAAAAGCGTTACGTTCCGGATTCCTTCTCGTTGAACCACATCTTTCAGCACTATAGTATTGTAAATGTTATGAATATATTCCCAGACCATGTCCTCTTGTTCAAGCCCGAGGCGATACAGATGTGGTAAGCCGCCGAAACTCAGATATTTTTGAAGATTTCCATCAGAATCCTCAAGTGCGTGAAATGTCAGAAACTCCCGATAAGACAGGCTCTGTATGTGAATTTCAATATATCGCCCGGCGAGATATGTAGACAGTTCCGATGAAAGCATCGTTGCATTGCTGCCCGTAACGATAATTTGACATTCCTCATCAGCATTGAGGCTGCGGAGAATGTTTTCAAAACCATCGATGTCCTGCACCTCATCGATTAGTAGAAAATTATCTTTCCCAACCTTTATTTTATCTTCAAGATACTTCGATAAATCGTCGGCAGTTCTAATGTCGGCATACGTAGTCTTTTCCTTGTTGATGTATATGATATTTGCTTCCGGGTTATTCGCTTCAATCTTGGAAACGAGTTGGCGAATTATATAACTTTTGCCGACACGACGTTGACCCGTTAGAGCAATTATCAGCCCTTTGCCGATAAATCTCTGAATATGTTCAATATATTGTTGTCTTGCTATAATTTTCATACGTGCAAAGATAACCCATTTTATTAATCATACCAAATAAAAACCCAAAAAATCAAATTTTATTTGCTATACCACCCCCCCGCTCACTCCTCACCTCCATTCATTTTACTTTTTAATGAATTCAATAGCATTTTTTACACCCATGACATACGGATGCTCCTCTCCGACTTCCAACCAAATATTCGGCGCCTTCTGAAAGTATTCCAATGCTTTGTCATAATCTCCTTGGCTATCATAAACAGTTCCGATATTATTATAGCTCAGAGCCATGTCGGGATTCTTTTCTCCATATTGTTCAAGGGCACTACTGAGGGCTTTTTGATAGTAAGACAAAGCGACGCTATAATCTGCGATATAGTTATCGATGAATACACCCGCCTTTAGCAACCATTCGATGTTTGTTGTGTCGCGGTCCGCGATGCTGGTGTAGGTGTCGAGTATTTTGCGATTGTTTTCCACCCCACCGGCAAGCTGGAGCATATCGATATAGTGTTCAACGGATGCAAGCAGGCTGTCTCTCGACTGCTCTTTCGATTCCTTGAGCTCATTTAGCTGCCCGATGGACGAGGAAATTTCCTGAATGTCGGAAATCTCATTGAGATACTTCTCAACATAGTTTTGTGCCTCATATTTGGCTATTGCCTCATCAAACCGTCCGGCTTCGACAAGCTCGATTATTTTCCTGCTCCACAGTCGAAATTTCCGAGAGGTCTATATTCGCGAAGCTGTCCACGAAGCTGTCGAGATTGTCGAGCTGACGGTCATGCTCAGCCCTCACCTCCGCAAGCCGCGCACGATACTCCGCCCTCTCCAAAAAAAGAATGAGAAACGAAGTCCGAAGGCTTGCTGTTTCTCATTCTCCTCTCTCCTCTTGCGGTATGGACGGGACTCGAACCCGCGACCCCCTGCGTGACAGGCAGGTATTCTAACCAGCTGAACTACCACACCGTTTAGTCTCTTTTGGTGGGAGAGGCATCAGCTCTTTTGCTTTTGCGTTGCAAAGTTACGGCCTTTTTTTCGCTTCTCCAAATTTTTCAGCAAAAAAATACATATTTTTTTCATCACCCGTCATAATCGCCTGATTCAAAGACGGCCCAAGCCCTCGCCCGAATAAGAAATGCCCGCAGAGCCGTCGGCTCTGCGGGCATGAGGATGTCCCTTGAATAAGCTTTAGAGAATCACCTTCTTGCCGCCCACGATGTAGAAGCCGCGGGGGAGGGAGATGCTGTTGCGACCCGGGTGGACAGCCACGGGGAAGCTTACGCCGTCGGCGCGGACAACAGTCAGAGTGCAGCTGTCGGGTGCCGTTACGATCAGGCAGCCGCCGCTCACGCTCACCTCAAAGGCCTCGACAGTCGTGCTTTCCACGCCGCTCACATACTGGCCCGAGAAGCCCTGCGCCGTGTACACGCCGCCGTTCTTAAGCTCGAGGTCGCTCGTCTGAGGCGTGCCGTTGTTGCTGAAGATTATCATCATCTTAGGCGATGCGTCCGTTACGGTGCACGTAAACTTATGGTAGCCCGACGCAGGGTCGATGCTCAGCGACTGGCCCGGCCACGTGCCGCCCGAGTAGTTCTTGTTGCCATGGTTGGCATCCCACACCCAAGCATACACAGAACCCCAGCCCGAAGCCGAGTTGTCGAAGTAGGCCGTGAAAGTCGTCGGGTCGGTAGGCTCGATCGGGTCGTCGCCGATTTCTCCTGCACCCTCGATGGTCTTCACGTAGCCCGAGGTCGAGTAATAGCCGCCGTTCACGAAGTCCCAGCCGTCCTTGCAGCACTGGTCGTTGCCGTTGGTGCTGAAGATGAGCTTGGCGCTTGCCGGAATCTTGCCCGTGCCCGTGTAGGTCCATTTGTAGACGTTGTTGCCAAGATAGGTCAGCGCCTGGCCCGGCCAGTTGCCGCCCGTATAGTTGTTGCCGTCGCCCCAGAGCCATACGTGCACGGGGTTCCACGACGTGTGCTCGAAGAACACGGCCTGCTCGCCCTCGGCCATTGCCGGCTCAACGGGAGTTTCGGGCTCCACGCGTTCGCCGCCGGGGGTGGGAGTGTTGCCGCCGTTGGGCTTCACCGTCCACGTCTCCTCAGGCATCGTCTCGTCGGGCCATTCCGTCCAGGCCTTTTCGACAGGAGCCGTCGTGTAGAGATACTTGCCGTCTTCGCCCACCTTGCCGGGAGCCTTGGTCTTTTCCGTGTCCAGAACATACACGCGCATATTGCCCTTGCCCGAGCATTTTGCCGTGAGCGTGCCGTTCGAAACGTTCTGCACATCGCCCGTTACGGCATCGACATAGCGGCCGTTGAGCACACCCGTGAAGGTAGCGTCGCCGCTGATGGTTACGAGCACGTAGGAGTCGGTCTTCGTGTCGGTGTAGCGGCGCTTGAAGGCCATCTTGCCCGAGCAGCCCTCGTTGCTGTATTGGCCCTTGCGGAGGGCGGGCACGGCAGCACGGATCTTGTTCAGGCGCTGGATGTGGAGCGCCAGAGGATAGCTCAGCGTCGAAGCAAGGTTGCCCGTGGCACCGGAATATTCCGCGAAGTCGCTCACGTTCACCGAGCCCTCGATGTAGCCGCCGAAGTAAGCGCGGCCCGTTTCCTTAAGAGCCAGCACCGCACCCTTGTCGATGTCCTTGCCCTTCTGGAATTCTACTTCCGAGCCATAGTAGATACAGGGAATGCCGCGGAAGCTGAACATCAGGGCCAGATTCTCGGCCCACGTGTCCTGCGAGCCCTTGAAGCGGTAGTTGCTGTCGGGAGCATAGTCGTGAGAATCGACGTACACCACGTTGTAGGTCGCGTCGTTGTAGAGGTAGTCCTGGCCACGGACGCCGTAAGCCCCCGCTGCCGAGTTGAAGTTCCAGTGCATGGCGAAGTCGATTACGCTCAGGCCCGAGTACTGGCTGTAGTCGGGCGTGTGGTAGTCGTTGCCCTTGAGCTTGGCATTGTCGCTCTTGCGCAGGATAGCGTCTGCGTGGCCCTTGTCGTCCTTGGCGCTCTGCTGCACCGACTCCCAGTTCACGTGGCCGCTCACCGTGAAGTAGTCCTGCGAGCCCTCCGTCTGGGTGGGAATAGCCACAACCTCATCCCACGATGCGGGATTCATGTCCCACGCATAGTCCTTGTTTTCCTTCCACGTGTAGTAGCAGGGCGAGCAGTTGTAGTTGTCGCCGCGGTAGATCACCTCCATCGAGCGGGCGCACACCTCGCCATACATGAAGAAGGGCGTGTTGCCGCGCTTGGCCTTGGCCTCGGGGCTCTCGGCCGCTGCCAGGAACTGAGGGAGGAACATCTTGTTGAAGGCCAGACGGGGGATGTGGCCCGCCGTGTCGATGCGGAAGCCGTCGACACCCATCTTGATGAAGCGCGAGTAGCACTCCACGAGATAGTTCGTTACGGTCGGGTGCTCCGTGTTCAGGTCCACGCAGTCGCCGGCGATCTGGCCCCACCAGCGGGAGGGGTCGTCCCAGTCGAACCACGCCTTGTGGTGCCAGTAGTTATGGATGTCGCGGTTGGTGAAGTCGGAGTTCTTCATCATGGCCAGGCGTGTGCCGTATTGGTCGGCAGGCTTCATCGAAGGATAGTTCTCCGGAAGCTGGCCCCCCTCCGATGCCGGCACCACCAGCATCGAGGCATTGATGTCGCCCAGATTCTTCGAATAGTCTTTCTTGAACATGCGGCAGAGGGTGTTCTCGCCGAAGTTGCCCGTGTGCTGGATCACGATGTCAAGGATCAGCTTCATCCCGCGCTTGTGCACCTCGTCGATGAGCTCCTGGAAAGCCACGTCGGCCCCGGCCGCATCAGCGTCCTTCGACACATAGCGGTGATCCACCTTCGAGAAGTCCATGGCGTGGTAGCCGTGGTAGTCGAGCCCCGAGCCGTTTTCAACCACAGGAGTGATCCACACGGCCGTGAAACCCAGAGCCTTGATGTAGTCGAGCTTCTGGATCAGGCCCTTGAAGTCGCCGCGCCATTCCGGGTCGTTGATGTTCTTGTCCCCGTCCCAGCAGTAGACGTTGTTGTCCGGGTCGCCGTCGTAGAAGCGGGTGGTCATCGCGAAGTAGATGGTCTCGTCGCGGAAGTCCGTCCTGTCGCCCACGAAGGTCGCAGCCTGCGAAGCCAAAGCCGTCCCGGCCATGAGTGCCCCGCAGAGCAGTCTGTTGAAGTTGTTCATGGAAAATTGTTTAATGATGATAATGATGAATAAGTAAGTGAGTGTAAGTGTGCTGTGTAAGTGTTTGAGTGCGGTCAGAATCTCACGGCGCGGGCCTGGTCGCCACGCACTTCGATGTAGATTTCGCCGCGCACGGGCGTACCGCTCACGGGCATCCCCTGAAGATTGTAGAGCTTCACGCTCGCAGGAGCCGCATCGCCCTCGACGGCCGGCCCTTCGATGCCTGAATCCTCGCGTGCATACTCGGGCAGCGCGGCCGCAGGAGTGGCGTCGCGTTCGGGCTCGGTGGCGCCGGGGTTGGCCGCATAGTCG
Organism: uncultured Porphyromonadaceae bacterium; assembly: GCA_947176295.1. Classification (GTDB taxonomy): domain Bacteria; phylum Bacteroidota; class Bacteroidia; order Bacteroidales; family Muribaculaceae; genus CAG-873. The sequence continues at coordinate 5,664 of CAMWQB010000011.1, forward strand.
CCGAATTGACCCTTGAGCCATTCGGTTTTAGCCGAGAGGTGGTCGCGCACGGCCTGCAGGCGCCTCTCCATGTCTGTGTTGTCCACCACGCCCTGGGCGCCCTCGAAGTCCGGACGCCGTGCGTTTTGCCAGCGCGTGCGGTCGGCCTTTGCGGCTGCCGCGATGTGCGAGGCATAGGCCGTCAATTCAGGCTCCAGAGCCTTGTAGCCCGTGTTCATGAACCACAGCCACGTCTCCCGCACCTTCTTGTTGAAGGTCGCGTTCTCGCGCATCGACGGAATCCACGTGTTTCCGTAGTGGTCGCAGTTGTAGAAGAAGTCCGTGGTGCGCCCGTTGAAGGCGTTGCCGCAATCCCACAGCGGCGAGAAGTGCCACTTCTGCCCTTCGCCACGGTCGCGGAAGAGGTAGGTAGAGCCGTGATATGCCTCGTGGTGGGAGATTATTTCCTCCACGATGTAGTAGCGAGCCGCATCGTCCAGGTCCATGTAGCTCCACACCTCGTCGGAGTTCGAGCCTATGGCGGAGTTCATGGCCGAGAACTGGTCGGTGATGAAGCGCTTCTGCAGCTCGGAATATTCCTCGGGCGTGTCCCAGGTGATGCGAAGCTCGTCAATGATGTGCTGCCCGCGTGCGCACGACAGCTCAGGCATCCGTATCTGGTTTTCCTCCTCATAGTTGTCCAGCTCCACGATGTAGCCGCCGGAGACCAGCGCAGGTGTGTCCACAAGGTCGTCGAGTTCCTCGATATTCACCCGCTTCTTGTCCACGCGGATGCTCTCCGTCAGGAAGTAGAGGCCGCGGTAGTCGCCGTTGATTATCACCTCCACCGGCTGCTGCCAGGGTGTCCAGGGCAGCCCGATGGCCCGCCCGAGGCGGAAGCCCGTGAAGTTGCGCATGTAGCCGTAGTTGTCGTCGGCATGGGCCAGCAGGGCAAAGTGCTTGCTCTTGCTCAGGCCCAGGAGGCTTTGCTTGGCGCCGAGCTTCAGCTTGAAAGGTTTCTTGGCGAAGGCCTTGCGGGTGTAGTTGCCGCGCGCCTTTATTTCGAGCGGCAGCGGCTCTTCCTTCGAGCCCACCGATGCCGCCCCCTCGGCCTCGAGCCATTCGCAGCCGTTGTGGTCCAGCCAGTATTCAGCGTTCGAGAAGTAGTTCTTGTGCGAGAGATTGCGGTCGATGATTTCGGGCTCCAGGGCTGAGTGGCTTTCGTCGGTGTAGACATTGATGTAGAGCACCGGCAGCGTGCCCGAGAGCATCGGGTTCTGAGGCTCCGCGGGCGCCTCCTTGCCGTTGGCGCTGATGCGCAGATATGTGTCGGCCTTGGGCGCGTCCGGCCGGATGGTTATGCTCAGCGTTACGTCCGTGAGCCCCACGGCCTTGAAGTTGCCGCCGGTGTATCGCGCCGTCAGCGTCGTCGCGTCAGTTATTTCCAGCGCCGGGTCCTGCTTTGAGTTCTGAGAGCCGTAGTCGAAGTCCCATTCGTCGCCGGCAATCTTGAAATCGCCGTCGAGGCTGGCCAGATGGAGGGTATAGACCTCTCCTTCGCGGGTGAAGCGGAAGTCCTCACGGGCGCTCCAGCCCTCGGTCATGCTTCCGCGGAGATATATCTGGGGATAGCCGGAAGCATCCATCGTGTCGGCATAGGCCATGCCGAAGGCTGCGACAGCCGCGATGGCTCCGGTGAAAAGTCGTTTGAAGTTCATGGCAGAAGGTATGTTCGGTTTATTGTTTTTTGAGGAAATGCGATAAAGCTTGTCCGCAAAGATACAAAAATATCCACGCGAATGCAAAAAAAAGAGCCGCGCTGTCTTAGGCGCGGCTCTTCGGTCAGTTTTCGATGGATGGGGAAGGAGGCTCAATAGCGGATGGTGCGGCCCTTGTCGCCGCGCACTTCGATGTAGTATTCGCCTTCCGCGGGGGTGTCGATGCGGACGCCCTGCAGGTTGTAGTAGCGCACGGCGGCGGCGCTCTCGGCGCTCACGCTGTCCACGCCCGTAACGATTCCCGAAGGACCGTACACATAGAGGTGGCCGATCTGCTGGTCTGCAGTCTGGTGGTCGGTGCCTCCGGTGCCATCATTGAAGATCACGTTGTGGCCGTTTTCCACGTCCGTAACCGGGAGAGTTACTTTCCAGAGGGGGCTGTCCGTGGTCGTGGTGGTGTTGCGGAAGCGTGACGGGGCCTGAGCCATGGAAAGGAGGGTCATCTCCGTGCCGGGCCATGCGCCCAGGAGTTCGACAACCGGCTGCCCGGCAACCTCGTAGTAGGTGTAGGCATAGACCGTCGACCACGGATTCGCCTTCGTGTCGTTGAAGTAGATTTCCACGAGCTCGGCATCTTCGCGGGCGTAGGCGGGCAGAGGAGCGGCCTCGGTGGTGTCGCGCTCGGGCTCGGCGGCCGTCGGGTTCTGCGTGTAGTCGCCGAACTGGCCCTTGAGCCAGGTGGTCTTGGCTGAGAGATGGCTCAGCACTGCGTTGAGGCGTGCGTCCATGTCCGAGTTGTCCACGATGAGCGAGGGATTGTTGCCGTTTGCAGGATTGGGCATGGGCTCGTCTTTCCAGCGGGCGCGGTCGGCCTTGGCGGCTTCGGCGATGTGGCCGGCGTAAGCGCGGAGGGCTGCTTCAAGCTGCTTGTAGCCGTCTTCCTTGTTCATGAACCATGTCCAGGTCTCGCGCACCTTGTCGTTGAACTTGCTGTTGGTGCGAATCGAGGCAATCCACGTGTTGCCGTAGCTTGCGTAGTAGTTGTAGAAGAAGTTGTTGGTGTCTCCGTCGAAAGCGTGGCCGCAGTCCCACAGCGGCGAGAAGTGCCACTTCTGGCCTTCGCCGCGGTCGCGGAAGAGGTAGGTCGAGCCGTGGTAAGCCTCATAGTGGGAGATGATTTCCTCCACGAGATAGTAGCGGGCGGCATCGTCGAGGTCCATATATTTCCAGAGCTCATCCGAGGTATTGGCCGTGCCCACGGCGTTGTTCATGGCCGTGAACTGCTCGCTGATAAACTGCTTCTGAAGCGAGGAATATTCCTCCGGGGTGTCGAAGGTAACGAGCAGCTTGTGGGTATAGTTCTGAGGCACGCAAGTCTTCTCCTCCATCTGCAGCTGGTTGCTTTCCTCCTCGTAGTTGTCGAGCTCCACAACGTAGCCGCCGGAGATCAGGGCCGGAGTGGATTCGTTGTCGTCGAGTGCGGTGATGTCCACACGACCCGATTCCACGCGGATGCTCTCCGTCAGGAAGTAGAGGCCGCGGTAGTTGCCGTTGATCACCACTTCCACAGGCTGCTGCCCTGGAGCCCAGGGGAGGCCGATGGCGCGGCCAAGCCAGAAACCCGTGAAGTTGCGCATGTAGCCGTAGTTGTCGTCGGCGTGGGCCAGGATAGCGAAGTGCTTGCTCTTGCTAAGGCCTAAGAGGCTCTGCTTCGAACCAAGCTTAAGCTTGAAAGGCTTCTTCGAGAAGCCCGTGCGGGTGTAGTTGCCGCGGGCCTTGATTTGCAGCGGCAGCGGTTCTTCCTTCGAGCCTACGGAAGTTGCGCCTTCTGCGGCCATCCATTCGCAGCCGTTGAGGTCAAGCCAGTATTCGGCGTTGACGAAATAGTTCTTGTGCGAGAGATTGCGGTCGATGATTTCATCTTCGAAGGCCGTCTTGGTCTCGTCCGTGTAGACGTTGATGTAGAGCACGGGCAGCGTGCCGGAAAGCCCCTCTACGGGCATGTCTTCGCGGAATAGACCGTCGATGCCCACTTTGAGGATGTCGGCGCTGTAGCTGCCGTTGTTCTCGGTTAGGGTCATGCGCAGCGTTACGTTCTGCAGTCCCACGGCCTTGATGTTCTTGCCGTCGAAGGATAGGGAGAAGTCCGTGATGCCGCTGATGCTTTCGCCCGCGTTCTGAGCGCCGAAGTTCACACCCCATTCTGCATCGGAAATCTTGAAGTCGCCGTCGAGGCTCTCAAGCTCCAGGGTGTAGACGTTCTGTTTGCGGGTGAACTTATACTCGGGGAGAGCGGGCCAGGTGCCGCCGGTCATAGTGCCGCGGACGTAGAGCTCGGGATAGCCCTCGTACAGGTCCACCTCATAGCCTTCCTTGGCATATTCGGGCAGGGGAGCGGCCTCGGTGGCGTCGCGCTCGGGCTCGGCGGCCGTCGGGTTCTGCGTGTAGTCGCCGAACTGGCCCTTGAGCCAGTTGGTCTTAGCCGAGAGATGGCTCAGCACGGCGCCGAGGCGCGAGTTCATGTCGGTGTTGTCGATCACGGCCGACGGATTGTTCGAGCCTGTGCTGTTGGGAAGCGGCTCATCCTTCCAACGCTTGTGGTCGGCAGCGGCAGCCGGCGTGATTTCGGCGGCGTAGGCGCGCAGGGCTGCTTCAAGCTGGCTGTAGCCGTCTTCCTTGTTCATGAACCATGCCCAGGTCTCGCGCACCTTGTCGTTGAACTTGCCGTTGGCGCGTATCGAGGGAATCCAGGTGTTGCCGTATGTTACTCCGTTGTAGAAGAAGTTGTTGGTCGGGCCGTTGAAGGCGTTGCCGCAGTCCCACAGGGGCGAGAAGTGCCACTTCTGGCCCTCGCCGCGGTCGCGGAAGAGGTAGGTCGAGCCGTGATACGACTCCGTGTGCGAGATGATTTCCTCCACGAGATAGTAGCGGGCAGCATCGTCGAGGTCCATATATTTCCAGAGCTCGTCGGAGCTGTTTGCCACGCCCACAGCATCGTTCATGGCCGTGAACTGCTCGTTTACGAAGCGGCGCATCAGCGTCGAATATTCCTCGGGAGTATCGAAGGTTATGCGCAGCTTGTCCGTATGGTAGCCGCCCACGCAGGTCTTTTCAGTCATCTGAATCTGAGACTCCTCGGGCTCGTCGTAGTTGTCGAGTTCCACGAGATAGCCGCCGGAGATCAGGGCCGGGTCGTTGGTGTTGTCGTCGAGCGACTCGACAGGCACGCGACCGTCGCCCACACGGATGCTCTCGGTCAGGAAATAGAGGCCGCGGTAGTCGCCGTTGATCACCACTTCCACGGGGCGTTGGTCGGGCGTCCAGGGCAGCCCCATCTTCCGGCCAAGCCAGAAGCCCGTGAAGTTGCGCATGTAGCCGAAGTTGTCGTCGGCGTGAGCCAGAATGGCGAAATGCTTGCTCTTGCTCATGCCTAAGAGTGCCGTTTTCGCCCCTAACTTTAGCTTGAAGGGTTTCTTCGAGAAGCCCGTGCGGGTATAGTTGCCGCGGGCTTTCACCTCGAGCGCCAGAGGCTCCTCCTTCGAGCCCACGGAATAGGTGCCCGTGGGGTCCTCGATCCAGTATTCGGAGGTCGTGAAGTAGTTCTTGTGCGAGAGGTTGCGGTCGATTATCTCATTGTTCAGGGCCGAGTGGGTCTCGTCCGTGTAGACGTTGATGTAGAGCACGGGAAGCGTGCCGGTAAGGAACTCCGAAGGGTCGTTTACCTCGATGGGGTCTTCGATAACCGGGCCCGAATTTGCCGTAACTTTCAGCACATCGGCCTTGTACGAGCCGTATTCCTCGTGGAGGGTGAAGCTGAGCGTTACATTCGAGAGGTTCTGGGCTGTGATGTTCTTTCCGCCGGAGCTAAGGCTGAAGTTGGTAGTCCCGCTGATGCTTTTGATGCTTTCGCCCTCGGTCGGAGCACCGAAGTTCACGCCCCAGTTTGCATCGGAAATCTTGAACTGGCCGTTGAGAGAGGACTTAGCCAGAGTGTAGACATTTCCTTGACGCGTAAACTTATATGCATCGTCTATAGGCCAGCTGCTGCCGGTCATCTCCCCGCGGATGTAGAGCACCGGATAGTGGGAGTAGGGGTCCGTCGGGTCGTCGGGGTCGTCGGGATCGATGGCTGCGAATTCGCCGTTGATGCCCACCCGGAGGGTGTTGATGGTGAAAGAGTTGCCGTTTTTGGCAATGACAAAACGGAGATTCACCGTCTGCTCTCCGTCAATCGAGGCTGTGATGTTATTGTTTGTAGTGGAGATTGCATAATCGGTAATACCGGTTATGGCTGGCGAATTGGAGGTCGGTGCTCCGTAGTTGATGGTGCTCCAATCCTCGGTGGCAATCTTGAAGTCGCCGGAGAAGCCGCCGTTGATGGTCAGGTCGTAGGTGTCGCCCGTGCGGGTGAAGTGGTAGGCCTCGTTCAGGCTCCAACTTCCTGTCATGTCGCCGCGGACATACACTTCGGGATAGCCCTCTGCATCAAGCACATCGGCTGCATGGGCCGCTCCACAGGCCATCGCGGCTGCGAGCATTCCCGTAAGTAAGCGTTTGAAATTCATGGTGATTGTTGGTTTATTGTTGTTTTTGAATCGATATTTCTATCTATCGGATATTGCGCAAAATTCGTGCAAATATACAAAAAAATCCCCGTATTGGCAAAAAAGATTTCCGCCACAAACAAGTCTCCGCACATGAGCGTTTTAGGTATGTATCAACTATGTTTATTTATCGCCATGACCAATATAGCAGCAGATGAAATCCTTGGACGCAACGTCCGCATCCTTTCCGAAACCGGCGAGGCCGAGCGCCGTATGACCCCGCCTGGCGAGGGACCTCTCCCCTCAGTCGATGCTCTCGACGAATTTATCGACAGTGTCCGGACGGTAATCTTCCCTGAGTTCTTCGACCGCAGACGCTCCATCCGCTCTCTCCGTCCCGCAGTAATCGGCACAAAAGTCGAAAAGATTTTCACCATCCTCAGCTCCGAGATTGCAAAAGGTTTCCAGCTCGAAGGCCGCACATCCTGCGACGAGGCTTCCGACCGCTCGCGCCGCCTGGCACTCGATTTCATCGACCGGCTGGCCGAAGTCAAGCGTCTCCTGTACACCGACGTCCAGGCCATATTCAACAACGACCCCGCGGCCGACGACTACAGCGAGATAATCCTCAGCTATCCCGCCGTCCGGGCTATGATAAACTACCGTTCTGCCCACGCCCTCCTCGAGTTAGGCATCCCCGTGATTCCCCGGATGCTTACGGAGCTCGCCCATTCCGCAACGGGCATCGACATAAATCCCGGCGCCAATATCGGCGAATATTTCGCTATCGACCACGGCACGGGCATCGTCATTGGCCAGACCTCGATTATTGGTCGCCACGTTACGCTCTATCAGGGTGTTACGCTCGGAGCACGCAAGTTTTCGCTCGACGATAGCGGCCTGCCCGTGAATGTGCCCCGACATCCCATTATCGAAGACAACGTTACGATCTACTCCAACGCATCCATCCTCGGGCGCATCACCGTGGGCCACGATTCGATTATCGGAGGCAACGTGTGGCTCACCGACTCCGTGGCCCCGCACTCGAAGGTGCTCCAGAGCTCCACAACCACCATCAGCAATATCAAGAACTAACACCCCTCCCCCTCTTCCTTTATCACCCGTAAAATCAAACAAGAAATGGCAAAGATATACCGCAGCCTCACCGAACTTATCGGCCACACGCCCCTGCTCGAACTCTCCAATATCGAACGTGCCCAAGGCCTCCGGGCCCGCCTCCTCGTGAAGATCGAAAGCTTCAATCCCGGCGGAAGCATCAAGGACCGCGCGGCCCTCGCAATGATCGACGAGGCCGAGCGGGCAGGGCTCCTCGCCCCGGGCGGCACTATCATAGAGCCCACCAGCGGCAACACGGGCATAGGCCTGGCGTGGGTTGCCCGCACGCGAGGCATGCGCCTCGTCCTCACCATGCCCGACACCATGAGCGTTGAACGTCGCCGCCTCCTCGCGGCCCTCGGAGCTGAGCTCGTGCTCACCCCCGGCGCCGAAGGCATGAAGGGAGCAATCGCCGAGGCCGAGCGCCTGCGCGACGCCACTCCCGGCTCCATTATCCTCCAGCAGTTCGCCAATCCCGCAAACCCGCGCATCCATCGCCTCACCACAGGCGAGGAGATATGGCGCGACACCGACGGCGAAGTGGATATTTTCGTGGCTGGTGTCGGAACGGGAGGCACAGTCTCCGGCGTAGGCGAAGCCCTCAAGGCTCACAAGCCGGAGGTAGAGATCGTTGCCGTCGAGCCCGAGGGTTCCCCCGTGCTCGAAGGCGGAAAGCCCGGCCCGCACAAGATTCAGGGCATAGGGGCCGGATTTGTCCCCGAAAACTACCATGCCGAGACGGTCGACAAAGTGGAGAGCATCAGCGACGACGAGGCCATGGAAGGCGCGCGGATGCTCGTGCGCTACGAAGGTCTGCTCGTGGGCATATCCTCAGGTGCCGCCTTTGCCGTGGCCCTGAAGCTTGCCCGCAAGCCCGAAAACGCCGGAAAGACCATCGTGGCCCTGCTCCCCGACACCGGCGAGCGATACCTGTCCACGCCCCTTTTCGGCGAATAATTCTCCCCCACGTTGGAGGCTTATTCCTTCACGCCGTAGGCCAGGTCGCCGGCATCCCCGAGGCCGGGCACGATATAGCTGTGGCTGTTGATTTCGGGGTCGATTACGCCCACCCAGAGCGTAGCGTCTTCCGGCATCACGCTGTTCATGTAGTCCACAGCCTTCTGCGATGCAATCACCGAAGCGATGTGCAGCTTGGCCGGGGTGCCTTTGGTGAGCAGCGCGCGATAGCTCAGCTCCATCGATGCGCCGGTGGCCAGCATCGGGTCGCAGATCACCAGCGTTTTGCCTTCGAGGCGTGGCGATGCGAGATACTCGATGAGCACGTCGAAATTTTCTTTTTCCTTATACTTCCGGTAGGCGCTGACGAAAGCATTCTCGGCATTGTCGAAATAGCGCAGGAAGCCCTGATGGAAAGGCACGCCGGCGCGGAATATCGTGGCGAGCACCACTTTGTCGGCAATCACCCGGCAGTCGGCGTCGACGCCTAAGGGCGTGCGCACGGCTTCCGTGCGGTAGTCGAGCGTGCGGCTCAGTTCGTAGGCCATGATTTCGCCCAGGCGCTCCAGATTGCGGCGGAAGCGCAGGGGGTCCTTCTGAAGTTCGGTGTGTCGCATTTCAGCCAGATACTGGCTCACGAGCGAAGGATGTTCGGAAAGGTTGATGACTTTCATATCTTTGAGGGTGTATATGTTGTGTCAGTTATTTTTTCGGCAGGGTGGCGGCCAGGACTCCGGGAGCCGCGCCAACGCCCTTGCAAAGTTATAAAAAAATCCGCGACCCTAAAAGTTTAGGGCCGCGGAGAATTTATTGGAGAGCTTTATGGCTTAGCGCACAACCACCTTCGTGGCCTTGCTGCCCTGGAGCTTCACGTAGATGCCTGCGGGGAGCTCGCCCGACATTTCCACGCCGTCGAGGCGGAAGAAGCGTGCGGGAGCTGCGCTGTCGGCTTCGATAGCGTCGATGCCTACGGTGCCGCTGGATTCCTTACCCATCACGCGGAGCTCTTTCAGCTTGATGCCCCAGCCGGCGTTGAAGGCCTTCGAGGTGTTGAGCGTTACATAGCGACCGGATACGGGCGTTTCTTCGATGAACTGCTTGCGTGCTGTTACGCCTGCACCGCCTTCGCCATCGGTTACGGTGTAGGTCTTGGTCTCGGCCTTCGCGCGGGCTACCACTGCTTCTGCAGGCAGGTCGGCTTCAACGGTGATGGTGTAGGCCGTTGCGGATGCGCCTTCCCAGACAACTTCGATCACTTCGATGTCGTGGTTCTTGCCCAGGTCGAGGGCGAAACTGTGTTCTTCGGTGTCGGCGCAGGAGAATTCGAGCTGAGTGCCTTCGTTGTCGTCGGTAGCGAAGGCCGGATTGTTGATGGCTGCTTCAGAAGCAACCCCGAGGATGCCGGCTGCAACGTTGGTGGCCTCCGCGCTGGTGAGGCAGTTGATGGTTACTTCTGCAGAGAAGTCGCCGCAAACGGCTTCTATCACTGCGCTGCCGCGGCCGCCGAGGGTTACGAGGTCGCCCTCGAGGGTAGCGTTGCCGGAGACGAGGCTCAGGGCCACGTTCTCGTTGAGGAGGAAGTTGCCTTCTGCGTCGGCTGCGTAGTAGGTCAGAGGCACGGCCACGTTGGCGGCCACGTCGGTCGACTTAGCCTTGAGAACTACTGCGGCTACGGGGCCGTAAGCCACGGGCTCGTTGGTTTCGCCTACGGTGTAGTTCATGTTGAAACGGTCCACGCCGCCGGCGTATGCCATCCAGAAGAACATGTCGGCGGGCTTTTCGCCTTCTTCGAATGTCTTGGTCGAGGTATAGGTGTAGACGCCGTTGGTGTCCTTGCCCATGAGCGAGCCGCTCCATTCGCCGCCGATGTTCACTTCAGGAACCATGCCTACGATCTTGTCCATGCCGTTTACGGAGAAGTTCACGGTGATGGTCTTGTCGGCATTGTAGATAGCTTCGGCAAGCATCGATACGGGGAGTTCGCGGCGGGCTGCTTCGGGTTCGCCGGGACGGAGGCCGTTCAGCACGAAGCCGTTGGTGATGAAGTACTTCACGATAGCCGCGCCGGCTTCACGATAAGTCTTGAAGCTTACGGGAGTTTCGTCCGAAGCATATTCCGTGCCGTTGAGGGTGGCCATAGCCTTGAAGTTGAAGGTGTAGTCCGTGTAGGCTTCGAGGCCTTCGATGGTGTAGAGGCCGTCGGCGGAGGTTACGTCGGTGTCGCCCATGAACACCTTCACGTCAGCGCCTTCGAGGCCCTCGGGAAGGGTTACGGTATATTTAACGGTGGCGCTGTTGGTGGTGATTTCGGTCACTTCGAGGCTGATAGCGGGAATCACGCGCGTGTCTTTCCAGAAGTATACGTTGCCGATGTAGCACTGTGCGCCCGTGTTGCCTTGGTCGAACTTAATCTGGAACACGTCGTTCATCTCCACGTTATCCCAGTGGCTCAGAGCCACGTCGTAGCTGTTCCATTCGCCCACTTTCACTTCCGAGGCAATCCAGGGTTTTTCTTTTCCCGGGCTGATGGGGGTGAAGCCGAAGTTGGTCTCCTCGCAGGGGAAGAAATCTACGTGCATGTATTCATAGCCGGTGAGGTCGAGATGGGGGTTCAGCTCCCAGCCGAGGTAGTTGAAGAGCGTGAGCTTCGCAGCCTGGCGGCCATCGATGTTCACCACCTCATACTGTGTGCTCTGGCCCCAGCCGCCGATGCCGAAGGTGCAGGCGGGAGTGTAGCCCGAACCGAATACGGACACTACATCCTTGGCTGCGATAGCGGGAGAGGGCACGCTCGTGGGCTCGGGAAGAGTGGGGAGTGCGGGAGCTGTCCAGCTTTCGTCGATGTCGGTGTAGACCACGTCCTTGAAGTAGATGGCTGCGTCGGAGCTTGCATTTTCAGCTACAACGGAGAAGACATAGCCGCCGGCCCCCTTGCCGTACTCTTCCCAGGCCTTGGCTACGCCGGGATATGTTTCGGCTACGGAAAGGATGGTTTCGTTCCACTTGCCGGCATTGTCAGCATTGACGGTGAAGCTATAGTTTTCTTCCACGCCGCCGGTGAGGCGGATGGTATATTTGGCAGTGCCTTCGGCATACCAGTTGAGTTTCAGATTTGCTGAGTGGAGAGGGCCGGTAATGGAGCCGTTGGAGCAGTTGAGACCCATCGAGCCGGCAGCCCCGCCGCCTTTGACGCTGAATTTGAAAGTCGTGGCTGAGCCGTCGGGGGCAGCTGCGGCATCGTTGGTCGCGCTGTTCCACCAGTCGAACTTCTGCACGTCGGGCGACATCACGCCATTTGAATAAACGGCAAAGTCGGCTGCATTGGCTGCGAGCGTGGCCGCTGCAGCTACTGCAAGGGTAAGGATTTTTTTCATTGTAAGGATTTAGGTTGGCTAATTATTTTTTTGTTGATATTTGATTTAAAGTTGATGATGAAAAATGAGTACAGCTAAAATCGACAACCCGTCTTTGAGCGGGGTCTCATCTGATTCGTATGCTTATGAAAAAAAATCTAAGGCGGCCCTCACGGGTCGCGTTCGGCAAAGGTAAGTAAAAAAATATTGTCCTGCAAGTGTTTTTCGATAAAAAAAGAAAGATGGCCATAAGCCGGACGAAATTCCGGACTTATGGCCATCAATAGGAGGATAATTTTTTGTAGATTAGCGCACAATCATCTTCGTGGCCTTTTCGCCCTGACGAACCACGTAGATGCCGGCGGGAAGGTCGGAACCCTGCATCTCCACGCCGTCGAGACGGAAGTAGCGTGCGGGAGCGACTTCAACTGCGTTCACGTTCTCGATGCCGGTCTTGGTCTTCACGAAATATACGTTGCCGATGTAGCACTGTGCGCCCTTGTTGCCCTGGTCGAACTTCACCTGGAAAATCTCGCTGAGGTCTACGACGTCGCTGAAGTAGCTCAGAGGCACATCGTAGCCGTTCCATTCGCCGACCTTCACTTCAGAAGCCACATAGCCTTTCTCCTTGGGGCCACGGCTGATGGGAGTGAAGCCGAAGCCGGTCTCTTCGCTGGGGAAGAAATCAACGTGCATGCTCTCGCATTCGCTCACGTTGAGGTCTTCGTTGAGCTCCCAGCCCAGGTAGTTGAAGTTCACGAGCTTCGCAGCTTCGCGGCCGTCGATCGTCTCCACGCTGTAGCGGGTGCTCTGGCCCCAGTTGCCCACGCCGAAGGTGCAGGCCGGTGTGTAGCTCGAACCGAAGAGCGACACTACCTCGTCGGCTTCATAAGCGGGAGCGGGCACGCTCGTAGGCTCGGGAAGGGTGGGGAGTTCGGGTGCTGTCCATGCCTCGTCGATGTCGGAGTAGTAAATCTTGCTGAAGTAGATTGCGGCATCGGCGCTTGCTTCTGCGGCGATTACCGAGAATACGTAGCCTGCGCCCTTGCCCGTGTAGTTCTCCCACTGTGAGGCAACGGTGGGGAAGTATTCGGTTACGGAAATCGAAGTGCCCACCCACGAGTTGGCATTTTCGGCATTGACGGTGAAGGTGTAGTTTTCTTCAGCGCCGGTCTCGGCCGTGAGGCGGATGGTGTATTTGGCGCTGCCGGTGGCATACCAGTTGAAGTTGAGAGTTGCCGAGTGGAGAGGACCGGTCTTCACGTTTTCGCCGCTTGTGAAAATGCCCATCGAGCCGTCGGCGCCACCGTTTTCAACGTTGAACTTGAAGGTGTGGTCGTCGCGGTCGGGACTGTTGGTGTCGAAGTTCATCCCGGCAGCCCACCAGCCATAGACGTTGAGGTCTGCGGAGAGCTGTCCGTCTTCATATACAACGAAGTCGGCGCCCTGAGCTGCGATTGCGGCGGAGGCGGCTAATGCAAGAGTAAAAAGTTTTTTCATCTTAAGGTTTTTGAATAGGTATATTATTTAAGAAAAATGGATTTTCATGGTGTCCCTTCCCATATCATGCGCAAAGATAGGATATATTTTGAGATTTACCAAAACTTTTGCTAATTTTGCACCGTATTTGCCCCATGAGCTCTTTAGAACATATCCAGATAGCCTGCGGCGCCGATTTGGAGCGCCTTAACGAACGTATCCACGACTGCCTGCGCAGCTCTTCGGAGCTGATGACGCGTGTGGTCGAAGAAAATCTGCGCTCTAAGGGCAAACAGATTCGCCCGCTGATGCTTATTCTTTCGGCGCGTCTGGCCGGTGGCTCCGTCGACAGCCGTGTGCTCGATGCCGCCGCCGCGGTCGAGCTCCTCCATAACGCATCGCTTATCCACGACGACATTGTCGACGATTCCAAGATGAGGCGCGGGCGCCCGTCGGTAAATGCCGTCTGGGACAATCATGTGGCCGTCCTCGTGGGCGACTTCTACACCACGGCCGCCATGCAGCGCGCCATCGCCACGGGCGATATCCGCATCATCGACACCCTCTGCCATCTCGGACGCCGTCTTTCGCTGGGCGAAATCGAGCAGCTTTTCTTTGCCCGGGAGCATACTTTGGCCGAGGAAAACTACTATAAGGTAGTCGACTACAAGACTTCATCGCTCTTTGTGGCAAGCGCCCGCATGGGCTGCCTCGCCGTCGGGGCGCCCGAAGCCACCACCGAAGCCCTCGCGGAATTCGCCCTTCTCTTCGGCCGCTGTTTCCAGCTCCGCGACGATATCTTCGACTTCTACGACTCGGCCGTCGTGGGCAAGCCCACAGGCAACGATCTCCGCGAAGGCAAAGTGTCGCTCCCGCTTATCCATGTCCTTCTCGACCCCGCCACACCCGGCCGCGATGAAGCCCTCGAGCTTCTGCGCCGCGACAGCCTCGCCGACAAGGAGATAGCCCTCCTCCAGGCCATGGCCCGCGATTGCGGCGGCATCGACTATGCCTTCGAAGCGATGCAGGCCTTGCGCCGCCGTGCCGCCGAAGTGCTCGCACCTCTGCCCGACGCACCCGAGAAAAAGATGCTGCTCGACCTGTTTGACTTCGTCATAGCTCGTTCCTATTGATGCGACGCCTCGCGTATCTCTCCGCTCTGGCCCTCCTGGCTGCCTCCTGCGCCAGCATCGGCCGCCCCGAAGGCGGTCCGCGCGATGAGGAGCCCCCGGTCTTTGTCAGCTCCACGCCCGAGCCCGGCGCCGTAAACGTCAACCCCAAGAGGATGACCGTGATATTCAATGAGAATATCCAGCTTGACGATGCCTTCAATAAGGTCGTGTTCTCGCCTCCGGGAAAGACGCCTCCCACGGTGAGGGCAAACGGACGGCGCCTCACCGCCGAATTCCGCGACACCCTCCGGCCCGACATCACTTATACAATAGACTTTGCCGATGCCATCAAGGACCTTAACGAAGGAAATATCCTCGACGGCTTCGCCCTCGATTTCTCCACCGGCCCCACCCTCGACACCCTCCGCATTAGCGGAATTGTCCTCGACGCGCAAACTCTCGAGCCCCAGCAGGGGATGCTCGTGGGCGTGCACGCGCAGACGGATTCCGTCGACTCGGCCCTTACCACCCGCCCCTTCGAGCGCATTGCGCGCACAAATCAGCTCGGCCAGTTCACGGTCCGCGGCCTTGCTCCGGGCAACTACAGGGTCTATGCCCTCGACGACGTAAACCGCGACTATATGTGGGACCGCTCGGAGGTCGTGGGCTTCTTTCCCCTGGCCGTAAGCCCCGTGGCCGAGCGTATCGAAGTGAGCGACACGCTCCGAGCCATTTCAGGCGAAGATTCCATCGTGGCGCGTTCCGGCATCCACTTCCTTCCCGACGACATACTCCTCTCGACTTTCAGCATAGGATATAAGCCCCAGTACGTCAAGGACTATACCCGCACGGAGCGAAGAAAGGTGAACATCAACTTCGCCGCCCCGGCAGATTCAGTTGCCGGACTGAGCATCGTCGACGGTGTGCCCGACAGCCTCAGGGGTCTCTCGTGGACACAGTGGGCCATGATGCACCCCAACGCCACCCGCGACAGCCTCGACTTCTGGATTACGGCCCCCGAAGTGATAGCCTCCGACTCCTTGCGCCTTGCCCTAAGGTATCAGAAGGAAGATTCCACGGGCATGCCGGCATGGACCACCGACACTCTCCGCTTCTACTACCGCGAACCCCGCGGAAACAAACCGAAGAAGGAGGAAGCCGACACCCTCCCGCCAGCCCACGACAATCTCACGGTCCGCAGTCTCTCCGGCTCCTCGCAGGAGCTCCACAAGCCCTTCGTCTTCGACGTGTCGGAGCCTTTTGCCTCGCTGGATTCCGCCGGCGTGCGCATCGAAATTCAGCGCGACACTCTATGGGAGCCCGTGGCTTATGGCAACGAAGCCCGCCCCGACAGCCTCAGGCCCTTTCTTGCCCGCGTCTTCGACATCGGATGGGAGCCGGGAGCGCGCTATCGCCTCAGCATCGATTCGGCAGCCATCCACAGCATATATGGCGAACACAACAAGCCCGTCAGCCTCGATTTCACCACCAAGCACAAGGACGACTACTCCACCCTCGTATTCCGCCTCCCGGGCCTCGAGGGCCGTGGTGCTGTCGTCGAGTTGCTCAATAGCTCGGATGCCCCGGTATATCGCGCTGTCGTAGCCCCCGGCGAAAGCGTGGCGAATCTCACCTACCTTGCACCGGGCACGTATTACGCCCGCCTCTTCTTCGACGACAACTCCAATGGCCGCTGGGATGCCGGCGACCCCGCCACAGGCCTGCAACCCGAAGAGAGCTACTATTATTCCAAAAAGATAGAGCTTAAGAAAAACTGGGATGTCGATCAGACCTGGGATATCTACGAATTGCCTCTCGACGCACAGAAGCCGAGGGCAATAAAGAAAAACAAGCCCAAGCTCAAGCGAGGCGAAAAGGGCCCCCTCGATGGCGACAGCGGCGACGGATTCGACAACGAAGAAGAGCAGTACAACCCCTTCGGAGGCTCCTCTCAGCGTGGTTCCGGCAACAATCGCCGGCGCCCCAACGGCGCCGGCGGCCTCCGCAACAACAATAACGCCACCCTCCGCCGCTAAGCCCCCGGAAATTTTAAGTTCTTGTTTATAAGTCTGGCAAGTCCGACAAGTCCGACAAGTCAGACCCGTCGGATCAATACCTGCGAGGTGCAGTTCTCGTATTTGGCAGCGGAGATTTTTTTGATGGGGGCTGCAGGGATTGAGAAAATTTTTGTACCTTTGTGAATCCCACTCCATCTGCGGGGCGCATATCTTTATGACCACGGAAAATCCCCTCACTCTCGCGCAGGTTCAGGAAGCCGTCGACCGATGGATCCGTTCCATCGGCGTGAGATATTTTTCGCCTCTCACCAACTTGGCCATTCTGGCTGAGGAATGCGGCGAGGTGGCCCGCGTGATTGCCCGCACCGACGGCGAGCAGAGCTCCAAGCCCGGCGAACGCCTCGACCTCGCCGACGAGCTGGCCGACCTCCTCTGGGTGGCCATTGCAATCGCCAACCAGCATGGAATCGACCTCACTGAAGCCTTCCGGCGCAACCTCGAGAAAAAGACCGCCCGCGATGCTTCAAGACACATCCAAAACCCGAAACTAACATAACTTCTCTCTTTATAAAATCCGAAAACTATGAGCGACAACAAGTATCTCGACACAATCGCCGCTTCCGCTGTTATCACCGACGATGCCCGCGTGGCCGATGCAGTCAAAGAAATTATCGAAAAGCATGCCGACGAGAACCGAAATCTCGACGTCTACAAGTTTCTTTTCAACACCATAGACCTCACCACCCTCAAAGCCACCGACTCCCCGGTGTCCGTATCCGATTTCACCGAAGCCGTGAATCGCTTCGAGGAGGAATATCCCGAGCTCCCCAATGTGGCCGCCATCTGTGTGTATCCCAACTT
This sequence comes from uncultured Porphyromonadaceae bacterium, assembly GCA_947176295.1. Classification (GTDB taxonomy): domain Bacteria; phylum Bacteroidota; class Bacteroidia; order Bacteroidales; family Muribaculaceae; genus CAG-873. Next base: position 22,801 of record CAMWQB010000011.1, read on the forward strand.
TGCACAGGTAGTCCGCGCTGTCCTCGAGGTGTCTTCCGTCGACGTGGCTTGCGTCAGCGGCGGCTTCCCCTCGTCGCAGACCTTCCCCGAAGTGAAGGTCGCCGAGACCGCGCTCGCAGTCGAAGGCGGTGCCGACGAAATCGACATCGTCCTGAATGTCGGTGATTTCCTCGATGGCGACTACGAAGGCGTGGCCGACGAAATCTCCGAGCTCAAGGATGCATGCCACGGCCGCATCCTCAAGGTCATCCTCGAGACCGGCGCTCTCAAGTCGGCTGCAAATATCAAGGCCGCTTCCATCCTCGCCCTCTATTCCGGCGCCGACTTCCTCAAGACCTCGACCGGCAAGGAGTTCCCCGGTGCGAGCCTCGAGGCTGCATACGTCATGATGCATGCCATCAAGGAATACTTCGAGAAGACCGGCCGCCGCGTTGGCTTCAAGTGCTCAGGCGGCGTGGCCACCACCGACGAGGCCGTGCAGTACTACACCCTCGCCAAGGAAATCCTCGGCGAAGAATGGCTCTCCAACGAGTATTTCCGCATCGGTGCAAGCCGCCTGGCCAACAATCTCCTCAGCGACATCCTCGGCCGCGAAGTAAAGCACTTCTAAGCCCACGCCCCGGATCCCTTCGGTCGGGTGTTCCGCAGCTTCCATACCCCTCCCTTCCACGAGCATAAAGTTATGAAATTCTGGATATACCAAGATGGCGCCCAAAAGGGCCCCTTCACCATTCTCGAGCTCTTCGAGATGAACGTAACCCCTCAGACGCCCGTCTGGTTCGAGGGGCTCGACAAGTGGCGTCCCGCCTCGGAAATCGACAGCCTGCAGGCTCTCCTCCGGGGAGACCGCACTCCCTACGAAGCCGACGCCGCCTCGGAGGGCGAAGTCCCGCCAACAACCGATCGCATCGACGCCGTCCTTGTGGAAGAAGTCGTGGAAACCGAACCCCTCGCTCAGGCCGAGGAACCACAGGAGCCGAAGAAGCCCGCATCCAAGTATGCCCCCGGCCGGCGCGCTCCACGTCGCACCGAGCTCCCCGACGAGCCCTGCCCGCCCACATATCTGGGCTGGAGCATTTTCCTCACCGTGTGCTGCTGCTCGCCCGTCAGCCTCGCTTCGCTCGTGGCCTCCATATTTGTTTCCACTTACTACAACAGCGGGCGTCTCGATAAGAGCCGCCGTGCCAGCAACATTGCCGCGTGGCTCATCATGGTTGCCATCGCTCTGGGCTTCCTGCCCATGTTTTTCCTCTCGGCTCTCACCGGAAATTGAGTCGCACGAGCCTTTACAAGACTTTGGCCACGGTTGCAGCTACGGTTGCGGCCGTGGCCCTTGTGTCGTTTATATATTACAATCACGACCCCTCCTCGCCCGCGGCACCAAAGTGCATCTTCAGGCTCCTCACCGGTTGGGACTGCCCCGGCTGCGGCTCGCAGAGAGCCCTCCATGCCCTCCTCCACGGGCAGCCGGCCCGAGCATGGAGCTTCAATCCTTATATTTTTTTCGCCGTCCCGGGAGCCGTGGTCTTCATCCTTGTCGAGGCCATGCGCAAGAGCCACCCGCGCCTCCATCGGGCGCTCATAAACGAAGCCACGATAGCCGCCGTCCTGGCAGCCACCGTGGCCTGGTGGATTTTCCGAAATCTTTGATTATTCAGCCCGGAAGTGGAATTCGATTATTTCGTGAAATGTCTCGCCCGGGTTTAGGCGCGTGGTGGGATAGTCCGGGCGGTTGGGAGCATCCGGATAGTGTTGGCATTCGATAGCCACGGCGCAATAGTCCTCGTAGACAGCGCCGTCCTTGCCCGCAGGCGATCCCGTCAGCCAGTTGCCCGTATAGACCTGCACGCCTGGTTGGGTGGTGCGCACTTCCATGCTTCGCCCCGAAGCCGGGTCGCGGAGAATGGCCGCCGTCTGCAGTTTCCCGGCCTCATAGCCGTCGATAGCCCAGCAGTTGTCATAGCCCTTGCCGTATTTCAGCGCCGGGAAATCGGCCTTGATGTCGCGGCCTATAGGCTTTGCCATCGTGAAGTCCATGGGTGTGCCTTCCACCGGAGCCGGAGCGCCCGGCAGGGGGATGAGCGAATCGTCGGTGGGCAGCCAGCGCGAAGCCTTCAGCTCCAGCGTGTGGCCCAGAACCGAGGGCGAGGCATGGCCGCTCAGATTCCAGTAAGCATGGTTGGTGAGATTCACCACCGTCGGCTCGCCTTCCACGATAGCCTCGAGGTCGAGCCGCAGACTGTTGTCGTCGTTCCAGGTATAGGTGGCGCGTGCTGTCAACCGCCCCGGATAGCCCTCTTCGCCCGCAGCCGACGTGTATTGCATCACCACGTGGTCAGCGTCGTGCTCCACGAGCGTCCAGAGCCTGTTCTGGAAGCCCGTCGGGCCGCCGTGGAGATGGTTGGGCCCATTGTTCACGGCCAGCGTGAATTCCTTGCCGTCGAGGCTGAAGTGCCCGCGGGCTATGCGGTTGGCATATCGGCCGGGCACCTTGCCGGCGCAGGGGCCGTCGGCGAGATAGTCGGCGGGATTTTCGTAGCCTAAGACCACGTCGGCCATGCGGCCCTCGCGGTCAGGCACACACACGCTCACGATTCCTGCACCCAGAGTGCTCAGGGTGGCCGTGGCGCCCGAGGCGTTCGTCAGGGAGATGAGCGTGCCTTCGCCCAAGGGAGTGGAGAAGTGTGTCAGTTTCATAGCTTGCGTGCGCCGTCGCTGATGATTACTTCATAGATCTTGGGCTCATGGCCGTAGCGGGCCGCGAAATCCTTGCGTGCCTTTTCGACGAAGGGCTCCAGGAGTTCGTCCTTCACGAGGTTGATGGTGCATCCACCGAAGCCCCCGCCCATGATGCGCGAGCCCGTAACGCCGCACTCGCGGGCTATATCGTTGAGATAGTCAAGCTCCTCGCAGCTCACCTCATAGTCTTTCGAGAGGCCCTCGTGGGTCTCGTACATCCGCTTGCCCACGGTCTCGTAGTCGCCGGCCACGAGAGCATCGCACACGTCCAACACGCGCTGCTTCTCCTCGATCACGAATTTGGCGCGCGAGTAGTCCTCGGCCGAAATATCGGCCTTGGCAGCCTCGAGCATCTCCATGGTGGCATCGCGGAGGGTTTCCACGCCGAGGCGTTTAGCCACGCGTTCGCACGATTCGCGGCGCTTGTTGTAGGGCGAATCGGCAAGTTCGTGTTTTACGACCGAATCCAGAAGCACGAGCTTATAGCCCTCGGGCTTGAAGGGGAAGTATTCATATTCCATCGAACGGCAGTCGAGACGCATCAGGTGGTCCTTGCGACCGAAGACGGAAGCGAACTGGTCCATGATGCCGCAGTTCACGCCGCAATAGTTGTGTTCCGTGCTCTGGCCGATGCGGGCGAGCTCGAATTTGTCGATACTGCCGCCGTTGAACATATCGTTCAGCGCGAAGGCGAAGCAGCTCTCCAAGGCAGCCGACGAGCTCAGGCCTGCGCCCAGGGGCACATTCCCGGCAAATACGGCGTCGAAGCCCTCGACCTTGCCGCCGCGCTTGATGATCTCGCGGCACACACCGAAGATATAGCGGGCCCAGCTCTGCGAGGGGGCATCCTCTTCGGCAAGCCCGAACTCAGCGTAGTCCTTGATGTCGATGGAGTAGACGCGCACCTTTTCGCTGCCGTTGGATTTGAGCTCGGCCATGATCACCTTGTCGATGGCGCCCGGGAAGACGAAGCCGCCGTTATAGTCGGTGTGTTCGCCGATGAGGTTGATGCGGCCTGCGGAGGCGTAGAACACGCCGCCCTCGCCGAAACGCGATTCAAATTCTCGCGAGATTTTTTCTTTCAGTTCCATTGTTTTCAGAAGGTATTGAGGTTGTCAGTTATGTCGGGAGTTTATTTCACGCTCACGCTCGCACGGCCTTCCTTGAGGCCCTTGGCGCGGGCGCGCAGGGTGAGGGTGCCGGGCACCGTGGCGGGGCGGGCTATAGCCGTGGCCGCGCCGCTGAAGAGCTTCATCCGCGGCTCCTGGAATGGCATGATGCACGTCGGGTCGCCGTTGGCCGTAGCCTCGAAGCTGCCCGCACCTTCCACCGTGAAGCTCACCTCCGCATCAGCCACAGGCACGGGTGTGCCCTCGCGGTCTTCGGCCGTGATGGTGAAGTACACGAGGTCCTCGCCGTCGGCCCGTGCTTCGAGGCGCGTGGGAGTTACAACCAGGCGATAAGGCTTTCCGGCCGTGCGCATGGTCTTCTCGGCTGCGGGGCGCCCCTCGGTGTCGTAGGCCACGACTTTCACTTCGCCGGGCTCGTACACGGTCTCATTCCACATCAGGCGGTAGCGGTTCTGCACGGTCGAGTCGTTCTTCTCGCGGATACCTTGGCTCTTGCCGTTTATAAACAGCTCGGCCTTAGGGAAGTTGGTGTAGACAAACACGGGCGTAACTTCGCCTTCGCGTCCGGGCCATGTCCAGTGCGGAAGCATGTGCAGGGTCGTGTCGCTCTCGTTCCATTTCGAGCGGTAGAGGTAGTAGCGGTCCTTGGGCAGAGAGGCAAGGTCGATGATGCCGAAGACGCTCGAGTGGCTGGGCCATGCGTCGGTGTCGTAGGGCGACGGCTCGCCAAGATAGTCGAATCCCGTCCACACAAACTGGCCGATGACCCACTCGCGGTCGTCGTCCATGGCAAAATCCATGTCGGGAGTATTGCTCCAGAAACACGACTCATTGTCGTAGGAGTTGCTCTGGTGGTCGGGGTGTTCTTTCTGGTTGTGTTCGGCCCAGTCCACGGGGAAGTGGTAGACCCCGCGCGAGCTCACCGTCGAGGCCGTTTCGGAACCCAGGACGAGCTTCTGAGGCAGCTTGGCGTAAGCCTCGTCGTAGTACTGCGGCTTGTAATTGAAGCCGGGGATGTCCAGGGCCGCGGCGAAGCCGTTGTCCAGCACGGCACCTATCTGGTCCATGCCGCAGGTAACGGGGCGTGTCGGGTCGAGCGAGTGCACGAGGTCCTGAAGCATCGTCAGCTCCTCCACGCCGTCCGGGCCCCACTGCGAGGGCACTTCATTGCCTATGCTCCACATCACCACCGAAGGCGAGTTGCGGTAGTGCTCCACCATGTTCGTTACGTCCTTCCGGGCCCAGTCCTTGAAGACAGCACCATAGCCGTTGGGGCTCTTGGGGCGGAAGCTCCAGTCGTCGAAAGGCTCCACCATGAGCATCATTCCCAGTTCGTCGCAAAGCTCCACGAGCTCCGGCGCAGGCATGTTGTGGGACGTGCGTATGGCGTTGGCTCCCATATCCTTGAGCAGCTCCACCTGGTGGCGGAGTGCCGAACGGTTCACGGCAGCCCCGAGCGGCCCCAGGTCGTGGTGGTTGCATACGCCCTTGAACTTGACGGCCTTGCCGTTGAGGAAGAACCCCCGCTCGGGGATGTACTCGAGCGTGCGCACGCCGAAGCGCGTGTTGTAGCTGTCGAGCTCCGTGCCGTCGGCATCGTAGAGGCGCGTCTCGGCCGTGTAGAGAGCGGGGCTCTCGGGGCTCCATAGCGAAGCGTTGTGGATGAGGAAGTTCTGCGCAAATTCCTGGCCGTGGGCCGTATATACCGAGCGGTCGCTCGACACCACGGCTCCCAGGGGGTCGAGGATACGCGTATCCACCGTGATTTTCTCACCCTTGCGGGCGCCGTCGATGCGCATGCGCAGGTTCACGCTCGCCTCGCCGTCCTTCACCGTGGGAGTTGTTACGTAGGTGCCCCAGACGGGGATGTGCACGCGCCCCGTGCTTATCTGATGCACGTTGCGGTAGAGACCCGCTCCGGGATACCAGCGCGAAGCCCTTTCGTAGTTTTCGAGTTCCACCTGCAGCTCGTTGCTCCCCGCGCGGAGGATGCTGTCCGGAACGGTTACGTAGAAAGAGTTGTAGCCGTAGGGCCAGAAGGCCACTTCCCGGCCGTTCACGCTCACGCGCGCATTGCTCATTGCTCCGTCGAAGACGAGCGTCGTGGTCTCCGCCTTCGGGTCGGCCACTTCGAAGCTTCGTCTGTACGAGCCCTTGCCTATGAAGGGCAGGCCGCCCGTGCGTCCGGTCTTGACGGTCTCTTCCGTTTCGCCGTTCTGCTCCACGGCCACGGTCTGCAGGTCGTTCGCGCGGTCGAAGGGGCCGTAGATGGCCCAGTCGTGAGGCACGCGCACGTTCTGCCACTTGGCCTCGGGGCTGTCTGCCGCGCCTTTGGTGAAGCTCCAGCCCTCGCGGAGGGTCTGCTCGGTGCGCGCTCCTGCCGTGAGGACGCCCGCCATCAGGCAGAGGGCCGGTATGATGAGGATTCGTTTATGCATGGTATAGGGTTTTCTTGGGTAGATGTGCAAATATACGTATTTCTAACGACAAAAGACCACGGTGTGGCCGTGGCCTTTTGTTAAAATAGACTTACTTCTGTTTAAACGGGTCCAGAGCCACCGTCGGTGCTCCATTGTCGAAGCAACCCATGTTGTAGCCGTCGTTGAAGCCGCCGGGGGCCTGGGGCTCCCAGTAGAAAATGCCTTCCATCGGCGCCGTCATCATCAGCTCGATGAGGTCGCGGCAGGCCTCGGCCTGATTGTAGGGCATGCCTATCTCGCACATCATCACGGGCTTGCCGTACTTGGCCTTGAGGCGCTTCACATTCTCGATGCAGGTCTCGGCAACCTTGCGCCAGCCGCCCTCCTTGCCTTGCTCCTCGGCCCACCACGGGTAGAGCGACATGCCTATCATGTCGTACTTCCCGCCGTTTGCCTCCAGGAGATCGAACATCCGGTCGTAGCGCCACGCGTTGTCGCCGCTGTCGAGATGCACGATGCAGATTATCTCAGGGAACACGGCCTTGGCTGCATCGTAGCCTGCATTATTCAGAGCCGTGAGCCCTTCGGGATTGTTGACGGAGCCCATGGGCAGCATCATTCCAGGCGTGGTTTCATTGCCGATCTGCATCCATTCGGGCGTTACGCCCGCACGCTTCAGTGCTGTGAGCACATCCGATACGTGTGTGGCCACTGCCTTGCACACCTCCTGCAGCTCGAGGCCCTCCCAAGCCGCAGGCATAACCTGCTTCCCGGGGTCGGCCCATGAGTCGGAGAAGTGGAAGTCGATCATCGTCCGCAGTCCCAGAGCCTCGGCGCGACGGGCTTTCAGCACCACGTCGTCCACCGAGTTCCAGCCATCGGCCGGGTTCACCCACACGCGCAGGCGGATGGCATTCACTCCGCAGTCCTCGCGCAGGAGCTGCATCAGCTCTTTTTCAGCATGCTCGTCGCCCGGAGTGTAGAACTTGAGGCCCTCTTTCTCTTGCTGTGTGAGCCAGCTCACGTCGGCGCCGCGGGCATAGCCGCTTTCCTTTACGTATACCACAGGTTCCGGCGCGGAAGGGTCTTTCACCGTTACGGGGCTCTCCTCCGTGCAGCCTCCGGCAACGAGGCCGACGGCTGCGATGGCGAGAGCGAATATATTTCGCTTGTTCATGTCTCTTTCTTGTGCTTATTTTTCAGTGAAGGTATAAGTCTGCTTGCCCAGGTCGACGGTCATGATGTAGGTCTTCCCAATGGCCAGCTCGTTGTCGCCCTCGAAGCCCTGCGCCGACGAGTCGGTGCGGAGGTAGAGCGTGCCCTGCTTGTCGCCGCGGCCGAAGAAGATGTCCCAGCTGCCGTTGATAAGGAGCTTCGTGCCCCAGGGCGTGTTGCCCGTCTTTTCGAACTCGATGCTCCACACCTCGGGATTGTCGGCGCTCTGCGTGAGCGGACGCATGCTCCAGTCGTCATTCACGCCCGCCCAGCTCAGGCTCTTGATTTCCGTGAGCTCATAGGTGAGAGCGCTCATGTTGAAGTCCATGGCGTAGAGGCCGGCCGCAGGCGCGGGCACATTGCCGTCGCTTTCAGCTAAGATCAGTGTGCCCGAAAGCGCTCCCGAGCCGTCAGCAGCCTTGTAGGCCGCGCTCCAGTCGGGCTCGGTGTAGACGCGGTAGCCCCATTCGCTGTCGATGTAGTGAGCGCCGCCATAGCGCTTGGTGTCGGCATCCGTGAGGGTCAGGGTGGTCTTGAAGCCGTCCCAGTCCACGAGCCCCGAGAAGTAGAGGAGCTCGGGCACTGCCGGCACCTCAGGCACGTCGCCTGCGCCGATGGTCCAGTTCCACGGGTCGTTCAGGTCAAGCACCAGTGTGCTCTCGCCAGCGGGAAGCGAGACGCTCACAGCCGATGCCGAGGAGCCGAAGGTGAGGGCGTCGGCCGTGCCTCCGAAGCCGGCCGTGCGGGCCACGCCCGGGCCGTCGGCAGTCGTGTCGGTGTTGTAGAGCGTTGCGTCGCCGGAAATCACAATGCTGTAGGTGCCTGCGGAAGGAGCATCGACAGCCAGCGTCCACTGGTTGGTCTTGCGGTTGTAGGCCATCTCGCCGCTGAGGTCGCCGCTCACGTGGAGGCTTTCCACCAGCAGGGCGCTCCACCATTCCTGGCGAGTGTCCACTGTCGTGTAGTAGCAGCCCGACGTGCCCGGATACCAGAAGTTCCAGCTGTTCGAAGCCGTAGAGATGTGGAAGCTCATGCCGTCCACACCCAGGTTGCCCCAGATGGAATTATCGCCTTCCTGGAGCCACCAGTTTTCCCATGCGCCGGCGCCGATGAAGCCTGTGTAGACGCCGTCGGAGTTCGGCGAGGCCAGGATGCGGCCCGTCTCGCCCTTGCTCGCGTCCAGATACTTGGCCACGCTCATGTCTATGAAGTAGGTCGTTACCGTGAAGGCAAGGGGCTCGCTGTAGACCGGCTCGATGTTAGGGCCTATCGTGCTCTTGATGCGGAGATACAGCGGCGAGGTCGTGCCTCCCTCGATGCCTATGCGTGCGGTGATGTTGTTCAGCTCCTGGTGGGTGAACTGCGCGTAATAGATTCCGGCCGCAGCGGGATATTCGTAGACGAGTCCGAAGTCTTCGGCGGCGGCAAACTGCAGAGTGTTGCTCACGGCATTCGACGGGGCTTCCACTGCCGGATTGCTCAGCGTGATGTCGCCGTTCTCGTTCCAGTAGATTGTGAGGGCCAGGTCCTTGATGTGGTCGATGCTCAGGATTATTTCCTTCGTCGAGGTCTCGGGCGTGGCGCTCGATGCTCCGGGGGTCGTGAGCATCTCGCCGTCCTTGTCGCATCCCGCCAGGGCAAGAGCAAGGAGGCTAGGATATAGATATTTATAGAGTTTCATTGCTGTCGTGTGTATATGGATAGCGGGTGCTTAGTAGCCCATGTTTTTGAGGTTGGAGTTGGCCGATAGTTCGGAAGCCGGAATCGGGAAGTAGTTGTAGCGGGCATCCACGGCGCGGCCGTCGGCAGTGCCCCCCTTCCAGTTCCAGAGATACTTGTCGGTGGTGAAGAGCCCGAAGCGCACGAGATCGGTGCGTCGCGTCATCTCCAGATAGAGCTCGCGGCCGCGTTCGTCGATGAGGAAGTCGAGCGTGAGCTGTGCGTCGGTGATGTTGCCCGAGGCGTCGCCGTATGCGCGGCCGCGGATGGCGTTCACGAGCTCCAGGGCCTCGCTGCGGGTCATGCCCTCGCCCCCGCGGACGGTGGCCTCGGCGGCTATGAGATACACGTCGGCAAGGCGGAAGAAGGGGATGTCCGTGTTGCAACCGTCGGCGGCGCTGTTGCTGGCAGCATCGCCCCCGTCGGTGAGGTTGGTGAACTTGCAGGCATGGTAGCCCTGAGTGCCGTCCTCGAGCGAGGTGGTGATGTACTGCGTCTGCCCGTCGGTGAAGAAGGTGTTGCGGCTGTCGCCGTCGGCGCCCTTGAAGAGCTCGTAGAACTGGCCGTGGACGCGGAAGCTGCCCCAGCCCGTGGAGATGCCGTAGTCGGGAGCGCTCTGAGCGTTGTCCGAGCCTATGCATCCGCACACGATGTAGGTGCCGGAGCCCCAGGTCGTGGCGTTCGTGGCATCGTTCGCGAAGGCCAGGATTATCTCGTTGGTGCGCAGATTGTTTTCGCCGTTGAAGAGTTTCAAGTAGTCGGGCTCCAGCGAGTAGCCCATGCCCATGGCCTTCTTGCAGGCGCTGATGCACTCGGTCCAGCGAGGAATGCCCGTATAGACTTCCGAGTTGAGGTAGAGCCGCCCCAAAAGGGTGTATACGGCGCCCTTGCCCGCACGCCCGTAGGGGGGCATGTTTTCCAAGGAGCCTTCGATGGCGAGGAGCTCGCCTTCGATATATTCGAAGAGCCCGGCGGCGTCCAGTGCCGGCGGCATCACGCCAGAGGTAGGAGTATTCTCATCCACGAACGGGCCCTGGCGGAAGAGATCGAGCACAAGGCTATAGCTGAGGGCACGCATGAAGCGGGCCTCGGAGGCGTAGGTCCGCAGCCGCGCCTGCTCGTCGGCGCTGAAGCCGCTCAGGACGTCGTCGCTGCAGTAGCGCAGAAATTCATTGCAGAGCGCAATGCTGTAGTAGAGACGATAGTACACGTCCGAAACCGACGGGCACGAGTTGTCCCAGTTCATGAACGGGAGGCTCCACAGATTGTCGCCCGAAAGCCAGCGGAAGGCGGCCTCGTCGGTGGTGCCCTCCTGCAGGTTGAAGTAGTTGCGCATCAGGTCGTGGCCCGAGTAGGAGGAGAGGTCTTCCTGCCCGGCCTTGCTCTGGCCGATGAGCGAATAAGAGCCGTATATTTTGGCCATCACCGATTCGTAGCCTTCCACGGTGGAGTAGATCACCCCGGAGGTTACGCCGATTTGGGGCTGCTGGTCGAGGTCGTTCGTGCACGAGCCCAACGCTATTCCGAGCGCCGCGATGACCGGTATGATGATTTTTTTCATTGTCGTGTCTTTGTGATGTTGGCGGGGTTGTTTAGAAATTCAGGCCGATGGTGAGGGAGTAGGTGCGCGGGCGCGGATATGCGCTGCCCTCTATGCCCCAGTCGCTCTCCGGGTCGAGGCCCTTGTATTTGGTGATGGTGAAGACGTTCTGGACCATGGCCGACAGGTGCAGCCCGTCGATGGGGCCCAGCTTCCCGAAGTCGTAGGTGAGCTGGAGATTGTCCATCTTCAGGAAGGAGGCGTTCTCCACGTAGTAGTCCGATTCGTAGCGCTTCTTCGTGAAGTGCGTGTCGGCATAGGAGGCCGAGAGGTTGTTCACCTGCCCCGAGCACCACGAGAAGCACTCCGAGGCACCCATGTTGGCGCTCATCTGGTTGTAGAGATAGTTGCCGAGCTGGGCGCGTAGCGAGGTCGAGAGCGTCCATTTTTTCCAGCGCAGCGAGGTCGAGAAGCCCAGCATCCAGTCGGGGTGGGCGTTGTGATAGTAGTAGCGGTCGTTCGCGTCGACGATGCCGTCGCCGTTAAGGTCGGCGTAGAGCCCTTCCACGGGTGTGCCGCTCTCGTCGTAGATCTGTTTGTAGACCCAGAATGTGTGCGGAGCGTAGCCGGTCTTATACACCATTACGGGCGTGGATTCGGCATAGCCCACGTAGGTGTCCGAAGCCTCGCTCTCGGGATTCAGCGAGAGGTTCGTGATTTTGTTGTCCTGCCACGTGGCATTGAACGTAGCGTCCCACTGCCAGTCGCGGGTGTTGATCAGGTGGGCCGTCAGGGCTATTTCCACACCCTTCGAGTCGACATTGCCCACGTTCGTCAGCATTTCTTTCGCAAAGTTGATGCCCGCGGGGATAGGCACAGTGGCAAGAAGGTCGTGGGTCTTGCGAGTGTAGTAGTCCACCGAAGCCGTGAAGCGATTGTTCAGGAAGGCCATGTCGGCGCCGAAGTTCCAGCTCTTGGTGGTTTCCCATTTCAGGTTGCTGTTGTAGGCGTCGGGGCGCGCCGTCTGAATCCACTGGCCGTTGAACCAGTAGAAGGCGCCGGGCTGCGAGAGCGTGTAGTTCGGGATGTAGGAGTAGTTGTTGATGCCGTCCTGCTGGCCCGTTACGCCGTAGCTCACGCGGATTTTGAGGTCGTTCATCACCGGTTTCACGCTTTCCCAGAAGCTTTCGCCGGCCACGCGCCACGCAAGGGCCACCGACGGGAATGTGCCCCAGCGGTTGCTCTTGGCAAAGCGCGAGGAGCCGTCGCGGCGGAAGGTGGCCGTCAGCAGATAGCGCGAATCGTAGCTGTAGTTCAGGCGTCCGTAGTAGGAGATGAGCGAGTGGCGCTCGTCCCAGGCGGCCGTCGTGTAGCGGTACTCGCCGGCTTCGTTGTAGGAGTCGTAGGCCGGGCACGAGCTCTTCCAGTATTGGTAGTCATAGCCTATGGTGGCGTCTACCGTCGAGTTGATGGCCTCGAATTCCTTGTTGTAGTTGGCATAGACCGTCAGCAGGCGGTTGATGTTCTTCTGCGGGCCCTGCTCGTTCTTCAGGCCCCCGTCGTTGTAGCCCGAGAAGGAGTTCTGGCTCAGGAAATATTTCGACTTGCCGCTGGCCCAGTCGAGGCCGCCCGTGAGGTGGAAGCGCAGTTCGGGCAGCGGGTGCAGACGGTAGTCTACGTCGGCGTTGCCGATGAAGCGGTAGACGTCAGCCGTGTTGTCGGGAATCTCCACCATGGCCAGAGGATTGGCAATGGCGCCCTGGCCCGGATGGCCGTTCTTGTCGATGATTTCGTGATAACCTCCCATCAGGGGCGTTCCGTCGGTGAAGAGTAGCTCGTTGCCTGCGGGGTCGTAGTTGCCGTAGATGGGCTGGGTGGGGTCGTAGGCCAGGGCGTTCCAGATGGCGCCGGAGTTGGAGAAGCGATTGTGGCTGTACGAGCCTTTACCGGAGAGGTTCACGCGCAGTTTGTCGCCGAAGAAGGTCGGCGTCAGGTTCAGGTTCGCCGTGTAGCGGGCCACGTTGTCGCGCTTGAGGATACCTTCCTGATACATGGCTCCGAGGCTCACGCGGTAGGGCAGCCACTTGGTGGCGCGGCCGCCTATGCTGATGTTATTGTCCGTGCCGAAGCCTGTGCGGAAGATGGCGTCGTTCCAGTCGGTGTTCTCCGTGCCGAGAGCGGCTATGTAGTCGCGATTGCCCGTGGCCATGATTTCGTTGCGGAACTGTTCGGTGCTCAGCATCGGCGCATGCCGCGCGGCGTTCGACAGGGAGTTGGTGGTCTGGAACGATACTTTCGCGCGTTCGCCGCCACCCTTTTTCGTGGTGATGATGATTACGCCGTTGGATGCGCGCGAGCCGTAGATGGCTGTCGAGGACGCATCTTTAAGCACCGTCATGCTCTCGATGTCGTTGGGGTTGATCATCGAAAGGAAGTTGCCCGAGCCGGTGATGCCGCCGCCCACTTCCATAGGCACGCCGTCGAGCACGATCAGAGGGTCGTTCGAGGCATTGAGCGAGGCGCCGCCGCGCACGCGGATGGTCGATCCGCTGTTGGGCGAGCCGCCGTTGTTGGTTATCTGCACGCCGGCGATTTTGCCGTTGATAAGTTCTTCGGGCGACGAGATTACGCCCTTGTTGAAGTCTTTCTCGCTTACGGCCGCCACCGAGCCCGTGAGGTCGTTTTTCTTCTGGGTGCCGTAGCCGATCACCACCATTTCCTGGAGGCTCTCGCTCGAGGGATGCAGGCTCACGTCCAGGCGCTCGCTCCCGGCCGGAATGTCGAGGGTCTGTGTGGTATAGCCCACGTAGGAGAAGACAAGCTGCCGGGTGGCAGCTGCGATTTTGATGCTGTAGTTGCCGTCGATGTCGGTGGTTACACCCGCACGGTCGCCAACGGCCGTTACGGATGCGCCGATGAGCGGCTCGCCGAGTTCGTCGAGCACTGTGCCGCTGACGGTGCGTGCCGTGCCTTGTGCCGTGGCCGTGAGCCCGGCGATGGCGGCAAGCGCTATCAGCAGGGCGGCCGACAGACGGCGCCCGAGGCCGAGTAGCGTCAGCCCGCTCTGTGGCTTACTGTGGCTTTTCTGTGTCATACAATGTGGTTATGATAGGTTTTTGATTTAAGGATTCTTGGAGTGTCTTGTTTCAGAGAATATCGATAGCCCGGATTTCCACCGAGGCTTCTTGTCCGGGAGGCGAGATGAGCTCGAGGGTCAGCGTCTCGATTTCCGATGGCCGGAAGGGGGTGGCCGTCGCGGGGTCGGGGACGAAGCGTCGGCTCAGGAAGCTGGGG
>CAMWQB010000012.1 GCA_947176295.1 uncultured Porphyromonadaceae bacterium
GCGTCGGATTCATAACCCGGAGGTCCCGAGTTCAATTCTCGGTCCCGCTACAAAAAGGAAGCCTCAGCTATGAGGCTTCCTTTTTTGTCATATCCTTTGGTTCGCGACATTCCTCCGGCCATGAGTGTGGACGGGGGGGGGAGTTCGTGAATAGAGCCGCAGGTCGGGACGACCTGCGGCCCCCAACGCGCATGCCTAATTAAGTCGCCTCGACAAGTCTGAGTTGTCAGAATGCTGAATCACTCGACTTAACCACTTAGTTAGTATGGTTGTGCCTTCGGCGCGTTGGAAGTGGTAGAGTAAAAAAGGAAAGCCCCTGCTCCCTCACGTTCGCAAAAAAAACGCGGCGCCGCGAGGGTTGCTCGCAGCGCCGGCCTGTATGGTGCGCAAAATTATGTTATTGGCGGAGAGAGGAGATATTTGTGGGGGATGAGATTAGCGGTAGTCGGCGAAACGCTCCTGGAGGCGCTTGCGGGCCGAGAAGATGCGGCTCTTCACCGTGCCGAGGGGGAGATTCATCTCCTGAGCGATTTCTTCATACTTGTAGCCTGCAACGTGCATCGAGAAGGGGATGCGGTATTCGTCAGAGAAGGAGTTGATGGCTGCCGTGATTTCGTTGGCCGTGTAGGTCCCGTCGGGTGTCTCGTGAGCGGCTTCGGCAGAGATGTTGATCAGATACTGGTTGTCCGTGGTGTCAACTACAGTTGCAGCGCGGCTGGCGCGACGGTAGTTGTTGATGAAGAGATTACGCATGATGGTGAAGACCCATCCCTTCAGGTTCGTTCCTTCTTCATACTTTTCTTCATTGTCAAGAGCCTTGAGCGTTGTGTCCTGAAGCAGATCGTATGCATCGTCGCGGTTGGAGGTGAGCATGAATGCGAAATTAAGCATGTTCGACTGAAGGCTCATAAGACTGGATTGGAATTTTGCGCTTGCCATATTGTTTAGTTTTTTAGGTGTTCGTGATTAAATTTTTGAGGTGTCTTTTGTTGTTCGACGCTCAAAATTACGATGCATCTCACCGATATGCAAGTTTTTAGTGTTAACAAATGTAAAAATTGAAAATTAACCGAATAATAGGAGGTAATATGCAGTAAATCAGCAAAATAAATTTTGACAAAATTGTTACACGATTGTTACAAGGCTACAAATTTTTTAAAATTGCGCATTCTTTGTAACGCGTATGTAACACCAAAAACGGACCCGATAACATGAAAAAAGCTGCGCCGAAACAGACACAGCCTTTCTCCCTCCGTCATCAGCCGGGATATATGTTTCTCCTCGCCTTTACAGCCCGTTTGTCCGGTAGAATTGCAGGATTTTGTGGCGCAGAAGATATTCGTAATGAGCTTGAATGCGGTTCACCTCCGTGCGGAAGAGATTGTTTTTAGCAATTTCGAAATCCTGCGGCGTGGCTCGCCCCAGCGAATATTTCTCGCGTGTAGCCTCGAACGATTGCATCGTCTTAGACAGAGTTTCCTCCGACGTGAGGTAGCGCTCTTGCGCTCCGAGGGCCTGATAATAAGCAAGCTGAATATTTTTGAAGAGCTCAGTCTCCTGCTGCTCGAGCTGCAGCTGCGCGTTAAGCCGGTTCACCCTCGCCGTCCTCACATTGTTGCGCGTCGAGAAAGCATCGAAGATAGGCACACGCAGCGAGAATCCCAGATATGTCGAGTAATTGTTGCGCATCTGTCGCCCGAACGGATCGTTGTTGAGCCCGTTCAGATAGAAGTAACTCGAGCCCAGCCCCGCATTGAAGCTCAGGGTGGGGATATATCCCGTCTTCGCCAGGGCCACGCTTTCATCCGCTGCAAGCACTGCCTTGCGGGCGCCGAGCAGAGTATTATTCACGCCCATAGCCTCGTTAAACACAGCCTCCGGCCTCGGAAGCATAGGCTCGTCGCCTTGCAGAGGCCCGACATCGAAGCCATCCACCTCGCGAAGCTGTAGGAGATTCGCAAGATTCACGAGAGCCATCTGCGTGTCGTTGCGGGCCTGCACAAGCTGAAGGGCGTCCTGAGCAGCCTGAGCCTCCGCATCGTAGAGATCGGCCTCGGCCACCCGGCCTTCAGCCACGAGCTCTTTCTGGCGTCCGACTTCATAGGCCGAGTATCCGGCCTGCGATTCCGCGCTCTTCTCCACCTCCTTGCAGTAAAGCACCTGAAGGTAGAGCGAAATCACGTTCAGAGCCACGTTGTCCTTCGCCGCCTCGTGTTCATAGAGCATCTGCTCCAGAGACGTCCGCGCCATCTTAAGTCGCTTATACTCGCCCAAGCCCTGGAAGAGCGGCATGTTCAGATTGAATCCCCACTGGAAGTTGCTTGTATTCCTGTCCGCGTAGATGTTTTCCGCCGTCAGGCCGCGTCCGAAATTGAAGGATTGCGAAGCCGAGCCCTCGAGGCGGGGTAGGAAAGCATCCTTGGCCGAAGTCAGCTCGTTTTCCGCGCTCGTTATGCGGGTGGCCGCCGAGCGCACGGATATGTTGTGTTCCCGCGCGTAATCCACACAGCGCTCAAGGGTCCATTCCTCGCCCCGGGCTGTAAAAATTCCTGCCGAAAGGGCCGCAAATATTAGAATCCTGGTCTTCATATCGTTATGTTCGAAAGAAAAATGAGAATGGGGAGGATCAGTATCAGCGTTTGTTGCCGCGCAGGGCCTTGTCGGTGCTGAGGCTCTTGTCCTTCACCTCCACCTTTATGCCGTCGGAGATACCCGTGGCGATGGGCGTGCGCTCGAAGTTCTGCTTCCCGACAGTGTCGCTCAGCACATACACGAAGGCCGAATCGCCAACATACTCCACTACACTTTCCGGCACAGTCAGCGCCTCCGTGGCCTTCTCGAGAATGATAGTCGCATTCGCGCTGTAGCCCGCACGCAGTTTCCCCGTATCACCCGAGCCCAAGGCAGCCTTGACCTCGAATGTATTCGTCCCGTTGTCGTCCGTAGCCATCGGCGCAATCTTCTCCACCCTCGCGGGGAAGTCGCTCCCGGCGATGGCGCCCACGGAAATGCGCACATCCATGCCCTCGCTCAGAAGGTCCACTTCCGTTTCGTCGATTTTACCCTTGAAGATAAGGTCCGTCATGTCGGCCACCTTCGCTATCGTCGTCCCGTCGTTGAAGGTATTGGCCTGAATCACCGACGAGCCCACCTTCACCGGCACGTCAAGAACCACGCCCGTTACGGTCGATCGCACCAGTGTATTCGATGCCTGAGCATTCGCCGCCGACACACCGTCGCGCACGATTGTCAGCTGGTCGCGGGCCTGCGCGAGGTCCTGCTCCGCATTTTTGTAGGCTGCCAGGTCGCTCTCGTAGCGCTCGCGGCTTTCATATTTTTTCTCGTAGAGGGCCAGCGTGCGCTCGTAAGTCTGACGCGCTTTTTCCAGATTTATCTCCGCAACCTTCACGCGGCTCTCCGCGCTCGACAGCTGCGTTTCCTCCGGTATGATTTTTATGCGAGCTATCACGTCGCCGTTGTTCACGTGGTCACCGGCCTCCACGAGGATCTCGCTTATGATGCCCGAAATCTGAGGCTTGATTTCGATCTCGTCGCGAGGCTCGATTTTGCCCGTCAGCACCGTCGTGCGCTCCACATCGCAGATCTCGGGATGAACGGTGTCGTAGACGGTCTCCTTCGGCCGGGAATTGAGGTAGAGGTAGACAAACGTGCCCGCGAAAATCACGCCCACAAGCACCCAGAGCAGGATTTTGAAAAATTTCTTCATATCGGTTATAAGGTTATTGTTTTCAGGATTGGAATTAGCTTTTGGATGGAAAGAGGGAGGGATACCTTATTTGTCGTTCAAGGCTTCGATTGGTTTTATCTTCATGGCTTTGAGCGAAGGAATCAGGCCTGCAAGCGTCCCCAGCACCACGAAAGTCGCAAGGATGCTCATAGCTGTCCCGAAGCTCATCTGCACATTCGTCGGCTGCTCCATACTCAGCGCCATGCTGGCCACGCCCAGCACGAGCGCCGCAAAGCAAATGCCCGCCGTGCCTGCCACGATCGTCAGCACAGCCCCCTCCGAGAGCACCTGGGCCACTATATCGCGGGGCTTGGCTCCGATGGCCCGGCGCACGCCTATCTCCTGCGTCCGTTCCTTCACGATCACCCACATGATATTGCCCACACCGATTATCCCGGCAAGCAAGGTGGAGATGCCTATGAACAAGGCAAGCATACGCACACCCGAAAATAGTGTGCCTATCTGTTCGAACATTTCCGAAACATCGATTACCCATACCGCGCTTTCGTCATCCGGGTGGATCGCATGACGGCGGTAGATTGTGGAGCGGATGCGGGGGAGCACATCCTTGATTTTAACCCCGTCGCGCGCAACGAACGTCAGGAAGTCTACCTTATCGGCTCGCCCGAAGGCCTTGCGGAAAGTCGACGATGGCAGAACCACCTTCTCGTCGAGCGGCCCGTTTATAGAGGCCTCGCTATAGTTGCCAGCAACGCCCACGATCGAGTAAGTAACGCCGTTTATCTGCACCTTTCGCCCCGTCGGGTCAGGGTCGCCTGGAAAGATTTCATTTGCCACCTTTTTTCCAAGCACCACGACCTTGCGCTCCTGAGCCTCGTCTGCGGCGTTGATAAAGCGCCCGCCGTAAAGCCTGGGCAAATTCACTTCCGCATATTCAGGCCCGGCTCCCTGTGCGGTCGCCGAAAATGTGTAGCGCCCGTTGCGGCACGACGCGCTCCCCCAGCTCTGGAAAATAGGCACCACAGCCTTCAGCTCCGGCACGCTCTGCTTCAGGCGCTCGACGTCGGTCAGGTCAAGGCTCCAGCGGCGCCCCTTGGCATTTCCCTTATAGGGTAGGGTAGTGCTGTTGGTGATGATGGCTCCGGAGTTGGAGGCGAAGCCATCGAAATTCCGGCTCAGAAGCACCTGCAGCGTCCCCGCTCCTCCCAGCAGAAGGGCAAGCATCGCCACGCCCCAGAATATTCCGAAGCCTGTCAGGAAGGTACGCGTCTTGTTGCGCGAGAGCGTTGCCCCGATTTCCTTCCAGTTCTCAATGTCGAAAAGCGCTGTCTTCATTCGTCTCTTAGGGCTTCTACGGGTTTCACTTTCAGGGCACGCATGGCCGGAAACATGCCCGCCAGTGCGCCCGCAATTACAAGGACGGCCGTTACCTGGAGAGCAATCGAGAGGCTCACCGTCGGGTTCCTGAAGCCCTGCTCCGGTGTCAGAAACAGCGATAGCCCCTGAGTTACGGCCGTGCCGAGAACAATACCGATGTATCCGAAAAGCACCGTTATCGCCACACTCTCTGCTATCACCTGCGTCAGGATCGACCGCGGCTTCGCTCCTATGGCCCTTCGGATGCCTATCTCGTGCGTGCGCTCGCGCACGCTCACAAACATTATATTGCTTATCCCCACCACGCCCGTCAGAAGCGTCAGCACTCCCAGAATCCATACCGACATATTCAGTATCCCCGTGGCCATTGCCCCCTTGAGGCTGCTCACGAAGCGGTTGCTTATCCATAGCGCGCTTTCGTCCTTAGGGTCGAAGGTGTGAAGCTGCGCCAGAGTGTTGCGCACGCCATCCTCAGCCCGCATCCCGTCCTCCTCGGTGCTCACATTCCGCAAGTTCACGGTCAGCGCCCCCACCTCGTCCTTCTTCTCGGCCATCATCTGGGCCGTGGTGAAAGGAATGTATATCGAGCGGTCGAAGCGCCCGTCATACACCCCCACGATCGTAAACGACAGCCCTCCGCAGTTCGCCCGCCTCCCGATGATTGCATCCGGAGGCATCCCCGGGAAAAACAGCGTGGCATATTCCTTCGGCAAAAGCAGCACCTTAGCCCTCGTCTTCAGGTCGCGGTCCGTAATATTCCGGCCGGCCAGAAGCTGCGATATGCCGCGGTTCCGCAGATTGTCGGGATACACACCCGTCAACCCCGCCTGCACGCTCTCGCTGCCTATCGACATCGTCAGGGAATTGCCGTAGATTATCGAACTCACATTCTCCACGAAGTCCTCATGTTCATCCTTCAGCGCTTGCATATCGCTCGACCTGAATTCGATATATCGCCCCTCGCGGTTGCCCTTGTAAGGCTTGGACGTCCGACCGCTCCACACCTCGATACGTGCCTGCGACGAATTGCTCATGTTCTCCTCGAAGTTGTTGGTCATCCCCCGTGCAAGCCCGAGCAATACAATCAGCATGAAGATGCCCCAGCTCACCGACAGCCCCGTCAGAGCCGTCCGCAGCTTGTTGTGGCGCAAGGCCTCCATTATTTCGCTGAACAGGTCTCTCATGCCTCGGTAATAATCCGGTTTGTATCACACCCGTCTGCGATCACCCCGTCGCTGATGCGGATCAGGCGGTCCGTCTGAGCCCCCACGCCCGGGTCGTGCGTTACGATTACAGTCGTCATCCCCTCCTCGCGGTTGAGCGCCTTGAAGATTTCCATCACGTCGGCCGACGTCCGCGAGTCCAATGCCCCGGTCGGTTCGTCAGCAAGGATTATCGAAGGCTTCGTTACGAGCGCGCGCGCTATGGCCACCCTCTGTTTCTGTCCCCCCGAGAGCTCGCCCGGGAGATGATGCGCCCGGTCCGCAAGCCCCATGCGCTCAAGCTGCTCCATAGCCAGGGCATTCCGCCGTTTGCGCGACATCCCCTGGTAGAACAGCGGCAACGCCACGTTCTCCACAGCATTCTTGTAGTTGATGAGATTGAAGCTCTGAAACACAAATCCTATCATCCGGTTGCGGTATTCCGCCGCCCGGTTCTCGCTCAGGTCCTTTATCAGCGTCCCGTCAAGATAGTAGTCTCCCGAATCATAATTGTCCAGGATGCCCAGTATATTCAGTAGGGTCGACTTTCCAGACCCCGATGCTCCCATGATGCTCACGAGCTCGCCCTTGCGGATCTCGAGATTGATGCCTTTAAGAACATGAAGAGGCACCGCGCCGGGATAGGTCTTGTTCACGTCCCGCAGGCTTATCATTGCGTCCATAGTTGTATTATTGGAAATGGAGATAATGTGTGAGAATGTGTAGCAGTTGTAATTGTTGTAGATTCATTATATATGACGCAACCCGGGGCGTTTTATTACAGCCAAAATAATTTTTTTTGCCCGAATACCGTTTTTTTTTCGTATCTTTGACGTGGAATGGCAGAAATCCCCGTGCCCGATGAGGCCCTGATCCAACGTCTCCGAGACCCTGCAACGGTTCGGGATGCTTTCGCTGAAGTGATTAATCTCTTCAGCGAGCCCCTCTATTGGCAGATACGACGCATGGTCCAGAGCCACGACGACACAAACGACATCCTCCAGAACACCTTCCTGAAGGCTTGGGGTTCTGTCGAGAATTTCAGAGGAGATGCCAAGCTCTCGACATGGCTCTATAAAATTGCTGTCAATGAGAGTATTACATTCCTTGCTCGCGAGCGAAAGCGTGCCGGAATTTCCCTCGACGATCAGGAAGCCGCTATCATAAACACTATCGAGGCCGACAAGGATATCGACGGCGATCTCCTCTCCCTACGGCTCCGGAAAGCAGTCGCTTCCCTCCCCGAGAAGCAGCGCCTCGTCTTCAACATGAAATACTACGACGATATGAAATACGAAGACATTTCCGAGATTCTAGGCACATCAGTCGGAGCCCTCAAAGCTTCATACCACCTCGCCGTAAAAAAAATCGAACAATTTTTTTCGGACGATGATTAAACCTTCTTTCCCGCCCGAAGTCATATATTCCGAAGGCTTCGCCCCGCAAAGGGTCGTCGAGCCTCGCATTCTCCTCTCTCCAAACTCAATCGTACAATGAAGCAAAACACCGACATCCTCGAAAAAATCCGCTCAGCTAATGGCGGGATGACTGTGCCGGAAGGCTATTTTGCCGACTTCAATCGGCGGATGGCCGCTTCATTGCCCGAGCGTCCCGAGCTCGAGCATCCCGCAGCTCCCGCCGTCGATTTCCCCCGACGTTCCCTCTGGCAGAGGGTGCGCCCATACGTCTATATGGCTGCCATGTTTGCCGGTATATGGCTCATGCTCCAGCTCTTCAATATCGTCTCTCACCCCGGCGACCTCAGGCCCATGGAGGCGAATCCCGTCATGGCCGAAGCCCTCGGAAACGAAGATTTCATGATCGACTACATCATCAACGATGCCGGCATCGATCAGTGGGACATCATCGACGAAATGGCTGCCGACGGCTCTCTCTCCGACTGCGACTTCTCCGGCCTGGCCGACCCTGCCGAAAATTCTTCTAACGATATCCAAGAATGAAAAAATCTCTTCTTCTCATCGTTCTGCTCATAGCCGCCGCTGCTTCTGCCTTCGCTCAGCAGCCGCCCTCCGATCTCTCGGAGGCCCGTCGCGACAAGTATATCTCGGAAATCCGGCAGTATAAGCACGAGTGCATCGCCCGGGAGCTCGACCTCACGAAAGAGCAACAGCGCGAATTCTTCCCCGTTTACGACGAAATGGAAGACCAGATCATGAAGCTCAGCAACGAAACAAGGGAGCTCGAACGAAAAACCGACGCAAACCCGGATGCGTCCGAAGCCGAGCTCGAAGCTGCCGCGATAGCCATCTATTCCCAGCGCCTCAAGGAAGGACAGATCGAAATGGCTTTCTACGAAAAATTCTCGAAAATTCTTAACAATCGACAGATACTGCGCCTCAAAAACACCGAACGCAAGTTCACCCAAAGGCTCATGAAGCATCATCGAAATGCCCGAAAGGACGCATCCGCAAGAGATGCTTCTTCAAAACGCCAAAAGTAATAAAGCAGCAAGGACTACGCTTCAAGGCATCTAAATCCCTTTAATGCCCGGGCGTAGTCCTCTTTCTTTCTAAACCAATCAATCCCACAGAATTTTTTTCTTATTACAGACAGAATGCCTGTACGCACACCCGACGAAACGCTCAAAGCCGGATTCGACGCCGGCACGCGAAAAGCAGCCCTCACCTCCCGCGGCTCCTTCGGACGCTTCGCCGTCCTCTCGATCCTTGCCGGTGCATACATCGCTCTCGGCGGCGTCCTTTCCCTCATCGTTGGCTACGGATTCCCTGAAGCCACAGCGGCAAACCCCTCCCTCCAGCGCCTCCTCAGCGGCCTCGTCTTTCCCATCGGCCTTATGCTCGTGGTCGTGCTCGGTGCCGAGCTCTTCACCGGCAACAACGCTCTCCTCATGCCCCCGCTTATATCCCGACGCTTGACCTTCCTGTCCGTTGCCCGAAACTGGACACTCGTCTGGATCGGAAACTTTATCGGAGCCTTCGCAGTCGCCTGGTTCATGGTCTACCTCTGCGGCCTTACCACACCCGAGCCTTACCACGGAGCCATTTGCCGCATTGCCGAAGCCAAGGTCTCCGCTTCCCCCGCTGTCATCTTCCTCAAAGGCATAGGCGCAAACTGGTGTGTCTGCCTGGCCGTCTGGCTCGCCCTCTCCGGGCGGCGTCTCTCCGAGAAGCTCATCGCCTGCCAGATTCCGGTCATGGCCTTCGTAATCCTCGGATACGAGCACTGCGTGGCAAACATGTTCTTCATCCCCCTGGGCATGATGGAAGGAGCTGACGTCAGCATCTACGACCTCTTTGCCGCCAACCTCCTCCCCGCCACCGTCGGAAACATCGTCGGGGGTGCCGTATTCGTCGGATGTGCCCACTACTACTTATACCATAAGAACATCGAAAAATAATGCAGGCCCCCAACTTTAGCTTCAGCATAGGCGACGACATTCGCGCCGCCGCCCCGCGATACACCCTCCTCGCCATAGAACTCGATATCGACAACAAGCCCACATCCGATGCGCTCTGGTGCGAGATTCAGGCGGCAGCAGCAGCCGTAGCCCGCGATTTCCGCATGGAAGAAATCCGTCTGCGACCTGCAATAGATGCCACCCGCATCGCCTACAAAGCCCTCGGCAAAGAGCCCAACCGCTACCGCCCCTCAGCCGAAGCCCTCAGCCGTCGTGCAGTAAAAGGCCTCGAGCTCTATCGCACCCTCACCGCCATCGACCTCATTAATCTCATATCTCTGCGCACGGGCATCAGCATCGGCGGATTCGACGCCGACCGCATCGACGGTACCCACCTCGCATATGGCCGCGGCCGCGTAGGAGAGCCGTACGAAGCCATCGGTCGCGGCCCCCTGAATATCGACGGCCTCCCCGTCTGGCGCGATGCAATAGGCGGGATAGGCACCCCCACATCCGACAACGAGCGAACAAAGCTCTCCGAGCACACCCGTCGCCTCCTTATGACCGTCAATATCTATCACGAAATGACCCGCAACGAAATCGACGCCCTCGCCTCCGAGATCATAGCCGCATTCGAGCGCCACGCCGCCGCCACAAATCCCCGGGTAGCAGTAATTTAAAATTCAGGCACGTAAAAAAATCCCGCCCGAATGTCGTGGCATAGGCGCGACATCCCGGCGGGAATTCCCATCTCTTGAGGAGAGAGGAGAATAAGAAAAATCGTATGATTAATAGAACTTGCCCTCGAGCACGCGGATAGCAGCATCGTAGTCCGGTTCCATCGTAATTTCGTTCACGAGGTCCCTGAATTCAACCTTGCCATCCTTATCGATTATCAGAACGCAACGAGCCAAAAGCCCTTCAAGAGGACCATCAACAAGCTGTAGACCATATTCCTGGGCGAACTTAGGCGAGCGGAACGCCGAAGCCACCACAACATTGTCCAGACCCTCGGTCGTGCAGAAGCGGCTCATGGCGAACGGAAGGTCCATCGACACGCAAACCACCACAGTATCCTTCAGCTTTGATGCTTCCTGGTTGAAGCGGCGAACCGAAGCAGCGCACACTGGCGTGTCGAGGCTCGGAAATACATTCAGAACAACCGTCTTACCCTTGAAGTCATCAAGGCTGATCTCATTCAAGTCCTTTCCGATAAGTTTAAAATCAGGTGCCTTCGAACCAACAACAGGCACCTCGCCGTATGTGTGGCACGGCTGGCCGTTAAAATAGATTGTTTCCATGAGGGAGTATTCAGTTATTTAGAGTTTCGTTTAAATTCACAAATACAACAAATCCGCCCCCCCAACGGTTCATCCCACATAAGTTTGTATAGTCCAAAAAAAATTACTACCTTTGCCCCGCACTTCGAGAAAAGGCATCCCAAAAGTCGAAAACTCGACCGTACTCACTTGTAGGGACGTGCCTCCGGCACGTTTCCAACACCCGCAAAAGCGAACATAAATAACAAGGCTTGGTAGTTCAACGGATAGAACAAGGGTTTCCTAAACCTTAGATCGGGGTTCGATTCCCCGCCGAGCTACAAATATCTGTAGATAAACAGCTTACGCTTGTAGAGCCTCTCCCCGGATGCCTCCTCTCATGCAGCGATGTGATTGCGATTAGAAAGGAGAGCAGGTCGTCTTGCTAACGCAAGCGGCTCACGCCGATAACCCGACCTGCGGCCCCAAAAGGCGACAACCCGACCATTCCCGTTTGTAGGGACGTGCCTTCGGCACGTTGGACGCAGAGAGTAAACCAAAGTCGCTAACAATCCCCCAAGTTAGAGTTTTCAGAATCGTCAGACAAGTCCGACTTGTCCGACAAGTCAGATCCGTCCGACCCCATTAGCTTGTCGGCCCCGCTAAAAACGAAACTGAGAGCGGCAATGGCTTAAATCCTATAAATCAACGCCGACGCCTGCGCCGCTATACCCTCCCCGCGGCCCGTAAAGCCAAGCCGCTCCGTAGTCGTAGCTTTCACCGATACATCCCCCGGTTCCACGCACAGATCCGTCGCAATACGCGATTGCATCTCAGCAATATAAGGCCGCATTTTAGGAGCCTGCGCGATGATGCTCACGTCCACATTTCCCACGCCCCAGCCTTCGCGTTCGAGAAGAGCGCGCACCCCACGCAAAAGCTTCCGCGAATCCACATCCTTCCATTCCGGGTCCGTATCAGGGAAGTGCGCCCCTATATCTCCCAGAGCCGCAGCCCCCAGGAGAGCATCGATAAGCGCATGGATAGCCACATCTGCATCGCTGTGGCCCAGCAGTCCCTTCTCATATGGAATTTCCACGCCGCCGATTATGCAGCGCCGCCCCTCAGTGAGGCGATGTACGTCGAAGCCCGTGCCCGTACGGAATGTCGGTTTTCCCATTGTCGCGTCAGCCAAAAATTATATCTCAACGTTTGCCAAGGAGATCCTTTAGGCCATCCATGTCGAAAGTAAGGGTAAAGCGCAGCGTCTGGTCAAGAGGAGACGTCTGAGCCGTGGCAAGCATATACGACGCATCCAGTCGCACCACGTTCAGCGAGAAGCCCGCGCCAAAACCGAAATACTGGCGGTTGCCCTTGAATTCATTTTCGTAATAGTAGCCCGCACGCACAAAGAATTGCTGATTGTAGCTGTACTCGGCGCCGAAGCTCACGTTGATTTCGCGCATCTCCTCGCCGAATCCCCCCGGCGCATCGCTGAAACTCTTGAAGATACCCGTAAACGGGCTCATGTTCTTCCAGTCCTCGAGCGCGTTCAGGTAATCCCGCTGGCCCTCGGTCGTGTCCATATCGTAGTCAGCCTCGCGGGGACGCGCCGGCACCAGCAGCTTGTTCAGGTCCACCCCCAGCGAGAGTGTGTGGTAGTCAGCCAGCGGAAACATAAAGTTCGTGCCTATCTTCAGGTTCGTGGGAAGGAAGGCCGGATCCTCGCCGTTGTTGAAGGCTACCTTCGTACCGATGTTCGAGATATTCCATCCCCACGACCATTGGCACTCGTTCCGGCCGATGATAGGGTAGGTCGTGAAGTAGCCCGCGAGGTCGGCCGAGAAAGCCGAAGCCCCGGTGGTCTGGTCGCCGGCATACGAATCGCTGAAGCCCAGGTCCGAATAGATATAGCGGAACACCACACCCATCGAGAACTTCTCCGACAGCTTGCGCGAGTAGCCCATATCGAAGCTCAGCTCGTAGGGGTTGAGCGTCTGCGTGGCAGTCTCCGACGGGTCCTGCGACGTTACCTCACCCAGCGAGAAGTAGCGCAGCGAAGCGCTCACGGCCTGGTTGTCCGAGCTTCCCACCTTCCAGTAGCCCGCAAGATTGGCCAGGAATATGTCATTCACCAGTTTGCGCAGCCACGGCGTGTAGCTCAGGCTCACGCCCGCCGACGAGTACGCAAACGCATATTTCGACGGATTCCAGAACTGAGAGTTCGCATCCGGGTCCGTGGCCGCGCCAAGGTCGCCCATCGACGCCCCGCGCGCATCAGGTGCGATGCTCAGCGACGTTACGCCCGTTTCAATAGGGTTGAATTCATTCTTTTGAGCTCCGGCTCCGATGCTCGTCAGAGCAGCCACTGCCAGTATGATTGCAAGAATTTTAGTCTTCATCTATATTTGCTTCTTGGAAAATTCAATAGTATGCTTATAAAATAACTCCCCGGAGCACGATTTATTGCCCCGGGGAGTAGATTTTTTTAGGATTGGCTCTTATTTAAGCACCATGAATTCCACCTGTTCGCTGCTTCCGAAGAGGTTGCCGCTGCTCAGCATGGCCTTTGCGCGATAGATGCCGTCGGCAACCGGAGCTCCCGAATTGTCTTTCAGGTTCCACACATAGGGGAAGCTCACGCCGTCGGCGCTGAACACCGTGTGGCCCAGCGAATCGAAAATCAGCAGGCGACAGGCAGGTGTCGATTCCCCGTTGTGCGTCATATCGAAGCTTGCTTCCGTGCGCACCGGAGCCGAGCCGTCGGTTTCATCCTCAGTTGCCCCGGCATCCTTGCAAGTCAGCTCGCCCTTGAGATCGGAGCTCAGGACGTAGAAGTCGAGTTCGGCCTCGCCCGTGCTGCCAAGATTGCTCTGCAGCGAGAGTTTCAGCGTGTGGCGTCCGTCCGACAGGCCCTCGAACTTACGGCTCAGTATCACCGTGCCTCCGTCCGTATATTCTGCTCCGTTGTAGATGTCGCTGTAGCTCGTTGCCACATCGAGTGTCAGGCGTCCGGTCGTCGTCAGCCCGTTGTTGGCCATGTTGAGGCCGCTATCGGGGATTCGCACCACGGCATAGAGCGTGAAGGCCGGGCCCGTCAGGTCGCCGTGGCCGAAGTCAGGACGGTCGATATACATCGACAGTATCTCCGGAGCCTCTGGATTCAGGCTCGACTCAAAGTCCTCGCCCGGCTCGGCCAGATAGAGATTCGTCGCCGTCGTGGCGGCCATGTCGCCCGTAGTAGGATTCGTCGCCGTCAGAACCATGCGGTTGAGATCCCCGTAGTTCACGAGGTCAGGCAGCACAATCTCAGCTTCGAAGCGGCCGCCTTCCACCTCGAAGGGTGCCTCGCCGAGGGTCTGATGGTCGAGCTTCGAGCGCACCTTCAGCGTCTGAGGCTGCCCGTTGCCGGCCTTGTAGTCGGGATTGCTTACGCTCATTTCGTTGCCCTTACGAGGGGTTTCATACACTTCCACCAGACCCGAACCCGAGAAGCCGGCCCCGCTCTTTCCGTCCTTGCGCACGATGTGGCCCGCAATCTTTATGGGGCTCAGAGGCGATATGCTCATCTTCTGCGATGCATCGTACGGGTTTCCGTCGATGGTTTCGATCACAAGCTCATAGGCAGGTACAGGCATCGGCACGGCCGGGTCGCCAAGATAATTGTAGCAGAGCGTATTCGTTACCGAAGCTGCGCTTGCGCCGGGCGCCGTAACAACCTCATTGCGTGCCTTCCGGAAGATTTCGCCGTAGGTCATGCCGGGAGTAGCATTTGCGTAGTGGCGGCAAACGGCCAGATACAGAGGCTGGTTGTACTCGAGATATACCGAGCGGGATGCGCCCACGCCGCCGATGATACCACCGCGCGAAAGCGACATCATCGCATCCATAAGCGACGAACTACGGTCGAAGCAGAAGAGGTCGCACGACGAGAAGTGAGCGAACACAGGCGTGTCATACAGTTCGCGTCCCGTCTGGGCCATGCCCAAGATTCCCACGCCCGACACTCCCGTGGGGCCGCCGTGGCCCGAGTAGCCGAAGAAGCCTTGTCCGCGACGGAACCCGTCCATTATCACGGTATGCGCCTCCGAAACTCCGCCCGTGATAGGATAGTCCACCGCATGTGCGCGGGTTACGGTCGCCCCGGGCATGGTCTTTTCAAGTTCCGCAGCGGCCTCTTCGCCCTGCTGGTAGTGTGCGTTCGAGTCGCCCTGGTCGCTCGACACAACCATGCGGAGATACTCCGCCGGGCTCGGCGGGTTCTGCATGAAAGCTTCGATTTTCGAATTGGCCGACTGTGCCTGCTGAGGAGTAGGCAAATTCAAACGTCCAACCGTGATGTTCGATTCCGTATAGTGGATCTGCGCAGGGTTGTAGGTGTCCTGAAGCATGCCGAAATACTGGTCCGACGTATAGCAGCGGTGGAGGTCGCGGGCATGTTCGGCAATTTCTACCTGGAAGGTAAGGAGGCGGTCCTCAGGCTCTATCACGATGCCGCGGTTGTCCCACGAGCCCGATCCGTACAGAAGAAGATATTTGAACACATCCGATTCACGGTCGTAGAACATCTTCGCCATGCGGCGGTAAGCCATCGGAGTGCGGGCGCCCGAGGAGAACTCATTGAACACGTCGTCCTGAACGAATACGCCCACGCGGATGCCCTGATACTTCTCGTGGATTGCCGCAAGAGCACGGGCCTCGTTGGCGAGAGATGCCGTGGTGATGATAGCCATCTCCGGCGTGGCAGTGCCGTGGATGTTGGTGTTGGCCACATCCCCGCAGTAGCTCACCGCAGCATGCGTGGCCGACGGCGAGAAAACAACCATGCGACAGGGCTTTGTCTGCTGCGAATAGTAGTGGGGGAACGAGACGGTCAGGCGCCCTTCTTCGATGTTGTCGTTGCGGCGCACCTCATAGCTCGTGATGTTGAAAGGGTTGTCCACGTTCCAAACCACCGCGTCTAAGGGTGTGTCGCGCACCTGCACGCGCTGAAGCTCCTTGGCGGCATAGTAGTGCATGATGAGCTGTCGCTCATCGCCTAAGCGCGACTTGCGCGGATAGCACAGATACACCCTGTCTATCGCCGCGTAGGTCGACTTTGTCCCCGACGGCAGCGTCAGTTTCAGCGTTACGTCTTCGTCTTGGAGCGCGTCTGCAGAGCCATCAGGCTTGCGGAAACGCTTCTGGCCGTTGGCAATAGCGGAATAGCGCCAGTTGGCGTTCGTGTTCGAGTTGCACTTCCCGTCCTGGCTGTACGTTACTTTCACGTTACCCGTAACTTCGCTCTCAAGCGCCTCGGCCTGAGGCGAATTCATGTAGAAGTAATACGTGAAGTACGCATCATCCATCTTCACGTTGTTGCGGTCGCTCGGGTCGAAGTCCTTGATACGAAACGTGATTTCGCGGCTCTCGCCAGGAGAGAGGGCCTTGTCGTGATAGTACACGCCTGCCTTCATAGGGTTCTGTGCCTCATTCTCGTAGTAGTTCAGGCTGTAGTGGGAATAGAAGGTTGGATAATCTGCCGAGGTCGACGTTATCTTGTAGGCCGTGGTCTCTATTTTTTTCTGCGGCTGCGAATCCGTCAGGAAGTAGTAGCCCTTGCGGTCGTAGTAGTTGCGAGTCATCAGCCACGACTCATTGTGGATCGGCGACAGCTTTGCATCGCTCTCCCCGTAGAAGAGCACGCGCCCGTCTTCCGTATGGAGGCACGCCGTTTGCGGAAGGTCGTCTACATGTGTCGTCGTAAAGGTACCCCCGGTGTCCACAAGGGGGCTGTAGCCGAAGACTGTTACCTTCGTCGGGTCGTCGAAGCCCCACGAGCGCAGCTCGTCGTAGCTCACCTGGAAGATGCCTTCGCCTTCAACGGAAATTTTCACCCAGTGGCCTTTCGAGAGTATCGACTCCGATTTGTAGTAGCTCAGAGGGTATGCCTCGGCCGTCGGAGAGGTGCCCGCAAGGGCAAGGACCACTCCCGCAACGGAAGCCGATAGTGTGTTCTTCAGTTTGAATGATGCCATGTGTCTGTGATTGGTATGTCTTCTAAGAAGGAGTAAGTGTTTGTGTTGTGAGTGTGATGATTGGAGAGTGAGGTATCTCGTTTGCGGCGCCCGGCGGCCTTGTTTATACCGCTCGCCGCTGATTGGTTCATTTCATTCGCAGATGCAGCTGCGGACCCGGGCTCAGCTCTGCCCGGAGTTCTGTGTCGGGCTCGAGAGCTATACTCTCCGACCCCAGGCCGCTCAGAGCCACAAGATCGCCCGTCTTGAAGGTGCAGTAGCGCGACAGCTCATGCACTGCTTCCTCAAAGCTTCGCCGCAGACCTTCGAAGCGGTATTGTCGGCGCCCTTCGCTGCTTTCTATTGTCAGCACGGAAGCCTCGTCGCTCAACGCCTCGCTGTCCGTCCCTTCGCCCGGAGCTATCGAGCGGTCCAGCAGCCCCACGACCCCGGAGGGCAGCATTTCGGCCTTCAGAGGGCTCACCACTGCCGCAAGAAGCATGGTGTCGAAGTAGCGGCCGGCAGATTTCCGCGGTATGTTCGTGCCCAGGCGCGAGATTCGCACCGCCGGACATATCTCGCCGATCCATTGCCCCAAATGGTCGGCCACAAAAAGTGGCTCCCCGGTGCGTAGTAGCGTCGAGTCTGTGGCAACGCGCACGCTCTTTATGCCGCCGCAGTCTTCGTGCATTCTTACTACTATCGCTTTCATCAGTCCGCTTGGCTGTGGGCCATGGTGGCCAGACGGTTGTACATCAGTGCAAGGTGCGAGTAGATCGACGTATTGGCCACCACGGTATTGTCCGAGCAAACCCGGATTCGCCGAGGCGTGAAGTTCCACAGACCTCGCACGCCGGCCGCCACGAGCTCATCAGCCACGTCCTGCGCAGCATCGAAAGGCACAGTCAGGATGCCGACGCTCACTCCGAGTTTCTTCACGAGCGTCGGAAGCTCTTCAGGCGATACAACGGGAATGCCGCAAACGGTGCTTCCCTGAAGCTCGGGATTGATGTCCACCCCCGCAACCACGTTCAGCCCGTAGCGCTGCAGACCCTGGTCGCTCATAAGCGCTCCTCCGAGGGAGCCAACGCCTGCCACCACCGCATTGTGCCGGAGATCGAAGCCCAGAAAGTCTCGGAGCTTCCGCTCGAGGGCCGCCACTTCATAGCCTATGCGCGTTTTCCCGCGAAGGTTCAGGAAGTAGAGGTCCTTGGCTATCTGAGAGGCATCCACATTCAGCTCCCGCGCTATCTGTGTCGACGACACGTGGCTCACCTTTCGGGCCTTCAGCGTCGACAGATAGGCCAGATACCACGGAAGACGACGCAACGTGGGCTCGGGAAGAATCACGCTCTCTCCTCCCGACGCCACTTCGCTTATGCCGTGTTTACCCGTCTGTGCCATTTTTTCAACTTGCAAATATACAAATTATTTTCCGAATAGACAAGATTTATTCCGCAGTTACGGCTATGCGCCGCGAAGCCGTTTCATACGTCTCGCCATCGGCCTGTATCGTCGCACGATACACGTAGATACCGCGCTCTACACGGCGCCCTGAGTAGTCGCAGAGATTCCAGCTTACAGGCACCGACTCAAACATATCGCTTGGTCCCTGTGCCGCCCCGGTCCACACCGGCTTGCCCATCAGGTTGTAAACCGTTATCGTTACCGTGGCCATGGATTCGGGCCGGTCGTGGCTGACGTAGAAGTTTGCAACGGTCGACGCCGGATTCGTGTCGGTGTAAACGTCGTATATCACAGGAGCTTTTTCGTTGTCCACAAAGAACTTGATGCTCCGCACGGCGCGATTGCCCGACGTGTCCCAAACTTCCATCTCCAGCGTGTGCGCTCCCTGGGCCAGGTTGTCCATCGTGTAGACGATGCGACCGCCGATGCGCCCGTCTTCAAAGGGCGTATAGCCCGTATAGAGCTGGCTGTAGACCGTCCGCCCGTCGAGCACGGCTCTCATCTGCCGCCCAAGGCCCGTGGTCGAGATGTTGATGCCCACGTTGTCGCTCACCTCCGCGATGATTACCGGAGAGGGATTCACTACCGACCCGTCCGTGAAACTTCCGTGGTTCAGCACAAGGGTCTCGATGCGCGGAGCCTCCGTGTCGGGCGTCTCGCTCGCAGTCTCGCCGAAAACGTAGAGTTTGCGGAAGAGCCCGGCTGCCTCGGTCTTGCGCGAGGTGTTTGCCTCGGCCGTGCTGCTCACCGCATAGAGCGAGAGCGTGGCCGGACGATAGTTCTGCCCCACAACCTCAGGCATGGCCACATGCAGTTCAAATGTCCCGTTTTCAACCTTGGTAGCGCCTCCGGTCAGGAGCGAGCCGTAGTCCTCATACAGGCATTCCTTGCCGTCGCCCCATCCATAGGTCGTTACGGAACGCTCTGCGTCGTAGAGCTCTGCAAGAAGGCTGCCGTTGAAGTCCGTCAGCGTCTCGCCCGTCAGCGGGTCCGTGATGCGGCCGGTCAGCGTGTAGCTGCCCCCGGCACCAAGCACGAGGTCTGTCCCGTCCTCAGGAAGGTCGATATCCACCACATTGTCCGGGATGGCGAGTTGAAGCGCCGGATCGCCCATGAACACATAGCGGAGCCTGTTGGAATTGTCCACTCGCTCGCCGTGCGAATTGCGGATGTCGTTTTTGGCCCGGCGATATATTTCGCCCGGCGTGAGGAAGTGGCCCTTGGCGTCGCGTTGGGCCAGTGCGCGGCCCATAGCTGCCGAGAGCATACCGTTGTCCGAGATATACACCGGGCGCACAGCGCTTATCGCGCCGATGCTCCCGCCGTGGCGTTCGAGGAATATAAGCTCGCCGCCGCTCACGGAGTTCGAGTCCCAGCGGAGGAAATCGCACGTCGCCGTGTAGAGGAAAGGCCAGTGCCGCAGATACATGTTGTTCATGTCCGTGAAGGTCAGCAGCCCGTTGCCCGTCCACGATGTCGTGTTTGCGTGGCCTATGAAGTTCCACCAAACCACACCTTCCTCCAGGTAGCGGAAAAGGTCCTTGCGCGCGTCGGGATAGTTCGTGCCGACGCGCCCGTATGCGTCAAGATATATTTTCCTGAGGAAATGTTGCTGGCCCTCGGTTGCTTCGATGCCCGCGAGGAAGGCCTCGGTC
Source organism: uncultured Porphyromonadaceae bacterium (assembly GCA_947176295.1). Taxonomy (GTDB): domain Bacteria; phylum Bacteroidota; class Bacteroidia; order Bacteroidales; family Muribaculaceae; genus CAG-873. The sequence continues at coordinate 20,045 of CAMWQB010000012.1, forward strand.
TGTTGCAGATGGATGCCGCTGTCCTCATCGTCGGCAGTGAAAAGAAAACGGTGTTTCCATAGCCCCGTCCGTGCCTTCGTGCTGTATTCTATGATTTTATCCACCACCGACGAAGCTTGCGTGGCCGACGTGATGGGGATGCGGCCCACCGCTACGCTCAGGTAGTCAAGGCCAAGCCGGGTGCCCGTGCCATCTTCAAGCATGGCAATGAAGTCGTCGGTCGTGAAGCCTTCCGTGTCCGACAGCGACGAGCGGTTCTCCCGTGGCATCCACATCGGAAGGGTGGGGTAGTCGGCCGTGGCCATCGACGTAGTCAGGTGCCGGGGGTCGTAAGTCGGGCGCGAGAAAAGCATCACATAGCGCAGCGGTGCTTCCGCATTCGCCGCCTTCGAGCGGTCGTAGAGCATCTTGAGATACTTCCTTATGCCGGAAGGATCGGGCGCTCCCGACGAGAACTCGTTGTAGATTTCCTCGGGGTCGGTGATTACCACGCTCATTCCCTCCGAGCTATGATGCTTCGCCAGGCGCTCGGCTGCCTGGCGGTACGACCCGGGGGCAATTATCACCATCTCCGGATACACCGCCATAGGCGCATGCAGGTTTTGCGGCTGCACGCGCTTGAAGTTGCTTGGCTCAGGAAGAGCTGCATCGGGTTTCCACGCCGCATAGTCGCGCATGCCGTTGTAGGGCGTCGACCATTGCAGCCCTCCGTTTCCGCTCACGGCGCCCAAGGTTCGGATTTTTGTCGGGTCCGTTACGTCCCACACCCGCGTATCCGTTGTGCCGTCGGCAAGGATGGCGCCCGTGCCGGAAACGCTGAACCTCAGGTATCCTTCCTTCGGAAGACGCAGATTCCGTTCGTAGTTCACCGAGAGGTAGTTCAGGTTGGCCGACTTTACCGATGTCCCGTTCAGAAGCCGGACGCCCACCGTCAGCTTCTTTCCCGAAGGAAGAGCATATGTGTGGCGCGTTATGTTTTCAACTCCGTGATAGTGCTGGCTGTTGGTGGAGGTGCCCAGTGCATCGCTGCTCGCGCTCGCAAGCGTCGTGCCGTTGATGGTGAATTGCAGGCGCGGCCCCGGTGTCAGCGACTTGGCCACGAAGGAGCATTCGAGCCAGCCCCCGGGCGCAGCTTCCGAATCAGTTGCCGGGTCGATAAGCGTGAAGTCGAAGCTCCGCGATGTATTCGTCCGATAATCTTCGCCCACAAGAAGCGGGCCCGCTTCTCCGGGCGATACGAGATCCTTTTCGTGGTGTGCACGTTCCATGAAGGTCGTGGCCGCACGGTTCCCCGGCTCACCCGTGCCTATCTTTTCAGCCTTGGCTCGCTCGCTCCCCTCAGGGCCCTCGCTCAGGAAGTAGTAGCTCCATTCTGTATATGGGTTCACCTCATACCGGTAGAAGTCGCCTTGCGACTGCACCCAGCGCCCGCTCCCCGTGGCATAGAACACCAGTCCGCGACCCTCCACATACTCCGAGTAGACTTCCGGAAGGTCGTCCGTATAGTTCTCGAGCGTCAGGGCATCGGCAATCCTGCGTCCGCCATAGCCGAATACACGCACCTTCGACGGGTTCGTGAAGCCAAGCGTGCGCAGACGCGCCGGAGTGATGATATACAACCCCTCGTCCTCAACGCCCACGCGCACCACCGGCGAGCCTCCAGCAAGGAGCGAACGCTCCGTGTAGGTGCTCAGCTCAAAAGCCCTCAGGGACGGCGCACACGCTATCGTTAAGGCACAGAGCAGGAAAATGGGTAACAATCGATATATTTTCTTTGTCCTAATATGCATATCTTGATAGTTTTGCTGATAGATATAACGGACTTTCAGCCCCTATTATTGTGTTTCGACAAGTTTTTTGTGTACCTTTGCAGTCTATGGAAAAAATGAACTGGCATCGCCTCGTCAACGACAAGAGATTCGGCCTCGAAAACTACCACGACCCGAAGAAAAATCTTACTCGCACCGACTTCCGGCGCGACTACGACAGACTCGTATTCTCCTCTCCCTTCCGTCGTCTCCAGAACAAGACGCAGGTATTTCCTCTCCCGGGAAGCATTTTTGTCCACAACCGCCTCACTCATTCCCTCGAAGTCTCGTGCGTCGGCAAAAGCATAGCCGAGCTCGTGGCCGTTGGCCTCAGGGAGAAATACGACGGCGCCCCGGAAGGAACCGAACATTTCGACCACCTCGGCGACATTGCCGCAGCAGCATGCCTGGCCCACGACCTTGGAAACCCGCCATTCGGACACAGCGGCGAGACGGCCATCGGACGTTTCTTCAGCGAAGGCGCCGGCCAGGAGCTCCGCTCAAGCCTCTCCCCCGAAGAGTGGTCCGACCTTATCAACTTCGAAGGAAATGCAAATGCTTTCCGCGTCCTCACCCATCAGTTCAAGGGGCGGCGCGAAGGAGGCTTCGCAATGACCTATTCCACCCTCGCCTCGATCGTGAAATATCCCTACGAGAGCTCCCTCGCCGGCGACAAAGGCAAGTTCGGTTTCTTCATCAGCGAGCGCGAAAGCTATCTCCGCATGGCCTCCGAGCTCGGAATCCTGCGCCTTTCAGCGCCGGGCGAGCCGCTTCGCTTCGCCCGCCATCCGCTGGTCTACATCGTCGAAGCTGCCGACGACATCTGCTATGAAGTCATGGATATCGAAGACGCCCACAAGCTCAAGATTCTTTCCACCGACCAGGTTATCTCCGCCTTCATGGCTTTCTTTCCGGAATCGGAGCATTCCCGTATGAACTCCATCATGGACTCCGTCGACGACCCCAACGAAAAAATAGCCTACCTCCGCTCTTGCGTCGTCGGTCGCCTCGTCGAGCGTTGTTCCGCCGCCTTCCTCACCAACGAGGAAAGCATCCTCAGCGGCTCCTTCAGCGGCTCCCTTCTCAGCCACATCCCCGAACTCGAGCGGAAAGCATATCAGCAGTGCACGTCAATCTCTTGGGCGAAAATATACCGCGCCGCCGAAGTCGTCGATGTCGAACTCGCAGGTAACAGAATCATCACATTCCTCCTCGAAAAGCTCATCGAAGCCGTCATCCACCCCGAGCTGTATTATTCCCGCCTCTTGCTCGCCAAATTTCCCGAGCAGTACGACGTCCATTCCCCATCCCTCTACGGCAAGATTCAGGCCGTCCTCGACCACGTCTCCGCCATGACCGACGTATACGCCCTCGATCTCTATCGCAAACTTAAAGGCCTCTCCCTCCCGGCTGTATGAATATCCTCATGAACCCTAATCGTCTTCTCCCGATTCTTTGCGCACTCATTCTCGCAGTGCTCGCCTCCGCGCCGGCCCTCGCCCGCGAATACACTCCTCAGGAAGTCCCCAACGTCCAGCTCGCCGACTCCGGCGCATACGTCGCCGACCCCGACGGCATCCTCCATGAATCCACCATAGCCCGCCTCAACGACATGGCTTCTGAAATAAGATCCATATCCACAGCGGAGCCCTATATCGCCGTCATAGGCTCCACCGGCGGTCGCGACATCGACGACTTCGCCACGGAGCTCTTCGGCGAGCTCGGGCTCGGAAAAGCCGACAAAGATAATGGAATCCTCATTGTTGTAGCCAAGGACGACCGTCGCGCCGCAATCCGAACAGGCTACGGCCTTGAGGGCGTCCTCCCCGACGTCGCCCTCAGCCGCATCCTACGCCGTCAGGCATTTCCCCTCTTCAAGGAAGGGCAGTACGATCAGGGCATCATCCGCACCTTCTCGTCCATTCATTCCGTCCTTACCGACCCCGAAAATCTCGACGAAATCCGCTCGGGAATCCCCGACAACCGTCCCGGACGCAACTCCTCAGATGGCGAGGACTTCGATTTCTTCAACGTATATCTCATTCTCGCCGGGGTGCTCGCAGCGGTGATGCTTCTCTTTTTCATCGCTGTCCTCGCCGGCAACAAAGGAAAATCCGACTTCGATAAATACATGGCCTGCGAGCGCCTTCGCGCCCCTTACCTCGCCCTGTCCTTCCTGGGCCTCGGCATCCCACTCGTCGCCGCGATTCCTCTCGTCATACTCCTTCGCCGCTGGCGCGACAAACGTCGCTCATGCCCCAATTGCGGCCACGCGATGGTCAAGATCGACGAAGTCCACGACAACGATTACCTCACCCCCGCTCAGGACGCCGAGGAGCGCATCGGAAGCGTCGACTACGACGTCTGGCGCTGTTCCCAATGCGGCGAAATGGAAATCCTCCCATACGTCAATCGACGCGCCCCATTTGAAGAATGCGAGCGGTGCCATGCTCGCACCGCCCGCTTGACAGGGTCTCATATATTACGTCAGCCAACCACCGTCGCCGAAGGCATCGGCGAACGCACATACACATGCCTCCATTGCAATCACACTATGCGCCGCCCGTTCAAGATTGCCCGCCTCGCCCCGATGGTGATCGTCGGAGGCAGCTCCGGCAGAGGATTCGGTGGCGGCGGTGGCGGCGGTTTCAGCGGTGGCGGTTTCGGCGGTGGTTTCACCGGAGGCGGTGGCGCCTCCGGCGGTTGGTAATACTTACAGAATCAGCATTGTGTCGCCGTATACCCCGAAGCGATATTGATTCGACACTGCCTCCTCGTATGCCCGCATCACAAGGTCATACCCGCCGAAGGCTGTTACCATCATCAGCATAGTGGAGTAGGGCATGTGGAAATTCGTCAGTAACGACGTGCACACATTGAAGTCGTAGGGCGGGAAAATAAACTTGTTGGTCCACCCCGAATAGGTCTTCATGTGTCCGCCCATGCTCTCGGCAGTAGAAATAGCGCGAAGCACCGACGTGCCCACTGCGCACACCTGTCGCCCGTGGTCCTTGGCATTGTTCACCGTAGCCACAAGCTCCGGCGAAGCCTCCATCTGTTCCGAATCCATGCGGTGTTTCGTCAGGTCTTCCACGTCAATTTCGCGAAAAACTCCCAGACCGCTGTGAATCGTTATGTCGGCACGTTTGATGCCCTTGATTTCGAGACGCGTCAGCAGTTCGCGTGAGAAGTGCAGTCCGGCGCCGGGGGCAACCACAGCGCCCTCCACATCCGCGAAGATACACTGGTAGTCGTCCAGGTCGCGGGGCTCCGGTTCGCGTTTTATATAGGGCGGCAGCGGCATGTGCCCAAGGGCATACAAAGCTTCCTTGAACTCATCGTGAGGCCCGTCGTAGAGAAATCTCAGCGTTCGTCCGCGCGAGGTCGTATTGTCGATCACCTCGGCCACGAGCGAATCATCGTCGCCGAAATATAGCTTGTTGCCTATGCGGATTTTGCGTGCCGGTTCCACCAGCACATCCCAGAACTTATTTTCTGCGCTCAGCTCCCGCAGAAGAAACACTTCGATTCTTGCCCCGGTCTTCTCCTTGTTGCCGTAGAGAAGGGCCGGAAAGACGCGCGTATTGTTGAATACCATTACGTCGTCTTCATCATAATAATCCAGTATCTCCGTAAAGATGTGGTGGCTTATTTCCCCCGTCTTGCGGTCCACCACCATCAGCCGCGCCTTGTCACGCTCGGCAATGGGGTGTTCGGCAATCAGTTCCTCCGGCAAGTCAAAGTTGAATTGTGATAATTTCATTTCTTGGTTTATCTGTGTGTATGTAACGGTAAGATTTTATGATTCCGGCATCTCTATCTCGACGCACTTTATCAGCTCCACGATCTGCTCCATGTTCAGGCAGTCGTCAATTCGCGTGTCGCCTACTCGCGTGCGCCGCAGCGCCGTCAGATGAGCTCCCGAGCCCAAGGCCGCGCCTATGTCGCGCGCAAGCGCTCGGATATAGGTGCCCTTGCTGCACACCACGCGGATTTTTATCTCTGTCGGGCTGAAACTCATAAGTTCGATTTCGTCTATAACGAGCGTCTTTGGCTTCAGCTCCACCTCCTGCCCTTTGCGCGCCATGTCGTAGGCGCGCTTTCCGTCAACCTTGCAGGCCGAGTAAGCCGGGGGCACCTGCTCGATGCGGCCCGTAAATTGTTTCAGCGTCTCCTCCACCATTTCGCGAGTGATGTGTTCGGTCGGGTAGGTCGCGTCGATTTCCGTCTCCAGGTCAAACGAGGGCGTCGTCGCCCCCAGAGCCAGCGTGGCCTCATATTCTTTCACTCCCGCCTGCAGCTCCTCGATGCGTTTGGTGGCTTTGCCCGTGCACACGATCATCACCCCCGTAGCCAGAGGGTCAAGCGTGCCCGCATGGCCCACTTTCAGCTTCCGGATGTGCATCCTGCGCGTCAGAGCCGCCCGCACACGCTTCACCGTGTCGAACGACGTCCACTCCAGAGGCTTGTCTATATAGAGTACTACTCCGTCTATGAAATTCATTATCAGAGCACTCCGTAGTTCTTCAGTATGCACGCCAGGCCTACTACAAGGCAGTAGAGCGCAAACCACACAAGTTTTCCCTTACGCACGATGGCAAGCATCCATTTGCAGGCGATGCAGCCCACGACAAAGGCTGCGATAAAGCCCGTCAGCAGAGCTGCCCAGCCCACTGTGGCCTCGCCGGCAGCGGCGGCCTCGCCCCCGAGTATGTCCTTCATCTGCAGAAGGGCTTCGCCGAGGATGGGGATAATCACCATCAGGAAGGAGAATTTTGCCACCTGCTCGCGCTTATCCCCCAGGAGGATACCGGTGGCAATGGTCGTGCCCGAGCGCGAGAGCCCCGGAAGGATGGCCACCGACTGGGCGCAGCCGATGATGAATGCATCCTTGTAGCTGATGTCGCGCGGAATGTAGGCTTTCTTCCCGGGCTTCGAGTCGTCCAAAGGACGAGTGCGGAAGAAGTACGAGAAGCTCAGCAACGCGGCCGTCGCAATCAGGCACCAGCCCACAACCTTCAGCCCCTGGCCGAACAGATATTCCTCGATCGCATCCTTGAAGCAAAGGCCCACGATAAGGATAGGTATGCACGACACAAGGATCTTGCACACATAGTAGAAGTGCGAATCCTTGCGCCACGTGAAGAAGCTCACAATCATAGGCCAAAGCTCTTTCCAGAGCACAACCACCGTGCTCAGCACCGTGGCCGCATGGAGTATCGTGTCGAACTCGAGGCTTTCGGCCCCGTCGAGCTGCATGCCTAAAATCTGGCGGAAAATCTCAAGATGCCCCGATGAACTGATGGGCAGATATTCGGCAAGCCCCTGTACGATGCCGAGGATAAGGGCGGTAAGTATATCCAATGTAGTGTCGGAAATAAAGTTTCTTTTTTACGTATGTCTTATTTGCGCCCGAAGCGGCAGATGATGGCCACGGCCATGCCCACAAAGCCTGCGAAAGCTATCAGCGGGCCCACAACTATACGGCGTGTGCTGAAGATGTCCGGGTTGAACGTCCCGTCGGTGCCGTTCCCGCTTCCCAGCATCAGCAGGAATCCCGCCACTATCATTGCCCCGGCTATGCCCATGGCAATGAAATTCTTGCGCCCTAAGGGCTTGTCCGACGCGCTTTCGCGTTGCAGTGTCTCTTTTTCTGTTTTCATTTCAGGAATAATTCATCGTAGGTCCGGCGAAGCTGGCGGCTCGTGGCGAAGAGCGATGCCGCGGCGCATACAAGCACCCCCGACAATATCGTCCCCCCAAGTACGTAAGCCATCATCGGCCACCAGGGGAGGGCATGCTCTATCAGTCCGGGCTCGGCATTGCCGGTCCAGAATCGCAGACCCGCAAGGATCGCCGACGCGATAAGACCCGCAATCAGCCCGTTGCGGCAGCCAGACAGCACAAACGGACGCCGGATAAATCCGCCCGTTGCGCCAACAAGTCGCATCGTGTGGATCACAAACCGCCGCGAGTAGATCGACAGGCTCACCGTATTATTTATCAGAACGAAAGATATGAACAATAGTACTCCGGCCACGGCAAGAAGCACGCCGGATATCCGCCGGAAGGTCGTGTCCACGCCGTGGATCACGTCTGCCTCCGTTATCACTTCTTCTACTCCCGGAATAGTGCGCACTTCATACACTATCCGTTCGATACTGTCGATATTGGCATACGCCGGGCGGACCTTCACGTCGAATTCGCTGCTGTAGGGATTGATTTCCACAAGCTCAGCTATGTCCTCGCCCAATAAGGCGCTTTCGCTCGCCATGATGTCGTCGGCCGATGAGTAAACATAGTGCTCTACATACGGAGCCCCGCCAAGCACTTTCTTGGCCTTGTTCACCGCCGCTTCCGGTGCATCTCGCTCCATCTTCACGATGAAGCCTATATTGCGTCGCACCTCGTCCGTGAGCCCACGCCCGGCAAGGCCGGTCATGGCCACAATCCCCAGAAGCAGTAGCACCAGGGAGACACTCACAATCGACGTCAGTTGCGACCCGAAAGTCGATATGCGTTTCGAACGCTTGTTACTCATGTATTTGCACTTAAGCGGCTTTAAATCACTCGGATTTGTGCCGATTTTACCTAAAATCGTGCAAATTTAGCTATTATCGAAGCCAAAACCAAATTTAGCGCGTTAAACAAACTGAAAATCCCCCCGTTTCACCCACTTCCGCGAAAAATCCCGTAGCATACTCCGTGGGGTTGAGCCTCAGCAATCCTCGCCGAAGGCGCCCGTCCTTAGTCTCGGCCTCGCCCGCGCGCCCGGTCGCTCCTCCCTCTATGTAGAATCTGCCCATGCTCCCGGGCTCGCAGTAGTGCTCGTGAAGCCTCCGGGCTACATGTCCCATCGTCATTCTCAGATTCAGCTCCACGCAGGCCACGATCTTCCTCCCTCCGTCGTCCCCCTCCACGGTCATCATATCAACCCCCAGCGGCCCCTCGTAATCGCCATCTAACAGTGCCTCCAGAGCCCTGCACTGTACATCGGCAATAGCCTCGAGCTGGGCGCCCGTTTCCGCATCTCCGCCTTCAAGCATAGCCCTCAGCATCTCCTCCGAAGCAAGCACATTTCCCGCATAGTCCCCATTGTCAGCAGTCTTGAAAATCGACAGTCCAGCATATTCCACCTTTCCGCCATTGGCCTCGAACAGATGTGCGAAGTCCATTATCTTCTTTCTGTGGAAGGGCTCGGCCGTAAGGAATCCGTAGCGCCTCAGAGCCCCCGCAATCGCCTGCCGGCGTGCCTCGAAATCGCACTCCCCGTTCACTCTTATCTGCCCCCGGCCGCTCGACGACCAAGGCAGTTTGAACAGAGCATCCGGATGTCGCAGCGTATACTCGCGTGCCTCGGCCTCGTTTCGGATTTCCTCCGCAACCATCGCCTCCGGCATCAGTCCCTCAGCCGCAAGTGCCCTTCCCAATATGCATGCGCTCCTGCGCCCGGAGAGTTCTCGCAGTCGGTCGAGGGTGCAATCGTCAGGCATAGCGTCCCCGCCGAATCCAAGCCGTCGGAAGTAGCGTCGCGAAGCTCTCGACCAGCCCCATGGAGCCGGCATGATGCCCTCTGTCTCATGGCGCCATGGGCTCACCTCGCAGCCAAAAGTATCGCGCATCTCGTTTAGCCATCGCGCATTCACGCCCTCCGACACAAACTCATCCCCCCCCTCGCCATACCACATCGGCAGGCCCGCACCGGATCGCGCCAGCACCGTAGCCGCCGCCGGCGCGGTATAGTTTTCAAGATTCTGCGCCAGGGCCAGGTCGTTTTGAGGGTAGAATATGTGAAGCCGTCTCATCGTCTCTTCGAATATATCAGGAGCATCACAGCCCCGATTATCAGAGCCATCCCTGCCAGGCTGCGCCCTGTCATGATTTCTCCGAAAAACAGAATCCCCACCAGGCTCCCCGTGATAGGCTCCAAAGCTCCGAGAATCGACACAGGCACGGCTCCTATCTCCTGAATGGCAACATTCACGGCCACAAGCGAAATTATCGTCGGCACTGTCGCAATCCCCGCCACGCAAGCAATATTCGTGGCATTCAGCTCAACGCCCTGCACATCTGCAAAACCCCGCGTAGCGAAAGCAAATACAATCATCCCGAACAAAAGGGAATAGAACGTAAGCTGCGGCCCACCGATTTTTCCCGCCTCGGATTTATTCACCATCGCCATATACACCCCATACGAAAACGCCGACAGAATCACAAGCACTATCCCGCGCACCGACACATTAGCTCCCGCTCCCGGATTGCAGAGTAGTCCTATTCCTGCCGCGCAGACAATTATGGATACAATTGTAGTCCTCCCCAGGCGTTCCCGAAACACCACCCGCATTATCAGAGCCAGAAACACCGGCTCCAGAAAAAGGAGCGTCGAAGCTATCCCCACATCCATAAACCTGTACGACTCGAATAAGAGCAACGACGACAGCGCAAACACAATCCCCATCACCACCAGAGGAACCACCGTCCGACGTGGAAGCCGGAAACTCTCGCCACGCAGAAAAATGATGAGCCCCAACAGCGCCGCCGCAATGCTGTATCTGTAAAACAGCACCGATTCAGTGCTTAGTCCTTCATTATAAAGAGGCACGGCAAACAAAGGGTTAGTCCCATAGCTCACCGCCGCCAAAACACCCAAAGCAATACCCTTGCCCGTCTTCATAACAATCAAAGCACCAATCCAAAAACACGTATTTAATACCCCCCGTTTTGCAGACATCCCGACGTCGCCCGCCATCGCACGACCGCCCCACCGCCGTTTGTAGGGACTTGCCTTCGGCACTTTTCAAAAGAGAACCGCATGCAAAAGAGAGCAGGTTCTCCGAACCTGCGGCCATACCGGCAATCGCCCAAGGGCTCTAACCGAACCAGCGGCCATGCCACCGCATGACCGCTCCGCCCTTACGGCAAAGTCTCGTAGTTCGTAATGTCCACCAGACGGATATTGAATCTCAGATTAGAGTAGGGGAGAATCGTACCCGTATTCTGCGCCCCATAGCCAAGACCGTAAGGCACAAGCACCTCAGCCGTGTCCCCGCAACGCATATCCATCAGGGCGATAGCATAGCCCTGCACATTGCCCGACACCTGGCTGCGGTAAATGCCCTGCACACCCGTCTGCATCACGAAAGTCGACGAATCGATTCCCGTCCCATTGCAGTCGTGAAGCTTGTAGCGGGTATCCGTGAAACTCGTGTAGAGAGGCGAGAGCTTGCCCTCCGTCTCTGCGCGATCATTGAAGTAGTGGATAAGTACGAACGTCGCAGGGTTCCATTCCGGAATTATCACCTTGTAGTAAGGCGTCCCGTCAGGATTGGTCTTCGTCTGCATCTCCGCAAGCCACGCATTGTTCAGCTCGCGCCAGTCCTTATACTTGTCCCATGTCGTCTGCTCATCGTTCGAGCAGCTCCAGCCGGCCGAAAGGCCTGCAATTAAGGCTATGGCAATCAGTAGCTTCTTCATCGTCAGAACTGTACTTTCGGAGCATGTGCGGCTTCAGGGTCAGCTTTGAACTGCGCCCGCGCATCAAAGCCGAAAAGCCCTGCCCAAAGATTCGCCGGGAAAGTCTTTACACTCACGTTGTAGGCCTGCACAGCCTTCGTATACCGTTCGCGCTCGGTGGCTATGCGGTTTTCCGTGCCCTCCAATTGTGCCTGAAGGTCAGCAAACTGTTCGTTCGCTTTCAGGTCGGGATAAGCCTCGCGCACAGCGTTCACGTAGATGTTGAGCGCTCGCTGAAGCTCCTGCTGGCTGGCCTGGAAATCGTCCAGAGCCTCCTGCGACGATGGTGCCACGCTCCCTCCCATGCTCTGCTCCGAGGCTTTGTTGTAGGCTTGCGACAGTCCCGCACGCGCCTCCGTAACCTTCTCGAAAGTCTCGCTCTCGTGCTTGGCATATCCTTTGACGGCCTCAACAAGATTGGGTATCAGGTCCAAGCGGCGCTGATACTGATTTTCTACCTGGCTCCACGTCTGGTCCACGCTCTCCTGCTCCACCACAAACTTGTTGTAGTTCCTTTTTCCGGAGAAGAAGACAAGAAGCCCGAGTACTGCTAATACTCCTATGATTATATAAGCTTTTTTCATTTCAGTTTGCGTAAGAGAGATGTAAGGCTCACGTTTTCATGTATCAGGCGGTGGAGGTCGGCGATAGCCACTCGCTTTTGCTCCATGCTGTCGCGTTCGCGAAGAGTTACTGTGTTGTCCTCGAGCGTCTGGTGGTCCACCGTTATGCAGTAGGGAGTGCCGATGGCATCCTGGCGGCGATAGCGCTTGCCGATCGTATCCTTTTCCTCGTAGTGAGTGGCGAAGTCGAATTTCAGATCGTCTACGATTTCGCGGGCCTTTTCAGGAAGCCCGTCCTTGCGCACAAGAGGAAGCACAGCACACTTCACCGGTGCAAGCGCCGCCGGCAGATGGAGCACCACGCGCGTGTCGCCGCCCTCCAGAGCCTGCTCCTCATAGCTCGAGCACATCACCGACAGGAACATTCGGTCCACACCGATCGACGTCTCGATCACGTAAGGCGTGTAGCTCTCGTTCAGTTCGGGGTCGAAATACTGGATTTTCTTGCCGGAGAACTTCTCGTGCTGCGAAAGGTCGAAATTCGTACGCGAGTGGATACCCTCTACTTCCTTGAAGCCGAAAGGCATCTGGAATTCGATGTCCGTTGCCGCATTGGCGTAGTGGGCAAGTTTCTCGTGGTCGTGGTAGCGATACTTCTCATCGCCCAGCCCCAGAGCCTTGTGCCAGCGCAGACGCCATTCCTTCCAGTGGGCGAACCATTTCATCTCCTCGCCCGGGCGCACGAAGAACTGCATTTCCATCTGCTCGAATTCGCGCATGCGGAAGATAAACTGCCGCGCCACGATTTCATTGCGGAAGGCCTTGCCTATCTGTGCTATGCCGAAAGGTATGCGCATACGGCCTGTCTTCTGCACATTCAGATAGTTCACGAAGATGCCCTGAGCCGTCTCCGGTCGCAGATACACCGTCATGGCGCCGTCGGCCGTCGAACCCATCTCCGTCTTGAACATCAGGTTGAACTGGCGGACCTCCGTCCAGTTCTTCGTTCCCGAGATAGGGCAAACGATTGCCTCGTCAATGATTATCTGGCGAAGCTCGTCGAGATTGGAGTCGTTCATCGCCTGCGCGAAACGCTCGTGCAGTGCGTCCCGCTTAGCCTTGTGCTCGAGAACTCGAGGATTGGTCGTGCGGTAGAGCTCCGCATCGAAGCTGTCGCCGAAGCGCTTGGCTGCCTTCGCTACCTCCTTCTCGATTTTTTCATCATATTTGGCAATCTGTTCCTCGATGAGAACATCCGCGCGATAGCGCTTCTTCGAATCGCGGTTGTCGATCAGAGGATCGTTGAACGCATCCACGTGTCCCGATGCCTTCCAGATCGTCGGGTGCATGAAGATAGCCGAGTCGATGCCGACGATATTCTCGTGGAGAAGCGTCATCGCCTCCCACCAGTAGCGCTTGATGTTGTTTTTCAGCTCAACACCATTCTGCCCGTAGTCATAGACTGCCGACAGACCATCATATATTTCGCTCGACTGAAATACAAAGCCATATTCCTTTGCGTGCGATACTATCTTCTTGAACACGTCTTCTTGCTGTGCCATATCTCTTTTTGGGGTTTATTTCGTTTATTTGCAGACAAAGTTACACATTTTTCTCCTCCCCGCAAAATCTTCCCCTGTTATTATAGGTTAACAACCATCCTCCCGCCCCAAAGGAAAGCAGGTTGTCCCCAACCTGCGCCCCCAAAGGCGACACCTCCAACCTGCGGCCACAAATTACCCTGCATCGCCAAATCCCGCTCAATGCCACCCTCCGGGAAAAAAACAACACCCCGGGGCTCGCCAAAAACGCCCCCGGGGTATCGCTCAATATATTGTCTGTTTTTTTAAATCACTCCATTATTTCGGAATACCTTCTCGATTTTCTCAAGAGCCTCAGTTACCTGCTCCTTCGTGTGGGTAGCCATCAGACTGAAACGGATAAGAGTATCCTGCGGCGCAACAGCCGGAGAAACTACCGGATTCACGAAGATGCCCTCGTTGAAAAGATCAGTCGTAATCTTGAATGTCTTGAAGTTGTCGCGGATGTAGAGCGGAATGATAGGCGTCGAAGTGTTGCCGATTTCAAGACCCATCTCGCGGAAGCCCTCAAGAGCATAGTTCGTAAGGTCCCAAAGATTCTTCTGGCGCTCCGGCTCCTCGATCATGATGTCTATAGCCTTCAGAGCAGCTGCCGTCGATGCCGGAGTGATCGATGCCGTGAAGATATAGGAACGAGAGTGGTGGCGCAGGAAGTTCGTTATCTCCTTGTCCGTAGCTATGAAGCCACCGAGCGAAGCAAAGCTCTTCGAGAACGTGCCCATCACCAGGTCCACGTCGTCAGTTACTCCGAAGTGGTTGCAGACGCCTCGGCCGCCTTCGCCGAACACGCCTATCGAGTGAGCCTCATCCACCATCACGGTCGCATTATATTTCTTGGCAAGCTCCGTGATTTTCGGCAGGTTGGCAACATCGCCCTCCATCGAGAACACACCGTCCGTTACAATCAGTTTCACCTTGTCCGGAGCGCATTTCTGCAGCTGGGCCTCAAGGCTCTCCATGTCGTTGTGCTTGTATTTCAGCGACTGAGAGAACGAAAGACGACGACCCTCGATTATCGAAGCATGGTCCTGCTCGTCCCAGAGGATGTAGTCCTCGCGGCCCGTCAGACACGACACCACACCGAGGTTCACGCCGAAGCCCGTGGAATAAATCATCACGTCCTCCTTGCCGATATACTCGGCGATGCGAGCCTCGAGCTGCTTGTGCAAGTCAAGTGTGCCGTTGAGGAAGGGCGAGCCTGCGCAGCCAGTGCCATACTTCCGGATGGCTTCCATGGCTGCCTCTTTGATGCGCGGATCGTTCACGAGACCCGTGTAGCAGTTCGAGCCGAACATCAGCACTCGCTTGCCGTTGATTAATACTTCGGGGTCCTGTTCCGACGATATTGCGCGGAAATACGGGTAGATACCTGCAGCTTTCGCTTCCTGAGGCGCCGTATACTTGGAGAGCTTTTCTTGAAGGAGCTTCATAATATGCTTGTGATTGGTCTGGAAATTTTCGGCTTGCAAATCCTTTTGCCAAGTCAGGCTGCAAAGTTACAATTTTTTTTTCGCATTTCACCCCTTTCCGTCCAAAAAAAACATTTAACACTCGATTTTACCCTGCCGTCAGGCCTCCGTCTATCGTGTAGAGGCCCCCTGTGCAGAAGCTCGATTCTTCCGAAGCAAGGAAATATACAAGCCTCGCCACTTCCGACGCCTCCCCCACGCGACCGAGCGGAAACAACGACGCCTCCTCAGCCCATAATTCAGCCTCGCTCCCCGCCCCCGAGGCCGCGCACCGGGCGAATATAGCGTCCACCATCGGCGTTCGGATTGTCCCGGGGCATATCGCATTCACCCTCACGCCCTTTCCCGCCAAGTCAAGCGCCAGGCTCTTCGTCATCTGCCCGAGAGCCCCCTTCGTCAGCCCGTAGGCAAAGCTGTGCGGCTTCCCGATCAGCGACTGGTCCGAAGCGTTTATCACCACTGCCCCTCCGCCGCTCTTTAATATCAGCGGAATACATGCCCGCAGCGTATTGAATGTCCCCATTATGTTGATTTCCATCACCCGCCTCAACTCATCTTCCGATACATCCATCAGCGTATCCGAATGATGCACCCCTGCACAGGCAAACACAGCCCCGAGTCCCCCGAGGGCCTCGGCTGTCTCCTCGGCCGCAGCCTTCAAAGCCTCCGCCGAGCGCGTATCGCCCCCGTGATATGCGAATCGCCCGGCCCCGTATTCTCCTGTCAGCCCGTCCACCAGCGCCGTGCGGTTCAGGTCATAAACTCCAACGTTCCATCCCCGCTCCAAAAAGAGAGCGGCGCTCGCGCCTCCTATTCCAGAGGCTCCTCCGGTAATAAAAATACTCTTTCTCATAGCACGCAAATTTACGAAAAAATCCCTTATCTTTGTAGCCATGAACTCCATTTTCCGCCACCTCATCCCGGCCCTCCTTCTCCTGGCCCTCCTCCCGGCCTGCCGACACGACGAAATCGTCATCATCCCCGAAGGCGAGACCATCATCGATTTTCCCGCCGAAGACTCCCGCATCGCCGGATTCTACCTCCTCAACGAAGGCAACATGGGCTCAAACAAATGCACCCTCGACCGTTTCTCTTATTCCACAGGTCTTTACGAACGGAATATCTACGCTCGCGAGAACCCTACCGTGGCCATGGAGCTCGGCGACGTCGGCAACGACATAGCCATCTATGGCTCAAAGCTCTATATCGTCGTGAACTGCTCCCATAAGCTCGAAGTCCTCGACCTACCCACTGCCCGACGCCTCGCCATGATCGACATCCCCAACTGCCGCTACCTCGCATTCAGCGGCCCCAACGCCTACGTCAGCTCCTACATCGGCCCCGTCGGCGAGGATCCCGACTGTCCCCTCGGAGCAGTCTTCCGTGTCGACACCCTCACCCTCTCCATCACAGGACGGTGCACCGTCGGCTATCAGCCTGAAGAAATGGTTGTCCTCGGCCGCAAGCTTTTCGTCGCAAACAGTGGAGGCTACCGCCCGCCCGTCTACGACCGCACTGTCTCCGTCATCGACATCCCCTCATTCTTCGAAGAGCGCAAGATCGACGTAGCCATCAACTTACATCATCTCCGCGCCGACTCCCGAGGGCGCCTTTGGGTAAGCTCGCGGGGCAACCGCGAAGGCTCCGTCCCGTCCGGCCTCTATATGCTCGCTCCCGACGCTTCAGGCTCCGAAAGCACCATGGCCCTCGCTGCCTCATTCCCCGACGTCCATGTCTCAAACATGGCCATTCATGCCGACAGGCTCTACTACTTCTCCGCCCCCGCTCCGGGGAAGGCAGAATATGGCAT